>JALEGM010000288.1 GCA_022763145.1 Aquisalinus sp. | reverse complement strand
TCGGCCTCTCCATCCCATTCATGTTGCTCACTTACGAACTCCTAGTACGATACACTTTTGTAGGTTGGATTCTCAACGGGAAGAAGCGCAGCCGCAAAAAATTTGAAACCGCGGAGATCGGCACATGACGATTGATCAGAAGTCCGCTGAAGGCGATCTCGCTTTCATGAGGGCGATCCTGGAAGAAAACGATACTTATGATCGAACCTTTGGGATCAACTATTTTGCAGCCGGATTGCTCTACGGCCTTCAATGCCTCGCCAACGGAATTTTGTTACTTGGCGCAATCGATGCTCCGACCTGGGTCTGGTTGGCGATCGGGATCATGCCCACGGTTCTGTTCCTGACGATTAATATCAGCTTCGGTTGGAAAAACCGCGAACGGCCCTTCGGAACCGGTACGGGCAAACGCGCCATCGGCGGGGCCTTTGCCGGGGGCGGCATGGCCATTCTGGTCTCAGCCTGCATTTTTGGTTGGGTCGCGTATGACCGCGCCGATTGGACAATCTGGTTCCTCTACCCGATCGTCGTTTGCGTCTTCCAAGGTGCAATCTGGTTCACCGCGATGATTGTGCGACGCCGCAAGTGGTATGGCTTGACTGCCCTTGGATGGTTTGCGTCCGCCCCTGTGCTCGCGATTTTCATGAACCAGGCCGGAGCCTATGTCTCCGCACTCGGCATATTTTTGCTCCTGTTCATGGCGTTGCCCGGTTATGTGATGCTCCAAAACAAGTCGATGAAAACCTGACCCGTTGTCCGAATGTCCGACTATGATATCGACAAAATCAGTGAGATCATCCATGGCCGCCTGCGATTAGGCGTGATGGCCTATCTTGCGAACGCAGAAGCCGCGTCTTTCACCGAGTTGAAGTCAGCGCTGAATGTTACGGCGGGCAATTTGTCGATCCAGATGCGGAAACTCGAAGACGCTGGTTTTATTGAAATTGAAAAATCGATAGTTGCACGAAAGATGCTGACCACTGTTCGTTTGACGCAATCAGGGCGAAAGGCGTTTGCAGCATATCTTGATGCGCTTTCCGGCGTCTTGGGCAACTCACTCAAACGCTAGGGCGTCATCCATCCCTTCCGGCAAGAGACGCAAGGTCAGGCCCGTCGCCTAGCGCAGGCTGGTCAATTTCCATTGTATGTTCGTGGCGGGAAGGTCTGTCCCGCGCATTACCTTCAGGTTAAGATCCTCGTCGATACTCAGATGCAGGCCACATGGCGGCTCGCCGCCATAACAGCCGCTGGCGCCAAGAATGCGGTACCCGTCACCGACCTTCTCGAACGCCCAGCGCGTATTATCCTCAGTAGACACCTTAATGTCGACTGTATTGGCGTCAATCAGGGTGAGATTGGCCTCACAATCGGTCTCGGCTCTACACCACTCATATGGCTTCAATGCGTAAGTCGCATCTTCGTTGGGCTCCAGAAGCCATTCATATGTCCCCGCCTGATAAGCAATCTGCACATCAGCTTCCGTTTCACTAATACGGCCCCATGCAAGTGAAAAAGGGCATCGCTCATCCCTGTCTTCCTCTGACTCGCTGAAGATAGAGGGGAAACCCGGCTCATCAAGATCGGTTAGTCCACGACGCGGGCAAATGTCGTCTTTGACCTGCTGAACCAGTGGATGACCAACCAGTTCGAGACGGTAAACCCCTGCTGCGGGCGGACGAGAGCTCACCTGTGGCCGGTCCACACCGCAACTGGTACGTCGCCGTGCCATCTGACAAGGTGGTGCGTCAATCGCCGGCTGATCCACAAAAACGTCAAGCGGAGTCACCCAGGCGGTATCCAGCCTGTCCCACGTTGCGCGCCAGGCCTGGAACGCCGGATCACCGGTCTCAAGCAAATCGCATCGGTAATCTACCGGCTTGCTCAAGGCGACGATGCTCTCGGCCTGCCAAGGGAAACGTACACTGACATTCACATCGCGCTCAACGTCCGCCTGGCCGAGTTGATCCAGCGGAACATTCGTCAGTCCATTAAAGGCGTTGCCGTTACCATCAAAGACAACGCAAGCAATGGTCATGGGTGACTTCTCTCGACCGTCAGACCGCACGCTCAGCGGCACCCGGAACCGCAGGACACCCAGGTCCCCAAGTCTGGCCAAACCAGCATTGCCATTTGCGTCACGCGCCAGATCAATCCCCTGGAAATACAATGGATCTGTCCGGATAATCTGGGGTGACCTGATCCACGCATTTGGCGTTGTCATAGTCTGAACACGTGTCCGGCTATCTTCCGTATTCCCGGTTGTAACAGTACCTGTAAAAAGAAGAACATCCTCGTTTTGCAAGATCTCACTCTCCGCCACACTCAGCAGTTCAGGACGAAGAAGTGCTGCTTCCAGTTGTGCAGGGTTCATATTTTTCATGCCTGCTGAAACCGACCGCACGCTAAATAAGTTTGGTAGCATCTCACATTGGTACTGATCAAACTCATATAGAGGCGTGCTCGCCACTCCCTGAATGGGAACCACAACTTCCGTCTTATAATACGCCCGCTGATCTTCAGGCACGGAAAAGCGAACACTGCCTTGCGTTCTCTGCCCGGAAGGGGTGTGCCAGACATCACAGACGATGGTGAAATATTCGGTTCCGGGATGCAGGCTTTTGACCTCAACAGGTACTCTGAAAGAAGGTCCGTCTGCTAACGCCGCAACGCTTGTCATGAAGAACAGGGCGGCGGTCGCAACGGCCCACCCCAACAAGCCAAGGCAGCGCTGCCTGAAATTTCTGTACACGTGCTTCATCTTCCCCCCTTCAGGATCGTGCCTACAGACCGTTCCTTACTACAATCGACAGCCGTTCCGAAAACTCAAGATGCACCGCCCCAACTAAACACTGCAAAGCTACCGTAAAAAGCAGACACAGGCAAACGCACATCAAGTCACCGGAGTTCAGAGCCTATTTTCAATCAGACCCAGTCTCACTTCCCTGCCAGCATCTCGTCATACGTCCCTTCTGGCACGGCCTTCTGACGGCGGAACATGTAGATCACAACCAGTAGTTCCAGCGCGCCGATGACCAGCAGCAGGTCATGCGGGCGCATGGGTGTGATCGCGATCAGCAAGACGAACATGGAGCCCAGCACAGCGCCAAAGGCGTTCAGCATGTTACTCGCGGCCATGATCCGTGCCCGGTTGGTCTCCCGCACCCGGCGCTGCACAGCAGCCTGCAATGGCACAAGGAAAATGCCCATAGCCGCAGACGCGAAGATGAACAGCACCGCCAGCAGCACCCCGCCCGGCTCGGCGAAGAATTCGGCCACGCCCATCAACTCGCCATCGCGCGGGGCAGACATCATCTCGCTGACAGCAAACAGAGCAACATTGATCAGGATAGCGAACACAAAAGCCGCCACAGACAATGACAGGCCGGATTTATGCTTCGGCACCAGTGTCGTGATCGCCGCACCGATCAATCCGCCTACGGCAAATATCCCCATCATCACCGTCGCAACCGTACCCTTGGCCTGCAACACTTCGCTGGTGATAATCGGGAAGGCCACGGTGATCGCCGCCGCGATGAACCAGAAGATGCCGCCGCCCAGCAAGGGCCGGATAATCGGCGGCTCATCGCGCACCATACGGATCATGGAGCCCACCTGGCTGAACCAGTTCCAGTTTATCTTCAAATCGGGAGAATCCGCTGCTGCCTTCGGTGCGAACATGACAGCACCCCAGCCCGCAGCTGCCATCAGCACCAGAATGATGGAGATAAGCATGGGGCCGAACGCTGCCTCAATCAGGCCACCGCCCACCGCATAGCCTGTCAGATTGGCCACAAACAAACCGCCATAACAGATGCCATTGCCGCGCACGAGTTCCCCCGGCGTCAGATATTTCGGCATGGCCCCAATGCGCACCGGAGAAAAGAACGCCGACTGAATGCCCATGAAAAACAAGGTCAAAATCAACAGCGGACCATTATTGATGAGAAAGCCCACAGCTGCCATCAGCATCAGGATAAATTCGATAAACTTGGTCCGCCGGAACATGAAAGAGGTTTCGAACTTGTCCGCCACCTGGCCCGACAAGGGCGAGAACATGAACACGGCCAGCGCGAACAACGCCCCGGCAAACGGCAGGATCACCGCCGGGTCAGAAATACCCGGCAAAGTGATGACCTTGTAGGTCAGGCCGATCAGCAGTGCCTGCTTCAGCATATTGTCCGTGAACACGCCCAAAACGAAGGCGGACCACATGGGCAAGAAGCGGCGTTGGAAAAAGAAGTTGCCAGCCTTCGGCACACTGGCCTCTGCCGCGCTCACATCAGTGCTGCTCATGCGGCTTCCCCCGGTTCGTCCGCATTGCTTGTCGCACTGCGTTGATCTGACAGCATCCCCTCCTGGGGGCCACGCAAATGTGGCAATAGCGACAGGGAGCGCGTTTCGATTTCATCTTCCAACAGGCGCATAAAGTCACCCTTCTCCATACCCGGCGCAATCGGATCAAGAAACTCGATCGTTGCCGTGCCCGGCGTTATCTTGCTGCTCTGCTGCGGCCAGCACAGGCCGAGATTGGTCGCTACCGGCACCACCGGGCAGCCATATTCCTTGTACATGTAAAACACACCTTTGCGATAGCGATGTTTTTTACCGACCTCGGAGAGATGCCCTTCCGGATAAATCAGGATGCGCCGGTTGTCGGCCTTGGCTTTTTCCATCGCGTCCGCCAGCAGCTTCTCCCGCTCCAGCGGGCCGCCACAATTGTTGACGATGATACTGCCCATTTTCTTCAGGATACTGCCCACCACCGGAAACTTCTCCAGATGGTCACCGGTCACGAAGGCAAGATCATAAAACTGGGAGAACATCAGGAAGCCATCGCCCCAGCTCTGGTGCTTGGCAGCGATAATGCACGGGCCTTCCGGCAGTTTCTCGCGGCCTTTCACTTCCAGCTTGATGCCCGCCACATGCTCCATCCAGAAACACATGGTGCGAGTATACCCGAGGATCCACCACATCATGATCTTCCGTCCAGGAATCAACAAGAGCGGGATCGCGCCAAGAGCAAAAAAAATGGAGGTCAACCAGTAGGCGACACGGAAAAAGAAGGAACGCATGGGATATATCCTTGATTGTTCAACTTGTCTGGCTCAGGCGGCTTCTGCCGCGCTGGCGTTAAATTCTTCGGGCAGCATCTCCAGGCTGCGTGTTTCAATGCTGCTCTCCAGCCGAGCCATGAACTCTTGCCGCGACAGGCCAGCCGGGATCGGCTCCAGAAACTCAATCGCCGCAGGGCCCGGCACAAAGTTCCAGCTCTTGTCGAGCCAGCGCGCGCCCAAATTAGTAGCCACCGGCACCACCGGGCAGTCATACAGTTTGTAGACGTAGTAAACACCAAGGCGATAGCGATGCTTTTGCCCGAGCGCCGCCAGCTTTCCCTCCGGGTAGACCAGTACTGGCCGCGCCTCAGCGCGCAGGCCCTCAATCATACCGGCGAGTTGGCTGTCACGTCCTGCCGGGCCGCCACGCTGATTATCCACCACCACAGCCTGCATCTTGCGAAACACGCGGCCAATCAGCGGATAGCGCAGAAACTGGTCACTGATGATAAACGCCGCATCCTCAAATTGGGAGAACAGAAAAAACCCATCCCCCCAGCTCTGATGCTTGCTCGCCACGATCATGGGCCCGTGCGGCAAACGGTCTCGTCCGTGCACCTGCAGGTCTATCCCGCCGACCAACCGCATCAACAGGCAGATCGTGCGCGTATAGAGGCGCGCCCAGATCATCAGGGGGCGACGTGTTGGCAGTATCAGAAGCACAGCGCCGGTGAACACGAAGAACACCGAAACCGGCCAGAAAACTGCCTGAAACAGAACTGAGCGCATGATACGACCCGGATGATCTCTAATCGAGCGGGTTCAGAACCGCGACAACACTTTGCGTGAGCGCATCCTGATAATCGACCATCTTGCCCGGCAGGCGCCCATAGGCCTTGTGCAAGGCTGGCTGTAACACAACCCCGAGCGCCATGCCGGAGACCAGCACAGGGTCCCCCTTCCGGATCTGACCATTATCCATGGCCTTTTGCACGATCATTTCAGACGCAACCACCGGGTCGCGCGTCAGATCATGCTCACGGGGCAGGAATTTGTGTAAGGACAATAAGTGGAAGCAGAACAGCTGCCAGTCATCATCCGCAACCCTGCAATAGGCATTGACCAGCGCCGCTGCCTGACCGCGCACATGGTCGTCGCTCAGTGCCGCCGCCATGGCAAGATCGCCAAGGCGGGCATGGATGGTGAAGAACAACCCTTCCCAGATTTCTTCCTTGCTCGTGTAATGACGATAGAGCGCCCCTTCGGAGATGCCGGCCCGCGCCGCAATCGCCCGCGTGGTCGCTTTCTCCATTTCCCCTTCCTGGAAAAGAGTTAGCGCCGCGCGCTCAATCTTGGCCTTGGTCGTGCCGTCAACGGCGGTGACACCGCGCTGCTCAGCGGCGCTCATCTTCTTTTTGCTGGCGGGCTTGCGGCCAGGTCTTGTCTTCTTCGCTACGGCAGCCTCGGGCATAAGGCGCACCTCCCTTTTATGTGATCATTCGCTCACATTTAAGATGCCCGCCGGCCTATGTCAAGAAAAAAGTGAGCGGTTGATTACAGGCCGATAACCGAGAGGATGCATGAAGCCGCAGGCGTAGTGCACCAACAAAACTCATCCCTCCCCGCGTCATCCCGTAATGCGCTGCGGCATGAAATGCTGCGGCGCAGATACGGGACCCATCGCCGGAACGCGCCGCACTCATGAAGTGACCAGTAAGCAAGCTCCACCGAAGCCAGCTTAATGCACTGTCAAGCTGCTACTATTCGCAGCCGTTAAAAGACAGTGCAGCCATTGGCGAAACTTATGGTGACACCGGATAATCAGGTTTGGCGCATTACGCTTGTAGCTTCATGCGCCCTACTTTGCTAATGAAACGGGAACTAATTACCGTTCGACCTTGAAGCTTGCGCGGATGGTCAGCAACACCAAGACGGCAACAACGATGCAAATTTCGTCGTTCGTGAGTCCTTTGACAAGCTCCTTTGCCGACATTTTGCGCTCCCTCAACACGTACTCAAACCGGCCACCATACTCGATGGCACTCGCGAGTTTGTTCCCACCATGCCTCCACCCTTCTTGATATCCAGCCATCTCCGCTACGAACCAGTCTCTCCAGACTGGCCGCCAGATTAATTCACCTTCATAGAACTTGATTGACTGGTCTAATAGTATCTTGGTGTATTCGGCGGTCATCTCGCAGGTGGCAGCGCCCCCTTGGCGAATTACTTCGAGTACATCATCTAGTGTCAAGGCGGCCCCTATGAAACTAGCGGAGGGTTCGATTTTCTCCTCGTCTGGAATCACAACCGGCCCATCAGGCTTAGGATAAAATGAATTACCGGTGTCTTGCAGGTCGCCCGGATTTGGCGCAGGCCTCACGACAGGCTCCGGTGCAATATGCTCCGGCAATGGCTCGCTCAGGGGCGGCGGCACCAGTATATCCGGGTCGATGTCAAGCAACATTGCGAGCCGTTTGCTCAGCCTGCGGTCAGGCATGCTTTGGTCATGTGACCGCCGTTGATCGCGACCCGTTTTGGACTGCTTATTTTTCTGTGCGCGACTCCGCGGGAATGCTGAAGCAATGAAGGAAATCCATACTGCCAGCACCAGCCCTTGAGCGATATTGGAACTGACCAGCGAGCGCAGATAGAACGGAGCACCTTCAAAAGTTGTTTGGGATAGTGGATCAAACCCGCCGCTATGAAGGACCGACACGACGATGCTGTCCGCTAAAGCGTCAGCATTTCCGAGAACATACACGCCATCTTGAGCCTTTCCACCATCTCTTAAGCGGTCATTTATTACTTCCTTACAGCGCCCGTCAACTTCCACGTCAATTTTCAGACGGCCAATTTTAGACGGACACAAGCTGTCCTCGCCATTTCGCTGATCTTTCATTGCCCTTTTTCGCCGCTCATCATAGCGCCAACCTGCTGGCTCGCACTCGTTCCGGATCCAATCGTTCGTGCCTTTACAAATAGAATTGTAAAACCAGTCACCGTTTTCTGGCTTCAACTTTTTTACATCGTCGTAAAATTCCTTTGCAGTGGGCGGAAGGAGCTCGTCTGCGTCCGCCACACCACTTGTCTCTGCCAGAGCGAAGAGTCCCGAATACAACACCCCTGTGATAAGGGTCATTCGGTACAGGGACCAGTACTTCGGATCGCCATTTATCTGTCGGGAAAGGACGCAAACCAACAGAAACCCGCCCGCAAGCGCCAGCAGGAATACCAGTACACTCATCCAGACCAGGTGCCCCTCATCATTGAGCGACAGAGTGAACAAACCAAGCAGTGCGATCCCAGCCGCTTTTGCGATGCTGTTCACGCCAACGAACATGCGCATCAGTAACGTCCCGGGCGGCACAGCACCGGGCTCATAAAAAAGCGCCCGTGATTTCTTCGCAATTTCGAAATCACGAGGCAAAAACACAACCAGTGAAAGCAAAAACGTTAGTGCCGCAAATATAAAGTTAGGCTGCAGCAACAGTCCCATCGACATGGTGCCCCCATCTCCTTATCCCTGTAAACACTACCATCGAGATTGGTGGTAAACAATCCTCCAGAGCGCGGGCGTCGTTGAATTTTATGTGACGCCCCTCGCTGGCCTGATAGCCTCCTAGGCGCTAGGCAAGTAGGGCGGATAAAGCGAAGTGCAATCCGCCACCAAAACCCGTCTTCCCGTGATACACTGCGGCGTGAAATGCTGCTGCGCGAATACGGGACCCAGCTCTGACAGCTTCAAAAAGCGGGATCTGCATGGACGATCGAAACACACGTGCTTCACAAGCAATGTTGATTCTCGGACGACGAATGCGA
The DNA here is from genome assembly GCA_022763145.1 of Aquisalinus sp. Lineage (GTDB taxonomy): Bacteria > Pseudomonadota > Alphaproteobacteria > Caulobacterales > Parvularculaceae > Aquisalinus. Next base: position 8,492 of record JALEGM010000288.1, on the reverse strand, counting down.
GCTGAGAGAACAAGCAGACGACACTCCCGCTAACGCGCAACCCCCCAAAGCCTCGGGTCGCACCGACGCCTCTTCCCTGCTTGCAAAACAGCCCCTTGACATTTATTGGGCAAATGCCCAAATTTGGATAAATACCCAAAAACGAGGTTATCATGCTCACAGACTTTCTTTCTCCCATCATTGGTGACTGGCCAGTTGCATTGCGATGGGGGGCCATCGGCGGGATCATATTCGCGCTTATCGCGGCGCGTTACTTTCTCGCGGCAGGCGCCGGGTTCGGCATATCCACGCTGCTCGGCAAGATTGCCCCCTGGAGAAAACTGCAAAACCGGGACTTCTCCCGGCAACAGATTACACGCGAGATTGCCTATTCCATGCTGAGCACGCTGATCTTTGTCGCGGTTGTCGGCCTGATCATTGTCATGACGTCGGCCGGCTGGACGCAGCTATATACCGATCCGTATGCATATGGCCTTGTCTGGCTGATCCTGCAGGTGCCTGCCGTGCTGCTGATCCAGGACTTTTACTTCTATTGGATGCACCGGATTGTCCACCAGCCGGCGTTTTATAACCGCGTACACAAAACGCATCACTTGTCGACAAACCCCAGCCCCTTTTCCGCGTTTGCCTTTCACCCTTTTGAAGCTGTGTTGGAAATCGCAATCTTCCTGGTTCTCGTTTTCATCATCCCGTTGCATGCGATTGCGCTCATCACAGCCGGGCTGTTATCGCTTGTATACAATGTATATGGCCATCTGGGTTACGAAGTGATGCCGCGATTTCTGGCCAACAGCCCGATTGGATACTGGCTCAACAAATCCGCCTACCACAATCAGCACCACAGAACCTATCGCTATAATTATGGGCTTTACACAGTGATATGGGATCGGCTGTATGGGACTTTGCACCCGAAGGCAGATCAGCTCTATGATCAGGCAACGCAAAAGCCTGAAACAGAACCAGTCATTTTCTCCCATGGAAAAAGTATCAGCCCCGCAACAAGACCTGACAGCTGAGACACAACGTCTGTTTGGCAGCAAGACCAGGGGAAAAATCCTCCAGGCGAGTCTTATCCGCTTCAACGAAAGCGGCTTTGACCGTGTCTCGACGGCCCAGCTGGCCGAAGCGGCCCAGGTCCTTGACGGGACGCTCTGGTATCACTTCAAGGCCAAGCAGGACCTGGTCGTCGCTCATCTGGATGCCCTGGAGGCACGCCTTGAAACTCATCTCGCTGCGGAGATTATTGATAACCCGAATGGCATGGCAAAGCACTTCTTTGGCATGTTCGATATTCTCTGGGAGTTTCGATACCTCCTGCGTGACCCCTTGCAGGCCTTGCAGGAGGACGAGATGCTGGCACGATTACAACTGACCTATCGCTCGATTGAAAGCCGCGCAGAAGAACGGCTGTTGCGGGTGGAGCGTCTGGGCTTGATTGATCTGTCTGATACGGACGTCAAAGCCCTGGTGACATCCTGCTTCATCGTCGGGCGCCATTGGCTTGACTATGTGCGCATACGTGAGGCCGGCCAGATCGACCTCGACCATAGCCGCCGCCAAGGGATGATCCAGCTGCTAACCCTGATCCGTCCGTATTTCACCGAAAAAGCCCGAGCCCTGTTTGCCGGTCTGGACCTCGTGACCTTGATCCGTGAACAGAACGGGTAATTCACGACACGCCTGATGGATCGCGGTTGATTGCAGGGCAGTATAGCAACGACGCAATACGACAGATTTACTCATGCAATACTGCGACGCAAATATCGACAAAAAATGCGCTCTGATATGTAACCTTAGTCATCTGACTATATAACTATACGCATAAAAATGTTAACTGACTGATGCCAATAAGATAATTGAACCTTGAACGAGTTGATCATGGGCAAACACCCAGCCTGGAAAAGAGCAAGAAACATTGAAGTTCACCTTCCCTTTTACGAAGAAGGACACATCGGTTTGCTCACTATCTATGATCACATTCTGACTGAACAAGAAGCGCGTGACCTGCCATTTGAACCATGGGATTTTTCCACAGAAGAATTGGTCGACATCGAAATCAAATTCCGACGTTTTTTCAGCGACAATTTTGACACCCTATATCATGTTGATAACTGGCAACTTGATGAAGATAGAGAAAATTTGAAAAAGAATACATCTCACAAAATATTAACCAGCATAATGATTGATGAAGATCCTATTTTGGCTTCTGAAGTGCCAGTAGAATTTTTGAAACAGTCAAATCCTCTGTATACTTATTACTCAAAAGACAAAGAAATTATTTCATTGTTCAATTTCGACATGACGATTTTCGTCGTATCACGGCAACCATTTATCAAGGCCGGATTGAAGATACCAAAGGGATTATACTTGGTTTGAGTAGATATGGGCCTTACACTACCGCTCCGTCAGCCAGACCCAGAAACTCAGCAATATCGCTGAAGCGGAAACCATTGTCATAACGGTCCCGGGCACAAAATTGATGCTCTTACCTATTTCAGTGCTGCGTTGTGGTGTTACCAACGCATGATGGACAACAAGGTAAGACCGCAAGGTTCACATTCACGTTACGCGCGAGCTGATATCAGCACTTATGCTGGAATATCAAAACACCAATATCACTGGTATTATCAGCTATTACCCCAATTTCCTGCCTTCGCTTCAATTATTCAAGGATCATGTACTCAAAAAAATTGATCATCCTGAGGCAAATAATTTGAATAATGACCTTTACAGGAGAGAGCACTTTTGAAACTGTGCGCAAAATTTGCGCTGTTAAGGGAAGCGCATTTTCCAATCACCCGAATTAAGAGATGGTGAAATTAAGGGGCACAGTCGTGAGAAAGTTAGTTAGCCGTAGTGGGGCATCATGCCTTGCAGTTTGCATGTCTATTATCACCACCAGCAGTCTGTCAGCACAGACGGATACTGAAGATAATTCAGGAACTATTGAATATTCAGAGGACACGATCATTGTCACAGGGCGATTGCCCATCGCAGAATCTGAAGCCGCAGCCTATAAACGCCAAAAAAATGCCGACCAGCTGATCAATGTCGTCGCCTCTGATGCTATCGGAAGGTTGCCAGATCAGAATGTAGCTTCAGCCTTATCAAGATTGCCGGGTGTATCGGTTGAACGGGACCAGGGGCAGGAAAGATATGTTAATTTGCGTGGCGCCCCCAATAAGTGGACGACGATATCATTCAATGGATTGAATGTTGTCTCGCCAGAGGGGCGTCAATCCCGGTTTGATACCATTCCCAATGCAATTGTCAGTTCCATCGAAGCCGTGAAGGCAATCACCGCGGATATGCCGGCTGAATCCATTGCCGGAAATATCAACATCATCACACGTGACCCTTTTGACTATAACAGGCTCAGGGTCAGTGGAGAGCTTGCCGGGGGTTACCTGGAGCTGGGGGATGGGCCGCAATATAATGTTGCCGGAACAATTTCCAACACCTTCCGGGATAACACGATTGGCGTACTTGTTTCAGGGTCTTTTTATAAACGTGAGCAAATTACGGATAATATTGAAGGCCGATTTGAAAGAGCCGCCGAAGCAGCAGGCACCGCAGGCGAAGACCTGATCTGGTCGCGCCAGTCAGATTACCGGGTATATCATCTGGAACGTGCAAACAAAGGGGTCACTGGCCGCATTGACTGGCGGCCTGTTGATGAACACAGATTGTTTGTATCTTCCATATTCACCGAATTTACAGATGATGAAGTTCGTGACCGGTACATTTTTGACTTTGACAGCAATACACCCAATAATTGTTACGCGCAGGTGGGCCCGCCCTGTAATAATACGCCTGTTGCCGGAACAGTATTTGGCGCACGGATAGATGCCACCTTTAATACGAATCTCTATCGCGAGAATATTCTTACCAACACAGTCGGGGGTGATCACGCCCTCTCTGAATGGGATATAGGCTGGCGCCTCGGGTTCACGCATACAGTTGATGAACTGATTGCACCGGCTCGATATAACTTCGTCAGTCCGGATGACCCGACATTGCGCCCGACGGTTGCCTACGATTATACGGACTCTGACTTCCCGACCAGCTTTCTGCTTGAGACTGTACCTGTCGGCGACGGCACGTTTACCGCAGGCGCCCCAATTGATGTGCTCGGCCCTCAGCATTTTCAGCTGAACCGGATACAGTTCTTTGATGAAGTCGATCGTACACAAGCCTATCTGGCAAAAGTGAACATGTCACGCGAGCTCGATGTCGGCGGGGTCCCCGTTCAGGTCAAGACCGGGCTGTCATATGATCGGCGCATCAAGAAAGGTGACCGCTCGGAAACAATTATCAATCAGGCATCACTCAATGCAGCCGGCCTGGATATACCGGTCATTGGTGACATTTTAACAGACAACGAATGGGACGGGACATTTCCGATTCAGTTCATCGTGCCATTGTTCAGTTCCGAAACAGCCGTCGGGTTACATAATGACCTGGCTAACGCTGGTGGCAGTATCATTCCGGCTGGCGTGCAGGAGCGTAATTTCTTCCGGGTACAGGAAGACATTATAGCCGGCTATATCAGCGCCACGGCAGATCATGATTGGGGCAATGTCATCTATGGTGTGCGTGCCGAATATTCGGAACACGAAGGCACAGCCCTGGCGCAAATTGGCAGTGGGCCGTTTACGCCAGTGGAAAGCGGTGAAAGCCGCGTGGACTTTTTCCCCTCCGTTCACGTGAATTACGATATCGATGAAGACAGAAAGGTGAGGCTGTCCTTCAACTCAGGTCTGGCACGGCCAGACTTTGATGAGCTGGCCCCCAATTTCCTGATTGATGATGACGCCTCAAACGGCACCGTCATTGGCGGCAATCCGGATGCAAAACCTGAGAAAACCTATGGCGTTGATCTTTACTATGAGCATTATCTGGAGCCATTGGGCATTTTCTCGGTCGGTGGATTTTACAAGACCATTCAGGATCCATTAGTCCAGGTCAGCACGACATTCGGGCGGACGGACTTTGATGAGCCCGGCTTCACAAGATCAGACTATCTTTTTGAAACCGTCGGGAATGGTGAAGATGGTCATTACGCCGGGTTGGAAATCGCCTATGCGCAGCAGTTCGATTTCCTGCCTGAATGGGGACTTCCCGATTGGTCAGAAGGCTTCGGCGTCAACGCGAATGTCACACTGGTTGATTCCGAAATTGAACTGGATGATGGGCGCAAAGTACCATTGTTCGGCGCGTCTGATCTCACCTACAACACGTCCGGTTACTGGGAATACGAGAATGTCTCGATGCGCCTTAACTGGCAGTGGCGGACAAGATGGCTTGATGCCGTTGGCTCTGATGAAGATCTTGATCGATATTGGGCCCAACTTGGCAGGCTGTCATTTGGTGCCAGATATCAGGTTAATGACCGGTACGAATGGTTCTTTGATGCAAACAACCTGACTGACCAGGTCGGGCGGCGCATCAATGGAAATAGCGGCCGGGTATTTGAGATCGAAGGCTTCGGCCCGAGATACCTGACGGGCATTCGCTTTACATACTGAGTGTACTCTCAGGTCAAAGCGCACGACGGGGTTTCTTCCCGTGAAACGTAAAGCGACAAGCAAGTAGAGCGGATAAAGCCACAGGTGCAATCCGCCAATAAACCCGTCTCTCCTTCCGTCATCCCGTAATGCGCTGCGGCAGGAAATGCTGCTGCGCAGATACGGGACCAATCGCCGGAACGCGCAGCACTCATGAAGTGACCAGAAACCAAACCGTATCAGCGCCAGTTTAATTCGCCAACAAGCTACCACTATGAGCAGCATCAAAAGAAGGTGAACTCTTTGGCGAAATTTATGGTGAAACCGGATAATCAGGTTTGGCGCATCGCGTTTTGGGTTTCATGCGCCCTACTTTGCTTATCGGCAAATAGAATATAGCATCTAGCTAATTGACTGAGTGACAGAAACTCACCAGGAGCGGAAGTAGCGGATTCCTTTTTAAACGGCAAAAGTGCCAACTAAAACAGACATAGAAAAGCAATGCTGACTGCTGTACAATATCATATTGGTCAACAGAAAGATTGAATTATGGGGCTTTGGGGACAGCCATCGCTGACAATTGCAGCATGTGTAATGGTTTTGTCTGTTCAGGCTTGCGTTAGTAGTCCTGTCGGTAGGAATTTGGATAAAGCAGGCGATGTCTACGAAATCCGGTTGGAACGAAAATCAAAAACTTCTGGCGAAGGATCATCTGGAAGCTCATCCTCAAAATCATCGCTAATAGAGCGCGTGATTGAGGTAAATCCCGACGGTTTGATCTTGGAATTTGACTTACCTTTAGATAGTTCTGCAGAAGACCGGGCACGAGAGTGGCAATTTCCGGCTCGGGTAAATCGAGCTCTTGATGGATCCCTAAGTCTTGCTAATGCAGCGGAACTAGAGTCTCGAAATCAAGATTGGCTTGAGCGAGGCAATATTGATCCAAGCAATTGCGGCAGATGGGTCTTTACATGGACAGCAGTGAAGATCGAGTGCGACCCCCAATCTGTTCTTCGAATTTTAGAGCCTTTTGACCTTCGAATTGATAATCTCCGAGCAGGAGCGCAATACATGGAATATGGTGCCCTAGCACCGCAACCTCTCGCGTTAGCACCGAACAACAATTCAAACGGAAAGTCGTTCGTCGTAAAGTTAGATGTTGATCCTGACACAACTCGGCTAGAGCGAGCGGAGTCCGACATTATTGTGGCGGAAATTATGGGTGATCAACCTCCCTCTCTTGACGAAGCTCTACAAGCTAGATCAGCAGAGAAGATTTCTGGAACGATCACAGTTACAATTGATACTGATGGCTCAAACCGAGTAGCTCGTCGTGTACGTATCTTCGAAGTTGAGACTACAAAAGAAAATGGATCAGTGGATCAAGAGGTAGTCACCGAGACTGTTCAACGTGAACTTGTTATCTCAAGGTGATTATTTATTCGATAAGGATGTCGCAACACGACCGTAATCAGACATTGATCTCATAACAGCAATGTCGCAAACGGGCCAATAACCGCCCTAAGTAATATTGATCGAACTGAGTGGGAATAATCAAAGGGCAACCCGCCATTTGCCTTTCTACCTAAGGCGCCAATTAAATAGCCCTAATTAGCAAGTAGGGCGGATAAAACCACAGGTGCAATCCGCCAGCAAAACCCGTCTCTCCGCACGTCATCCCGTGATGCGCTGCGGCATGAAATGCTGCTGCGCAGATACGGGACCCATCGCCGGAACCCAACATGCTCACGAAGTGACCAGTAGCAGGCCCCACCGGAGCCAGCTTAATGCACTGTCAAACTAACAGTATGAGCAGCATTATTAAGGCAGTCGCTGAAAGAAGATGAAGCCTTTGGAGAACTTATGATGAGACCAGATAATCCGGTTTAGCGCATGACGCTTGTGGCCTCAGGCGTCCTACTTTGCTGCGAACCTTAAGCCGCAAGTAGATATCCAAACGCCGAAATAGTAGTATTTCCCGTAGGATCATCGAAATGATATTCACGTGAAGTTTGAAAGAATACTATTTCGCTTTCGACAACGCTGCAATAACAGCTTTACCGACTTCACTATTCGAGGACTGAACATATATGCGCAAAACATCATCAGACGAACCGCTGGAAATATACCCCCCATTACCATCTTCGTAAAAAGAAGTTATACTGATTATTTTTTCTTCCAATTCAATACCAACATTCTTAAAGCCTTTATAGAATTCTTCTTCAGATTTGCACTTTAGCAAAGAGGTCATATTTTTCTGCCACTTAGCATGCATTTGTCGCGACTTGACGTCAAAAAACTCATCAATTTCTTCATCTTTACCGCTACCATACTCTAAAAATCGGCTTGCTTCTAAAGCCTTTTTAACATGCAAGCCCAATTGACCTTCGTCAAAAGGCTTCACAATATAGTTAGAATAAGCATCGTAATCACCCGCGATTCCGCGATTTCCAGACATGGCAACTATGAAAATGTAATTATCTTTTTGATCAACCGATGCCCATTTTTTCACACCCTCTCTCCATTGTATTTTACAATATTCATTTATTGCACCTGTTGAAATTACCTACTTTATAAATAGTAAGTTGAACACATAAATACGAAGGCACGATTTCAGAATATCATCTACAGGCGAGTAGGAAGGATTAAGCAAAGCGCTCTCCACGCTAATTAAACAACCTTAATTAGCGCCTCAAGCCTGCCGTCTCTCCCCCCACACAAAAAACTTATGGACCTGGTCTGAGCAGGCTAACCACCTGATTCCACTCACAAACCCCTGAATCTATGGGCCCCCTCTCCGGCCCGCTTATAGTCGTGGCTCTTCAAGAAACGCGCGGCCCGCACTTCCGCGGGCTGCAAGAACAGGAGAGACACCATGACACGCGAAGACGAGACCCCGACACCCCTCAAGCGCTCCACGCGCCTGCAACGGCTGGTGGACTGTGTGCTCGACCAGACGCTCGCCCACTTTGAAAGTCAGCCTGC
>JALEGM010000287.1 GCA_022763145.1 Aquisalinus sp. | reverse complement strand
GACCTCCTGGCGCGTTCGGCCAAGTTCTTTAAGGCGCTCCTTTGTGCGTTTTTTGATTTCGTCCCACCGGCTCATCTATGAATACATAAACAAACCATTGAATTTGTTAAGGGTTTAAAAAAACACCAAAATTTGCAAAATGTTTTATTGAAAACATTTTCAAATCAGCTGTTGATGCGCTCATGGAACATTCACAGCTGATAAGACGTGTGCACACGATTAGAGCGCGACTGGCGCAAGCCAGAGGTAAAGAGCAGCCATACTCGCCTTTTTACATTTCCGGCAAAGTCTTCGGTAACCCTGCCAAGCTTCGACAGTTGGAAGATGGTGCACGAATGTACCACGAAACGCTGACAGCCAGTCTCGGCAGATTGCAAGCCCTTGAAGATGAGGTCGCTGTTTGGGCGTGGTGTAATCCTAATCATTTTTATCACCATACGGAAAGCGAAGCGGCATGACGGAAAAGCTGGTGCAGTTTCCGGGGATCACGATCACGCCTGTTAAAAAAGGCGGCTGGGTTGTCCGGCATCGGACCGGCATTGTGGATACCCGCACCAAACGGCCAATCTGTAAAGAGCAGTATGCCGATAACCAGATCAGCCTGATTGCCATCATTCTGAATATCACCAACCAGATGCGGCAACGCGGGGAGGTGGTCGCATGAGTGCAAACCTGTTTTTCCTGATCGCCCTGGTTCTGACAGTCAGCTGGACGGCCTATGAGTGGCGGCGCGGCCTCATAACCGGGGAAAACGAGTGGACGCTGATGAATGACAGGTCTGGTGACGATGCTTGATAAACGCCAGATCCGTGTCCTTCATGATTTCCGTGTGGCCCTGAGCGACATTACCGAGGCGCCGCAGAATGAGCATTGCCGCTCCATGTTGGCTCAAGTGTCGAAAAATCTGATGGCGACGGATTTCTGGCATGGCCAGCCCTTCACGCCGATTGTGGCGGTTGGCCTTGATGTGTCTCGCCAGCTGGCGGCCGGGGCCGGCAAATACACGCGCTCGCTGGCCCATATGGCGAAAATCGTTGAGGGCGATCTGACAGCCTTGTTGATCCGTGTGCAGCAGGACAGTCGCGAGAGGCCAGCGGGTGTCAAACTGCCCTCTGTGCCGGCGACACGCGCCCCCCATGAGCCGGAAAAGGACTGGGATCTATGATGCAGAAATCCCGTTCAGGGCGTCTGCGTCGCAGTCGCCGGCAGTCGTTGAAAAGGCGTTTGCAGTGGCAAAGCTCTCTGATTATTGCCGGCCAGCTGGCGGTGGATCCGGTGATGATGCGGGACGGGTTGCGTGTTTGTTATCCGCGGCGGGGACAATATCGTGCGCTGGCTGCGCACATGGTTATGGAGGCTTTTGATCTCCGCCCTTATCAGGTTGCCAAATTGTCAGGGGTTGATCGTCGTCATATTTCGCGGGCGCACGCCAGATGGTGGGCCAACCGGGATGCGTGGACTGACCTTGATCATTGTCTGCGGGATGCGATCGCGTCGCTACGGAAGGTGGCTGCATGACCAGACCGGTCAAGAAACCACCGATTACCTGGTACGCCATGCGCCGATATGTGGAGCGTGTGCGCCATTATGATCTTAATCCGTATAAGGGCGCTCTGAAGATAGCGCGGGATCAGATCAATGACCGTAATATCCTGGAGCTCATGCAAACCATGGGCGAAATCGACATCCGCCAGCTCATGGATGAGATCCAGGCCGTGCCTGGTCTGGCTGAGTTGATAAAGCTGGGTGCCGGCAGGATTGTTTATGATGGCTTGCGCTATGTGGTGGTCAATCATCGGCTGGTGACCATCAAATATCAGTGCCGGCCGGAGGATTACAGGGCGAAGCCCGTGAAGCGCAGTATCCGGCAGCATCGCGCAGCGCAGCGGCGTCAAGAGACGGAGGGGTACCGTCATGGCTGAAGCGACGCAGCGCCGCATCGGGATTGCGGATGTCAAACCGCTGTTGCAGGCAAACATCCGCACACTGTGTCAGCAGCTGGCGCCGGGCGGAATGTTCCAGGGGAATTATTACCTGGCACCAAACCCGCGTCGCGGGAAAGACAGGGTTGGATCCTTTGTGATCTGGACCCATGGTGCGCCGGGTGCCTGGAAAGAGCATGATGCCGGCGACGCCGAGAAGGGCGATATCATTGACTTGCTGATTTATACTGGCCAGGCCCGTGACAAAAAGGAAGCGCTGGACTGGGCCAAGCGCTGGTGCGGGCTGGGTGGCAAGTCAGATGTGGAGATCCGCCGGATCGCCGGTGAAGCCAAAAAGCAGCAGTCAGAACAGCGGGCAAAAGAGGCCAAGCGCAAGGAATATCTCGTCAAACTGTCCACGGCGATCGCTCTGTCCGGTGTGCCCCTGGCGCCGGAGCAGCCAGCCTGGGACTGGCTGGCGCACGCCAGAGGCATTCCCGTGCAGGATTTGCGGGACTGGCAGCTGGCACATTATCCGGAAGGGCGGGCAAAGAGCTTTCTGGGCGCTCTGTCATTCGTGCCTGAGTTACAATTTGACTGGCCTGTCTCTGATCAGTTGTCAGATGAATGGAAGCATCGCCGGCCATCTGCCGGCAAGAGCAAGCACCCTGGTATCGTGGTGAAGTTTGCCCCGATCGGTGGCGGTAACTTCAGGGGTATCCATCGCACCTGGCTGGCAGCTGACGGTCTGTCCAAGGCAGCGGTGCCAAGTCCACGCAGAATGCTCGGGCCCATTCTCGGTTGTGCCGGTTTTATCTGGCATGGCGAGAGCGGGTTGAAACCACGTGAAGCCGAGCAGCGCGGGCATAAAAGCCCGCTGGTGCTGACGGAAGGGCTGGAGGATGCGCTGTCTGTTGCCTGCGCCGCGCCGGAATTGCGTGTCTGGATGGTGGGCTCGCTCTCTAATCTGATGAATATTCCTTACCCTCCTTGCGCCAATTCAATCACGGTGTTTGCGGATAATGACTGGAACAATCCACAGGCGCAGCGTGCGTTGAAAACGGCCGTTTCGCGGCTGGCTGTTGATGGGCCGGTGAAAGTGGCGCGTTCGCATGTGGGCAAGGATGCCAACGATTTGATGATGGCTGAAGCTAACCGATGACTGAAAGGAAAAAATCATGGTAGCAGCAAAGAAGAAAAAAGCGACACCCAGGAAAAAAGCGACACCCAGGAAGGCAGCAAAGAAAGCTGTTAAAAAAGCGCCTGTGATTGAGGCGGGCGGGGATGAGATCCGTGAACCGCTAAGTGTGGCTGAGATCGCAAAGCTGGCCCTTGTTTTTGCACTGGATGCGATGAAACTGGATCTGGCTGTGGTGCCGCATCTGGAAGCAGACTTCGCAACACTTCTGGATGACGCCATGCGCACTGATATGTGGAATGCAGATGAGTTGCGCGCTCACTTTATCGGCCTTGGAAATGATCTGCCAGTGCCCGAGGGCCGTCGACAGAATTTTGACGAGCTTCTCTTGCTGGAGGTTTTTGTCTGCGTGGCCAGAAATCTGCTCAAAGAGCGGCGTGAGGTAGTTGTGGCATATGAAGAAGCCCAGAAGCAGCGCGTGATGGATGAGAAAAGCAGTAAGCTGAAAAAAGCACGCGCCAAGAAGCGAGCTGACAAGGATGCGCGGAAGAAGCGAGCGCGTGAGCAGCACAAAGCGCGTGCCGCCGCCGTATCTGCCTGATACTGACTAAATAGCCAGAGGTTTCTATGGCCAAGCAAGACGTTCGCGCGGCGATCGCCGACGCGGAACCAGTGACTATTGCCGATAGTGTGGCGCCAGAGCCCGATGAAAGGGGCTCTGGTGGTAATGGTGGACCGCCTGAATGGAACCCGTTTGACGGGCCGCCTGGTGGGTGCCGCGTGCGTCCGGTTGGCAAGCACCAGCAGACCTGCATCTTTCTTGATGCCCTTGGGCAGCTGGTGACGGCAGGGCCGAGAGAGCTCGGTGAAAGTTACTTAACGGATTATTTCGCTGGAGACATGTCGTACATATCCCAGTATTGGCCTTACTACGACAAGGATGGCAGCTGGAAGCGATCAAACTTTAACTCAGGTCAGCTGCGCCGGCATATGCAGATGTGGTGCGCGCGGAAAGGTATCTGGGATGACATGGACCGTGTGCGGGGGCGCGGTTCCTGGCGAGGGCCGGATGGCGGGTTGATCTATCATTGCGGGGATGTGTTGATAGATGAGGCCGGCGTCGAGCCTGCTGGAGTGAAGGAGGGCAATGTCTATCCTGCTGGCCAGTCTATTCTGCGGCCAGCAAAGCCTGACAAAAAGCTGCCTGACTGGGAGGCGGGGGATGCGGCTGCGCACGAGATCCTGGGGCTGATGAAAACCTGGAACTGGTCGCGTGGCGCCCTGGATGCAAGGCTGTTTTTTGGATCTACGATTGCGGCGTATCTTTCTGGTGCGTTGCACTGGCGCCCGTCAACCTGGACCATCGGTGACGCTGCTTGCGGTAAATCGACATTGCAGCGCTTGCGGCGCTGGTGTCTGGCGGGATGGAACTTGTCTACGGAAGATCCCTCACCAGCTGGTATCTATCAGAAGCTGAAATTTGATGCGATCTCGGTCTCGTTCGATGAGGCTGAGAGCTCCAAGGACAACCGGAAATTGCTTGAAGTTGTGAAGTTGGCTCGCCTGGCGGCCTCTGGTGCTGTGTTGCTGCGGGGTTCTTCTGGTCACGTTCCAGTTTCTTTCTCTGCACGGAATGTATTTTCGTTCTCATCAATCAACCCGGCACCATTGCGCGGGCAGGATATGAGCCGGATCCCTGAATTACAGCTATTCCCGCTCGACAAGAGTCAGGCTGAGCCTGAATTTACCCAGACCCAGTGTCAACGCTGGGGCGCGGAGTTGCTGCGTCGTGCCCTGACCAACTGGCACAGATTTGATGAGACGTTGGCTGCTTATCGCGATGAGCTGAAGCGGCTCGGCCATGACAGCCGGGGGCAGGATACATTCGGCACCTTGCTGGCTTGTGCCGACCTGGTGTTGTCTGAGAACGGTTATCTGGCTGATGCCGGCGCGTCCGCAGATCCTGACGCCGATGAGATCTGGCATCGATTGGAGCCGATCAGAATGCCTGAGTATTTTGATCGAATGCCGAACTATCAGTCTTGTGCGGATCATCTTTTATCGATGCGCCCGCGCGAGTGGCCGCAAGGCTGTAAAGACACGTCGATCGGTGGTCTGTGTACCCGCTTCCTGAAAGCCTGGGAGACGACCGGCAGTACAGTAGACCTTGATCTTGATACCTATCGCGAGCGGCTTGCCCAGGCTGGTTGCGCCTTGCTCGCCCGACCAAAGTCTGAGGGGACCTGGTGGCTCGGGATATCCAACCGGCATCCGTCGCTGGCACAGATATTCGAGGACACGGACTGGCCAGGGATCACCGGCGCCATGGGGGGCTGGGCCAAGGCTTTGAAGCAAGGGCCGCCTGGTGAAGTGGCGAGCGGTAACTGGCCTGATGGTCGAGAGCTGAAATTCAGGGTCGATGGTCGCCAGGTGCGCGGTGTCGCCATTCGTCTCGATAAATTCATTTCCACTCAATCGGACAACCTGACCCCGGAGGACTGAATTTGATGACAATACAGATCTCTTTTCCGAAGGTGCGCGGATTTTCCCGACCTTATGCTGCGCGAACAGAGGAATGGCCGAAGGCGATATCGGTCATGAGAGCAAAACGTCTCGCCTCTGGATCGCGAACGTCTCGCCCGATGGTGTTGATTTTGTTGAGTTATTTTGAACAAAAGACGAAAAGACAAAAATCCAGCAAATTCCCCATGACATGCGTACGCGCGCGCGCGCGCCTGAGTATATATATCGGATTATTGTCTTTTTGGATTATCTCTTATTTTTCCCTTTATATTCAACAGTTTCCAATAATCCGTAAGCGATCCAGTAGCGATCCGGTGCCGTCATGAGCGCCGATGACAATAAAAAATCCCCAGATAATGGGTGTTTGACACCACACACGCCGGCTGTGCCGGAGGGCCGTGGGCCAGGGCGGCCGCTCGGATCCAAGAACAAGAAGGCGCGGCTCGATCAGCGCATCGAGCAGGTCTACGGGATGCGCGCTGGGGATCTCCTCGCTGCTACTGTGATGCAAGGGCTGCCTGAATGGCTCCAGGCAGGCGGTGATGCGGGGGATTTCCTGGCGCAAAGCCGTGCTGTTGAGGTCGCTGAAGACCTGGATATCGAGGTTTCTCAGGCATTCGCGATGCTGAAGGGCACGCTGGAGAGCGTGCTGCCGTACACGCAAGGCAAGATGCCGCCAGTCCAGGACGCTGATAGCGGGGCGATTACCTTCCAGACAGTCATGGGTGACGGGACCGTCTCGCGCGATCGCAATTCGGTCGCCGGGCGCGATCTGCGGCCGGCTGATGTGAGGGCAAAAGACGCAGAAAAACAGGCCGGGTCGGACGCATCTGGTCGGAAATTAGAGGACAAGTCTCATGAAACAAGGGGTTGAAAGCCATTCCGTCATTAACGGTCGGGTAACAAGATGGCGCAAAATCGGTCCGAAAGGGTGTGCCAGCTGGTCGCGCGCGCTGTCAGGCGGCCCCCGGAAAACGGCCGCGCGCGAAGACAGATCGACCCATTGGCTTCACCGAATTCTTATTCCTGCACCTCTCAGGCAGGTGAGAAGGCCATTTGGCTGGAGAGGTCTATCAATCTTTAACACGGGGTGGTTCTACGACCAACGGGTCGGGGGCAGCCATGGTTGATAACATCGACGATTATCAAAAACTTGGCGAGATTACTGAAGGCTGGGACATCACTTCCTGGCAATCTCCCGGCCCGGTATCTTCTGCCTTCCTGGCTTCAACAGCGCTCATCCGGGTTCTGATCGGGCCCAAGGGGTCAGGGAAAACATCGACATGTGAAATCGCTGAAGTTCTCAATGCCATGGCGATGCCGCGATGTTTTGACGGGGTGCGGCGTTATCGGACGTTGACCGTGCGCGATACGTACCGGGAGCTCTATCAGACAGCCATCCAGTCGTGGCAGGACTGGTTCCCGCCTAATGTCGGTAACTGGTCTGGTGGTCAGGACAGGCCGGCCGAACACGAATTGAAGTTCATTGACGATTATGGGCCAGTTGAATTCGTGATGGAGTTCGCGGCGTTGCCTGATACCGGCATTGAGAAGTGGTTCGATGGTAAGCAGATGACCGGGATGTTCATGAACGGTGCACCGTCCATGAAGCGTGAGATCCTGCAATATGGCCTATCGCGTGTCGGCCGTTTTCCGCCAGCCAAATCGCTTCCAGTAGATTATCGTGATCTGATCAATGATGAAATCAAGCATGTCTCCATGGATGCCAATAAAACCGATGTGGATCACTGGTTTTATGATCTTTGCGTGACCAATGTTCCGCTCGATGCCGAGATTTTTGATATGCCAGGCGGCTATGATGATGATGCCGAGAACCTGGCTCACCTGAATGGCGGTCGCCGTTATTACGATGCGATGGCCAGGAACAATCCCAAATGGCTTGTTGATATCGAAGTTCATAACAAGTGGGGGCCTTCGCGCGATGGCGTCCCGATCTATTCGCGCTACAATGACCGGGATCATCTATTGCCAAATGACATTGATGTGATCCCCGAGCTCGACTTGCTGATCGGTCTCGATGCCGGGACATTGTCAGGCGGTCGGCCTTCGGCCGTCTTTGGGCAGGTGACACCGCTTGGACAAGCGGTGTCGATTGATGAGCTATATCTCGGTCGCTGCGGGCCCACGCGCTTTTTTGAGGCATTGTTGGGCAAGCTGAAGGTGTCGCACTTGCGTAATTTTCGCAATCTGCGTGTCTGGGCTGACCCGTCAGCTTTTGTCGGTGCTGATCGCGAAGGCGGTGAGCAGACCTGGGTTGATATCGGTGAGCAGGCGCTCGGTGTCGCGATCCAGGCGCCCGAAAGCAATGAGCTTGAAAATTTCCGCCTGGAAACCAAGCGCGTCCTCTTGCGGACATCGATCGATGAGCCCGGCATCCAGGGCACAAGATATCGTTATCTTGTCTGTCCGCGTTGTAAGTATATCCGCAAGGGAAACAATTCAGGTTATCGCTACAAGCTGGATCCGAAGGGGCAGGAGCAGGCGAAGCCTGAAAAAAACGAGTCCAGCCATCCGCAGGATGGTGAGCAGTATTTTCATACAGGCTATTTTGGGCGTGATCTGGTGCGCCAATCCGTATCGTCTCGGGCGCAGCAGGGTTGGGGTGGTACACAAAATTTCGGATCGAATTTCGATGTCTTCAATATCTGAGTTCGATTTACGACCTGCCATGCCAGCTGATCTGCAGGCGGTTAACGGTCCCATGCCAGCCCATATTTATCGGGCTATGCACACGCAGCTGCGATGGTCACCTGTTGCCGTCAGCTGGTGGCGTGATGGCCAACCGAAAATCATCGCTGGCCTGATTGACCGGCCTGATGATGTAGAGCTGGAATTCTGGATGATGATCGCCAATGACACGCGGCCGCGTGAGCTGGTTCAGGTTGTCAAAGCGTGTCGTCCCTGGCTCAATCAGGATCGCCCTGTTATCGCCTATGTTGACATCAAGCAGCACGCTCATGTGCGCTTTGCCGAGCGTTTTGATTTCCGAAGGTGCGCGAGCCCGGCCCTTACTATGCTGGGCGGCATTATTTGCAAATTCGTGATTGAGGCAGCTGATGGGCGGAAAATCTCCAAAGACAGACAAGGGGCTACTGGCGGCGCAAAAACGCCAGATGGCGGCAGCTGATGCGGAGCGCGCCGAGCTTGAGGCCGAGAAGGCCAAAATCACTGGACTGGCATCGCGCGCGAGGGCCGGCCGGGGTTTACTCTCCTTTCGGCGTCGGTCGGCCCAATCATCCCTGGGAACGTAAACTATGATGGATGCTGGTGCCCTGTGCGCACGACATGAAAAAATACACGATGGCGATACCGAATGGCAGCGCTTGATCGATGACTGCTATCGATATGTGATGCCATATCGCGAGCGCGCCAACACAGAGCGTAAAGGGGAGAAGGCACACGGTCGCACGGAGCGGGTTTTCGACGCTACAGCTGTTGTCGGCGCCATGCGCGGCTCGTCGCGTTTACAGAAGGGTTTGACGCCATTTTTTCAGAAGTGGTTCAACCTGGTTCCAGGCCCCCTTGCCGAAAATGCAGGCGATACAGACGCCATGAAGCGTCAGTTGCATGGTGTTTCCAAGATGGCTCTGGCCACATTCCAGCAGGGCGGCTTTCAGCAGTCTGCGCCTGAATTCTATCAGGATCTCTTTGCTGGCGAGGGCTCGATGATGGTGGTGCGCGGCACGCCTGACGAGCTGGTGAAGTTTATCACCATTCCAGCTGATCGCATTCAGCATGAAGATGATAATTGCGGCCGTACAGTGCGTTGGTATTATCCTTGTGAGTTCACAAAAGAAGAATTCACAGCCGACTATCCAGCGGCAAAATTGCCATCCGACCTTGAAAAGCAGTTTGTGGAAGCTGAGGAAAAGGGGGATCGCGTCACAATTTTGTTGACCTGTGAACGCCTGGCGCCACGCAAGTTTGAATTCAAGGTCATCTGGAAAAAAGCCAAACAGGAACTTCACCGAGAGGTGCTGAGATCCAGCCCATTTATTACTGCCCGGTTTTTCAAAGTGCCGGCACAGGCGCGTGGCCGCGGGCCGTTGATGCTCGCCATGCCGCACATCAAAACACTGAACAAGTCGATGGAAATGTCGTTGAAGGCGGCGGCATTTGCTATCCTCGGTGTCTGGATGACATCTGACAGTGGTGTTTTTAATCCGAACACCCTCAATCTTGTGCCGGGTGGCCTCATTCCGGTCCAGCGCACAGCCAGCAACTATCAGGGCCCCTCTCTGCAACGGTTGAACATACCGGATAATTTCGACTTATCCGCCATCGTCAATCAGGATCTGCGCTCGCAGATCCGTGAAATGCTATTGGACTATGGACTTCCTGAAGCAAGTGAGAGTGTCAAAAGCCCCACCGAGATAGTTCAGAGGCTGAAAAGGCTGGCGGAAGATATTGCCAGCGCATTTGGCCGTTTACAGATGGAATTTATTATTCCCTTGGTGCAGCGCGTGCTCGACATACTTCATGACTGGGGGTTATTGCAAACCAATCTTACCATCGATCAGCTGCTACTACAGGTGCAAGTGATCTCACCGCTGGCAGATGCACAAATGCTTGATGAGGTTGAGAAGGCTGTGCAGTGGTTCTCGATTATGGCGCAGACTATCGGGCCTGATGATGCCCGGATCAATGTCTCTGAGCAATTTGGTGGCTGGCTCCACAAAAATCTGAATGTGGATCCTGATGCGCAAAGACCTGCTGAAGAACAGGCGACGTTACGCCAGCAGATGCGCGAAGCGGCAATGGCCGCATTTAACGAGCAAGGAGCAGCTGCGGCATGAATGGTCTCTTAAACATCCAGAAACTACAGGAAATGCTTGGGGATCCGGTGGAGTTTGGGATTTCTCCGGAAGATGGGGCCAGGATGAATACCCATCTGGAGAAACGATTTGACGCGGATCAGGAGTTGGCCAACGCAACAGCGAGGCTGTTTAGCACAGAAGATGGCGAATTGGTGTTGCAAGCCCTGCTTCGTGACACAGTGCTTCAGGATGATGCTTATCCTGAGCTTCTTACGAGCTTGTCAGTAGATCAAGTTCAAGCATTCTCGCTCATGCGTAAAGGGCAGAACAGTGTTGTACGGATGATTTTGAGAGTGATCCGGCAAGTAGAAGAAAGAGAAAGGAGAGACTAATGACGACTGAAGGAAATGGTGAAGGCGCCGCTGGAGAAGACGCCGGTGGTAATGATGATGCAGGTGGAAAGCCGGAAACGATGCTCGACAAGGCGCGTGCCGCGGCCGCTGATGCGGACGCGAAAGGCTCGCCTGCTGATAAAGTCGCTGCGCCGGCTGACGGTGGTTTTGATATGGCACAGCTGCCTGAACATCTTCGGGGGGAGAGCCCGGATGATGCTCTGGGTAAGGTGTTCAAGGCGTATCAGGGCTTGCGTGATAGCGGTGTAAAGCCTCCGGAAAAATCGGATGATTACAGTTTCGATATTGGGGCAGAGGCCAAGCCCTATTTTCCGGATCTTGATAATGATCCCATGTTGAAAGCCTTCCGCAAAACTGCTCATGAAGCTGGTCTGGGACAAGAGCAGTTTCAGAAAATTGTTAATGGTGTCACGGAGGCTATGGCGAAGGACGGGGTTCTGGAGAAGCCGATCGACGCCAATGCGGAAGCTGCGAAGCTGGGCGGCGAGCAGCAAGCCTTCGCCCGGATCAACACTGTTGATAAATGGCTGGATCTGCAAAAAACCAATCAGGTCTTAACTGAAGGTGAGCATTTGCAGTTGTCATTGATGATGGCCGAGGCGGACGGTGTCACTGCGCTTGAGAAAATCATGAAGAATTCTGGCCAGCAGGGACCAGGCACCGGAGGCGATCAGGGGAATGACCAAGGGTACACCATGGACGACTATCGCCGCGATATGAAGGATGAGCGTTACGACACGCATTCTCCTAAATACGATCCCGACTTTCGTGCCCGCGTTGATCGTCTTGGAAAGCAGGCGAGCAGCCGCAAGTAATCCCGAAGGTGCGCCAAATCTGGTGCGTCTATTGTTGGAGCCGGTCCGACCTGCACGGTCTGCCGGCTCCCCTTGTTTCTAGGGCCTGGCACCGAGCGGCCCTCGGTTATCTGACAAATGAAACAAGGAAACTGACATGCCACAAGCAGCACAAGGTGCCGATCCTACCGCTTCGGAATGGTTCCGCACGCAATATATCGAGGGTGTCATTGACATCTTCCAAAACAAGGGCGGCCGCCTGTTAAACACAGTACGCCGTAAAACCAATCTTGCCAGCGCCGATGAGGCCAAATTTCACGTTTATGGCAAGGTAGAAGCCAAGAAGAAAACTGGCGGCCAGGTGCCAGTGTCACACGCGCCTAAAAGTTCTGTTCTGGTGACAACTGACAAGTATTATGCTGCCACGACGATTGAGCAATATGACCTCGACCGCATGGCACCAGATGATGTTGATGCGGCAAAGCGCGCGGGTGGTTTTGCACTTGCCCGTAAGGCTGACGAGATCATCATGGATGCGTTGAAGTTGTCAGCCGTGACGCCAATCAGCGGCACATCCTTCTTTTCCCCGGTCTATAACGATCTCATTACTGAAGAGTTTGAGAGCAAAGACATCTATGATGATGAAGAAATCATTGTCCTGTTGTCGCCGCGGGCCTGGTCACAAGTGCGCCGCTTCGATGAGTTTGCCAATGCTGACTATGTGGGTCCGGATATCCCGTGGATCCGCAAACAGCACATGCGCACATGGGGCGGCAAAACCTATATCCGTGTGCCCCAGAGCTATCTGGACAAGACAGGTGATAATCGCACCTGCTTTGCCTATGCGCCGAGCGCTGTTGGTCATGCGTCTCTTGGTGATTTGACCACAATCATGACCTGGGAAAACCGCTACGATCACTGGTTCAACAATATGAATATGAGCCAGGGCGCCAAGATCATTCTGCCTGAAGGTGTCTTGCCATTCACGGTTGATGAAAGCATTTCGCCGGAAGCGATCGATCCGGACACTTACGCCACGGCGTAAATCTTTGCTGCCGGCCGTGGTGGCGACCTGACATCACCACGGCCCCACATCCCGACAATCGCATCGGGCGCTTGTCATACTTACAAGGAACAAATTTCATGGCCTATATACCAGCAGGTCTTTCCAACCTGGCCCTTGGCGGCGCTGCCGAAAACAAGGTGTCCAATATTTTCCACTACAAAACCATCGACACGGCCGCTCAGGTCGAAGCTGATGGTTATTTTGATGCGGCCGCTGATGTCTTCAACGAAGGCAAGGGCGACATCATCATCGCGTCAATGGATGTTGACGGCACCATGAAGGTGAAAATTTATGGCGTCACCCGGACATCCGGCGATATCGCCCTGACACTGTCATCTGTCACAGCTGGCTAAGTCATCATGGCGTTGCTTCAGGACGAGCTCGACATTTTGAATGCAAGCCTTGTCTCACTTGGTGAGCGCCCGATGCAATCGGAAGATCCGGGGCATCCAGCGGCCGAGTGGGGCGAGGAGTTGTATCGCAAGAGTGTCGATTTCGTCCTGACTATTCATACTTTCAGCATCGGGACGGTGCGTGTGCAGCTCGCCAGATCAGCAGATGTCCCAAACCTTGGGTATGCGTATAAATTTGTGTCGCCAATTCGTGGAGACATTGTTGCGATATATGACAGTCGTGATGCGGATCGCGTGATCAAAGGTTTCGCCGTCTTTGAGCGCGAGGTTCACTCAGATTTCGACACGTTATGGGCTGATATTTCGGTTGCAGCGTTACCGAAAAACTGGCCCGGTTATATGCGTGCCCTGATGATAGAGGCCGTTGCTGCGGGTATCACTTATACGCTGACCGGCGATCGCGTGCTTCAGCGCGATAAAGTAGCGCAAGTTTTTGGCCAGGATCCTGTTTTTCCGAATGGCGGGTTGATGGCCTCCGTGAAGGCGCGCGATAGCCAGCAACAGCCTGGCGCGAGATTGCAACTTCAGGACAATTTCATGACGGACCATCGGGAGGCGAGTAGTTGGTCCAGTCAGTAAAAACACACCAGACCGGCTTCAATGCCGGCATCATTTCGCCCGAGATCCATGAGCGAGAAGACATCGCCGCCTATTACCAGGGTGCGCGTGACATCGTGAATTGCCGGGTGCTGCCCCAAGGCGGCGTCAAAATTCGCAATGGCACAGGTAAAACAGCATTGTTGCCTCGTATGATCCAGCTTCTCAGTCTTGGCTTCTCTGCAACCGTTACGGCTGGCGGGCAGGTGACCGGCGGCGCCGTCTCAAAGGGATCCTGGCAGAATGCTCAAATCGCGTCGATCAATTCTGGCGGGGATAGTGTCATTGCCACCGTAGATCTGATCCAGGCAGAGGAAGTCTTTGCCGTGGATTTGTCAGGCATCTTTATCGAGGGGACAGAGCTGGCACAGGTTCAGCTTGAAAGTGCGGATAATGCCGGCGGCCCCTGGAGTGTTCGCTCGGTAGTCGATGTCGGTGCCGAACAGAGTAGATCACGACGCCTTCTGGCTGACCGGGTGACCGCAAGATATTGGCGTGTGCGCATGACAAATGTGACCAGTCTTCCTGGCCGGGCTTTAACTCTTGGCGGGATGACCTTCTATCGAGAAACCACAATAGTCAGTAACATCCTGAAGGTCGAGTTCACGGACAGCCAGGACAAATCCTATGCGATGTTCCTGACAGATCAGAACGCCCTGATCTGCCGGGATCGTGTCGTCATTGGTGCCGCATCCATTCCGCACACTTCGGCTCAGATCGCAGAAGCAACAATCGCTCAGTCATATGATACCTTGTTGATCTTCCACCCTGACGTTGCCCCATGGCGTATCTTCAATCAGGGCGGCGGGACTGACTGGGATTTTCGCAAGCAGAAATTTGACAATATCCCCAATGTTGACTTCGGTGATACGGTCTACACGAATGCGGTCGATGAGGAGCAACAGATCAATTTTGAGGGATTTGCTGAAAACGATACCTACAATCTGCAATTCGATGGTGAGACCACGACCGCCATATCCTATAGTGCTAACGCCGCAACGCATCACACCAGAATTCGCACGGCTCTCTCAGCACTTGATACCCTTTCTGATACAGTAGTCTCGGTCACAGGCACCGCTAAAAACGCGCGCATTGTTTTCAATGAAAACAGCTCCGGGCGGGACTGGCCGGAGATCCGTGGGTTCGTAGTAAGTTCTAATGAAGGTGTGATCACAAGCGTCACCCTGGTGAACGGCGAGCCTGGTGGTGAGCCGATCATCTCCGAAACACGTGGATGGCCTGCCTGTGGCATCTTCGCGCAGAACAGGCTTTTTCTCGGTGGCTTCAAATCGCTGGGAAATACAATCCTTGGCTCCGTTTACGGAGACTTTTTCAATTTGTCTCAGGCGTCGAGCCGTGCGACCGGTGGCCTGGAAATTCCTGTCAGCTCGGAAAAGGCAACTAATATCCGGCAGCTCCATTCCTCAACCTTCCTGCTTGTCTTCACGACCAGTGCCATGTTCAATTTCGGCACCAATCAGATCAATGCTGATGAGGTGGTGCCGATCGTGTTGTCCGTGCGTCAGGGGATCGAGAGCAATCTGCCACCATATGAGCTCGATGGTGGCACCGTTTTCGTCCAGCGGGGTGGTCGCGCCATTCAAGATGCGGTCTATACGGAAGCAGGCAATCGTTTTGCCAGCGCACCTGCCAGCACACGTGCGGAACACCTTATCCGTGAGCCGATTGGCATGACAGTGCGCCGCTCTGATGATGAGCAGGAAACCGATCTTCTCTTTCTGGCAAAAGCAGATGGTGAGATCGCCGTTTTCAATTCGCTGCGTGCTGAGCAGGTCACCGCCTGGTCTCGCTACATTACGCAAGGCAAGTTTCTGGATGTGGCCAATCAGGATGATGGGCCGGCTTATTTTGTCGTCAGCCGTGATTTTGGAAATGGCATCGAATACTTCATCGAGCATGAGCAGGAAGATGCTTTCCTGGATGGTGTTATCACCTATCAGTCGGTCAGTGAGCAAAAAATATTCAGTGGATTATCTGATTACGATGGCGCGGAAGTCTTTGTTCTAAATGATGACTTTCAATATGGCCCTTACACAGTTGCTGGCGGGCAGGTTGCTTGCGACGTCGCATTGTCAGGGACTGTTCATATCGGACTTTGGTATGACGCCTATGTCGAAAATCTGGATCCAAGATCGGGCCCTGAAAATGCCTCAACAATGGATGAGCGCAAGCGGATCGTGAAGGTGACCGGATCTTTTGTTGAAACGCCGGCAGCACAGTTAAGGCATATCAACCGGGTTTATGATTTCCCGTTCCGTGAGCTCGACGAAATCAGTCTGGATGTGGGGGCATTATCCAATCCTTTTACAGGCCGTGCACGGATCGCTGGCCTGACAGGCTGGCAGCGTGATGCGTTTGTACGTGTAGAGCGTGCCAGCGCTGGCAATTTCCATATGCGATCCATGGCCATGGAGGTAACTGTCTGATGCAAGTTGCTGTCACCCTTGCGATAAAAGCCTGGCACGCGACAACTGCTGTTGCGGCGGCGGCCGGTACGGCCATCTATTCAACTGGCGGAGCTGTTGCGGGTGCGCTCGGCTCCATTGGTGCCGGCGGTGCTGCGGCCGGTACGGCTGGTGCAAGTGGGGCCGGTGCGGCAAGTACAGCGGCGGCGGCTGGCAAGGGTTTGACTGCGCTTAATATCCTTGATGGCAGCATCACGGCTTTTTCTGCTTACGCCGGCTATGCGCAAGGGCAGGCGGCCAAAGCACAGGCAGAGGAGCAGGCGTTTATCGCCGAGACGGAAGCACGCGGCGATCTGATCCGTGGACGCCAGGAAGGGAATGATATTCTCGATGCGGCCAATACCCGTATTGCCCGCACCATCACAGCTTTCGGCAATGCCGGTGTGGAAATCAATAGCGGCAGCGCCAGTCGTGTTATCGGGAACCTGGCCAGGCAAACTGAGGAGGATGTCGGGCAGGTAGATGAAAATGCTGTTCTGTCTGCCCGTGTGCGTCGCAGCAATGCACGCTCGCTTCGCCGGCAGGGCCGGCGTGCCGGATTGATCGGCTTGGTCAATGCTGGCGTGACAACCGGCCAGGGCGCCATCCGGATCAGGGAACGCGGCTGATGAGTGATACACGCCGAGTGATCGGCCCCCGTACCAGGATCAAGGCTGCCCCATTGCCGCAGGCGATTACGCAATCAGATGGCGGCCAATTCGCTGCCGGCATCCTGCAAGGGCTGACAACCCTTGGTGCAGATGTTGCGCAGCTTGCCGATCGGTCGGCTGAGCGTGCCGGCGCAAAGGAAGGGCAGTTTGCCGGTCTCGATCCTGAATTCCGGCCGCGTAACGATGATACGATCCGTGGGCGGGCTTTCAATGCCGCGGCGCGTCGGACAGCTGGTAGCCAGATTGAAATTACTCTTCGGCAAGGCATCCAGCAAATCTATCAGGACTCCGGTTTTGACCCGGTCGCTTTCAATGAGGGCCTGACAAATTTCAAAGCCCAAAATGTGGACACTATCGCAGATACGGATCTGCGGCTATTGGCGGAGGAAACCTTTGCCAGAACGCGGTTCAGCTATGATCGCGATATTGCCAGGGAAATAGAACGTCAACGCCAGGTCGATGCGCAGGCCGCTGCGATTACCGATCTCAGCCGTCGGCAGAGTGATATACAGCGCGAGGCGTATGCGTTGGGTCTTGATGCGGCGGCGGATCAGGTCATTGGCGGCCAGGTCGAAGCGCTGCGTCGAACCTTACTTGCGTATGGGCCCAAAGGTGAGTTCACGATTGATGATGTCACCTATGAACCGGATGCTACGCGCGGCGGTGTTTATTCAGCTGCGCAAATTGCCCGGCAGCTGGAGCTGGTTGCCGAGAGTGTCGCAGAAGGCCGGTTTAAGGGCGCCTTCGACCGCACGGGAAGCCTCGCAGGCCGGGAAGCCTTCCTGGACAATTTTCGCGAGAGCTATCAGGAAAATGCCGGACTGTCCGGCGAGATCAGTTTTAATACATTTGAGCGTCTGGGAAATTACTTTGAAAGCGGCATACGCGAATTGAAATCTGAGGAACGTGCACGAGTGGCTGAAACACGTGCTGTTCTTACTC
Source organism: Aquisalinus sp. (assembly GCA_022763145.1). Lineage (GTDB taxonomy): Bacteria > Pseudomonadota > Alphaproteobacteria > Caulobacterales > Parvularculaceae > Aquisalinus. The sequence continues at coordinate 6,516 of JALEGM010000287.1, read as the reverse complement.
AGATGCGCAGCCGACTGGGCGAATATCGCAGTTTTGCAAAAGACGGATTGCTACCGCCGGCTGACGAAATGGCCGGCATCGAGGCTACGGCCCTGGCGCTGGGTGATGAAGGGCTGGCTGCGGAAGCAGCTGACATTCGCCAGATGGCTGATTTCGCGCAGACAGCTGCCAAGACGCCGCCAGCATCCTTGCAAAACTGGATCAATGCAGAACGTGCCCGCGCTATGGAAGGGGGTGCCACGCCGGAGGTGGCTGCACGGATCAATCTGGCCGAAACGGTCCTGTCCGGGCAGACTACTGCCCTAGCACGCGATCCGCTGACTTATGCCAACCGGGCCGGGCTGGTGGCCATCACGCCGCTTGACTTTACGGGCCAGGATGGCGGGGCCAGCTTCGAGGCGCGGGCCAGTGCCGCCCGTCAGGTCTCGGAGCATTATGGCACCCCATTGAAGTTCATGACCGATGAGGAAGCCGGTGCCCTCAACAATATGGTCACCACAGGCGGTGACCAGTTCCTGGCGGCGGCGGCCGCGATCGAGACAGCTTTTGCCGGGGCTTCCACAGAAGTCTATGCGCAGGTTGCGGATAAAAATCCGGTCTTTGCCCATGCCGGTGGCCTGATCTCTGCCGGCGCATCACAGACCTTGCTGGAGGATATTGCGGCCGGCGTCTCTATTGCCCGTGAAGAAGGATTTACCACGCCGATTACACCAAGCGAGCGCCGCGACAACAGTGCAGCGACACTGGGGGATGCTTTTCGGTATCTGCCACGCGCACGTAGTTCCGTCGAGCAAACTGCGGCTGCCATCCACAATGCCCGCTCACCGTTCGCGTTTGATGCGGAAGTCTACAAGCGCGCCCTGCAGGAGGCTGCCGGGGCGACCTATGTGGATGGTGTGCGCTTTGGCGGTGTGACAAAAGTCCGTGGCCGGGAAGTGCTGTCACCAACATGGATCCGTCACAATCGCTTTGATGATGCGCTGAAAACACTGACCAGCGAAGAAATAGAGGCCGCTGGCGGCACGGCCTTTGATCGTTACGGGCTCGCCGTCAGCACCGTGACGATGCGAAACGCTTATCCGGTTCTGGTTGGTGATGGCAAATATGTGCTCAGCACAAAGAACCCGTCAACCTCAACGCCTGTCTGGCTGGCTGACGAGAGCGGTGAGCGCTATGTGCTGGACCTGAATGCGGCGCGCAGTTTGATTGCCAGCCGTCGCCCTGATTGGGTGATGCCATGACCGGTTTTGTGCGCGAACAGGCGCGCATCACGGAAGGCACCTTTGCCGCCGGCGATACGCTGCGTGGCATATCTTCCTTCACTGCGAATTTCGAAGCTGTCCGTGAGCAGATGACGCATGTTGAAAATGCGTCGGCACGATCGCTCAAATTGCTCGATGAATATGATCGCTATATTGAGGAGGTATATGCGGCGACGGGCCAGCAGCTCAGCAATCCGGTCGGCCAGGCAGCAAGCTGGTACATGACTTATGGTGCGCCCGATGCCGGGCCCGGTGATCGCCGGCCAGCACGACAGCGCACGGAAGCCGGCTTTGAAGAAACCTTCTGGGCGGAGGTTGCTTCTCTAAAGGAAAAATATCCGCAGGCAGATATTCCTGACTGGTCGCCCATTGAGCGGGTGCGCGCGCAGGCGCTTGATGTCAATCAGCGGGCGGCTGATACGGCCGAGCGCGGCAGTGGTTTCTTTGGCGCCGTGGGTGGCTTTGCCGGCGGTCTTGCAGGCTCATTGCAGGATCCGGCCAATGTGGCGATCTCTCTGGTACCGACTGGAGCCAGCAAGACTGTGCTTGGCGCTGCGATGAAAGACAGTGTTCTCAGTGGAGCTGGTGAAGCCTTGATCCAGCCGGAGGTGCAAGCCTGGCGGCGCGAGCTCGGGCTTGATGCCGGCTTTGGTGAAGCGACCCGGAATGTTGCCTTTGCGACAGCCTTGGGCGGCCTGATCGGGGCAGGTGGCAAGGCGACCGAGAAAAGCATCTCTGCCGGCATCTCCAGCCTGCCGGATGACAGCGCGCTGAAGAAGTTTTTTCGCGGAGATCCGGAAGCCCTGGCTAAGCTCGGGCAGACACTTGCCGAAACCGATCCGTCAGCAGATCATGCTCTGACGCGACTGGCAGCTCAGCGTGGTGATCGTGAAGGGATAGATCCGGGGCAGGCGCTCGATGATGTAGATGACGCTATCGAGGCAGGCGCAAACGCCCTGGAGCAACCTTATGCGCGGTTACCGCAAGCGCCCGAAGAGTTGCGGGCAAAAGGTACGATCCCGGATTTGCCAGATGGGTCTGCCGTCAATCGTAATTTTGACCGTGGCGGCCGCCCTGTTTCAGTGATCTCTCGATCGGTGACAGAGATCGGCACCGATGCTGAAACTTTTCAATATAAGGGCAATGCCAACGCCCAAGGGGTCACGGATCGTCTTGCCGGTGTGAAGCGCTTCGATGCGATGGCGGCGGATCGCCTGGTATTTTACGAATTTGAAGACGGCCGCGTGGTGGTGGCTGATGGGCATCAGCGGCGCGGCCTCGCATCACGGCTTGTCGCAGAGGGCCTGGAGGAAGATGTCCAGCTGGACGGTTTTCTGTTTCGGGAGGCAGATGGCTGGACGCCGGCAGAAGTGCGCGCGATCGCCGCCAAGCGAAATATACAGCAAGGCTCCGGTTATGTTCTGGATACGGCACGCATTTTCAGAGACAGTCCGGAAATCATTGATGACAGCTTGCCAGTGACTGGCGATCATTTGCGTACTGCCCGCGGCCTGTCCCGTCTGTCTGATGATGCTTTTGGCATGGCCTTAAATCAGGTGGTGCCAACCAGTCAGGCGTCTCTGGTTGGCCAGCTGGTGGATGATCCAGCAACCCATGTGGCGGTGCTGCGTGAACTCCGGGAAGCTGGTGCGACAGATCTTGGCCAGGCTGAATTTATCATCCGCGATACGATGCGCGCCGGTTTCGAGACCATTGAGCAAATCGGTCTTTTTGGCGCCAGTGGAGAAGTGTTCTCACAGCGTGCCGCCCAAATGAGGCTGGTCAGTGCGGTGACCAGTGCGCTCAGGAAACAGAAATCTGTCTTCCGAACACTGACGAAAGAGGCTGATGAGATCGCAGATGCCGGCAACATGCTCGATCGGGACGGTAACGCAAAGCGTGCGGTCACTGCCTCGCAGCTTCAATCTGTTTTCCTGCAACTTATTACCCGCGAAGGCGCGATGCGCACTCAGCTGAATGCCCTGGCTGAGCAGGTTGGCCAGGGCAAGATCAGTAAGGCCAAGGCGGCCAGCCAGCTGATTGATGACTGGGCCCAGGTGATGGACAGCGAGGGGGTGAAAGCATTGCTTGCTGAAGCCACGCCAGCGCCGACACCACGGCCTGATGCTGCACCGGATGGGGTTGCTGATGTGGCGAGCGCCGCTGAAATGGAAGCTGCCGGCCAGATTGGCCTGGATCTGGAAACCGCGTCGCTCAATGACATGCTTGATGCAGGCGCAACTGCGGGCGAGCTGATGGCGCATCCTGAAGTTGTCAGCACCCTGAAGGCGATGGACAGCATCCCTTCAACCGCTGATGTGGAGGGCTATGCGACTGACGCCTGGGCAAGCGGTCGTCAGTATCAATTTGGCAAGAAAACTGTGACAGGGTTTGATGCGGCGATCGATCTGTTATTTGAAAACGCAGAACGCCTTGCCTGGGAAGCGGATGGTATCGCGGTTGAGCCAGTTGCATTTGACAGAAAAGCCTCTATATTAGTTGGTGTTCCGGCGGCGGGAAAATCAGGCATTGCCAATCCGCTCGCCAGAGATCTCAAATCAGCCATTATTGACGCCGACGAAGCCAAGAAAGTGCTGCCTGAATATCAGGATGGTATCGGCTCTCAGGCCACGCATCGAGAAAGCTCGATGATGGCCAAGGCCATGCTCAGGCGCGCGCTGGATGACGGCATGAACGTGACCTTGCCCAAGGTTGGTGATGACGCGGCGTCGATGGCCCGGCTGATTGAACAGTTGAGGGACGCCAATTACAGTATCGAACTTGTTGAGGTATCTGTAGATCCTGGGGAAGCCGTGCGGCGCATGATCGGGCGGTTTCAACGGACTGGGCGACTGATCCCGCCGGACTATCTGGAAGCTGTTGCCGGGCAGCCGGGGCGTACTTACGAAAACCTGAAAGGAAAGGCAGACACATATGCCAAAGTCGACAATTCACCGCAAAGGGGACAGCCCCGGCGGGTCATCGAAGGCGAAGGTGGCAGAGCCGCGCGCGTCCTCCGCGCCGAACTGGAGCGATCCGCGGACCTGGCAGGAAGCGGAAGCGGCGGGAGAGGCGGACGCGGAAGCGCTGATGAAACCGGAACGGGTCAAGGCCCGGAAGGCGATGCGCTCCTGATCGGCGACGGGCCGTCAGCTGACATCACGGATGAGATAAGACGGGCTGATGCCATGCTTCAGCGCTTTGACGGGTGCGTGAAACGATGAGTGATTTCAGGGAATGTATCGTCACTGCCGCAAAAGACGGTGATATTTCGCAAGCAGAGGCTGACGCGCTGACGGCCACGCTGGACAGCTTCGAGCAAGAGTTCCGCAGCGACGGCCAGCCTGATTTCGAGGAGGCGGCCGCCCGCGCAACTTACGAAGCCCTGGAAAAGGAAAAAGCCCGGCGCATGTGGCAGCGCGGTCTGACCCAGCGGGCCCAGAAAAGGCTGATGGAAGATCTCGATGTGTTCCGGAACCGCAAGGGCACATCGGATGCTGGCGAGTTCCTGTTGCAGGTTCTGTATGCTGACGGCACGGTCAAGCGCGGGGTAAGCGCTTCTGTGGATGGTCGTCGATCAGCAATCCAGGGCGCCGCCATGAGTATGATGAACGAGATGCTTCTGGAGTTTCGTCAAGGGGTTCTCGGACGGCGCGTTAATGCAGCAAAGCTGGATAATGTTATCAAAGAAGCCTTTGGGGAGGACACGAAGGACGCGGCCGCCAAGGCGCTGGCGCAGGTCTGGGCAGAGGCCGCCGAATATCTGCGCCAACGCGGCAACAAGGCCGGCATGGAGATCGGCAAGCTGGAAAACTGGGGACTGCCCCAGGCGCATAATCGCCGGGCGATCCGCCGCTATATGAAAGATCAGGGGAATGGGTCGTTAGCGGCCGGCCGGATCGCCTTTCGCAAACGCCTCATGAATGATCTTGATGCTTCCCGCATGATTGATCCGCAGACCGGCAAGCCTTTCACGCCGAGTGGCCTTGAAATTGCGCTAGATGGCGTGATCGACAATATCCTGTCTGATGGTCTGGTTGGCAGCAAGGCTGGAATGCGCCGTAGTGGTGACGGCTTCCGGGGGCGGCATAATCATGAACGCTTTCTTGTGTTCAAGGATGCCGACACCTGGCTGGCCTATCAACGGGATTTCGGTAGCGGAGATCCGTTTAATGGCATGATGGCCCATATCGCCATGATGTCACGTGATATTGCAGCCCTGGAAGTGCTGGGACCAAATCCCGAGAACATGCTGGAATTTCTGAAGCAGACGGCCGAGATCGAGGCAGGCAAAGCCACTGCCGGCAAGGCCGCGCGGCTGCCAGATCGCCGCAATCCTGAGGGTTATGTAAACGAAAAAATCTTCCGTGCTGACACTATGTGGCGGACTTACACAGGTGCAGTGAATACACCAGTCGGTGAAGGGTTGGCAGATGCTGCTGCAACTGGACGTAATCTCATAACAGGCGCAGCGCTTGGGTCAGCGACGCTTGCCGCGGTGCCCTCTGATTTCGTCTATAATGCCCTGGCGCGTCATTTTGTCGGGTTTGATGGTGGTCGCGTCCTTTCGGATCTCGTCACCAATGTTGGCACCAATCGCCAGGAGGCCCTGGCGCAAGGGTTGATTATGGATGAAGCACTTGCAGTGATGGGGGGGCAAGCGCGCTATGCCATGGATCTGGACGGTCCAGGGATCAGTCAGGTGATCGCCCAGCAATCCCTTGCAGCATCCGGGCTGACAGCCTGGACCCAAGGGATGCGTCACAACTTCCAGATGAGCCTCAATCATGGTTTCGGCCAGATGCGGGATCGCTCATTTTCGCAGCTTGATCGTAAGATACAACAGCTGCTCACAAGCTCAGGACTGACGCCTGACGATTGGGAGGCGCTGCGCCGGGTGCCTCTGCATGAAGGCCAGTTCCTGACGGCGCCAGAAATTCGCAAGACATATCCTGACAGTGACCTTGCCGACCGTTACAGCGAGATGGTTATTGCCCAGACGGAATTTGCTGTGCCATCGGGGTCGCTTCGTACCAGGTCTGTCATGACCAGCGGTGTCCGTGCCGGCACGCTCGTTGGTGAGATTGTGCGTTCGGGTCTGATGTTCAAATCCTTTTCTGCACAGATCATCATGGGCTGGGGCTATCGCATCTATGGCGAACTGGCACAGGGGCGTCGGCCGCGGGCCGCTTCTTATGCGATTTCACTGATGCTCACCATGACTTTGGGCGGGGCCTTGTCCTGGCAAATGAAG
>JALEGM010000286.1 GCA_022763145.1 Aquisalinus sp. | reverse complement strand
CTTTTGGGAATGTGGGTTATAGCGGGGCGAATTCGGGAATCAAGCCGAAAAACGAGCTGATCAGGCCGTTTGCGCGATCTTAACCGGCGAGCTGTATAATCCATAGCAAAATTGCCGGAGAGACACCCATGCACGCCATGCTGAAAGCCATTTCTGAAAAAGCCCATGTGACCACAGAAGACGTGCTGCGCTTGCGCCGCGAGGTGTTTGGCGACCATGTGGTTGACCGGGACGAGATCGCCCTCCTGTTCCGGCTCGCCGAGCAGGCCCCGGCAGGGGACAGGGAATGGGCGCAGTTTCTGGCCGAAGTGACGACAGATTTTTTTGTGCGGCAAAAGACACCTGCTGGTTACATGACAGATGAAGATGCAGACTTCCTGCTCGCCTGTTTCGGGCCGGCAGGGCAGACCAGCGCGCTCAAGATCGAGACGCTGTGCCATATGCTGCGTGAAGCACGGCAAGTCCCTACCCGATTGATCGACTTCGGCCTTGCTACTGTAAAAGCGCATGTGCTGGCTGATGGCCGGGTCGACGCCTGTGAGGTTGAGCGGCTGCGCACCTTTGTCTTTGCAGCCGGCGGTGACGGCAATGTGGCGGTCAGCCAAGCCGAAGCGGAACTGTTGTTTGACCTCAATGATTTGAGCCGGGAAGGCGAGAATGATCCGACCTGGATTGCGTTTTTTGCCCTTGCCATCAGCAATCACCTGATGGCGCATATCGGCTATCAGCCGCTGTCCCGCGAGGAATATCTGCGGGTGGAGCGCAACATGGCGGATCATTCCGTCAATGTCGGCGGCTTCATGGGCCGGATGCTGGATGGCGGCCTGAGCGGCTTTGCCACCGCATTCAAAAAAGACACCAAGGGGCGCGACCACAATGAGGCGCGCGAAGCACAGGCCGCAGAAGCTGAAAAAGTCACGGCCTGCGAGGCAGACTGGCTGGCTGATCGCATCGGACAGGATGGCACCTATTGCTCCGCCGAGCGCGCCCTCATCGTCCGCTTGCGGGAGTTACGCGGTGAACTGCCGCCAAAACTGGAAGCGATCGCCGCACAACCTTGAGCAGTCGCTCCGCTAGCTGACCAGGTACTGGCTGGTAGAGAAGAACAGGACGACGGCAGCGATCAGCGATGATCCGACGATAACCATGCGCGCCTTTGAGTTGTTCAGCAAATACAGCGTAATCGGAATGATCAACAGATTAACGATGATCAGGAAGTAACCATAGGCAGCGTTTGGAACCACGGCTGCTGTATCGAACGTCCCCTCTGACAGGCTTTTCGCGAGAAACGGCAAGCCCACCGCCATATTGATCGAGAGGACCAAGCCGATCACCGCTTTGGATGCATCCGACAGAACCAACTGGCTGGTTTTCACCAGGCTCATAGCTTTTGTCATCAGAGTGAAGCCATATTCCCGGCCTGCAATCAACCCCAGGAAGACAAATGTCGTACTCATCGGAATGTCGCTCACTTCCTTGAAGAAGAAGAGCAGCGTCGCATAAATGAAGTCGATGACTGTGGCAGAGCGGATATCTGTTACGGCAGTCTTCGAGCGAAGGATCCTCTGAACCGGGCCACCCTTGTTGGCAAACGTGTATCCGAGAAGACCGACGATCACGAACATGGCGCCAAAGCTTTCCAGTGGTGACAATTCACGTGGCAGGAAAACGAAGATGTTGGCGAAATCCTGTATCAGCCAGACACCCCAGAGATAAGCCGTCGTCACCCACTGCAGAATGATCCAGTAGACAACGCGGCCTGAAGAAACGCGGGTCGCCAATACGTAGAGTATGAGGAACGCCAAAACAGAGAAAAGCACCGACGAGACTTCGCGGCTGATACTGAACAGCCCGAGGTCGAGGCTCGCGCCGGCAGGCGTGAAAGTGAGAATGGCAAAGGCCGTAATAGCAGCAACAACTGCAGACATAGCAACTGCCATTGTCGAATTCTGGAATTTCACAACCGACGTTATGGCGACGACATCAATAATCAGACCACCAATAGCGATGCCGATACATGTCGCTGCGCTGTATGAAATCTCCGGATTGATCATCGGCGGAATGTAATAAATCGCCGTGCCAATAATGATGCCCAGAACAGTGGCCAGACCCCAGGGCGCCTTGCGGCCCGGTTCATGCTCACGGAAGAACTTCTCCAGCGTATTGGTAATCAGCACATATACCAGCAAACCGACGAGAAACGCGAGACCATAGCCAATCAGCGACTTCTCCAGCATGGAAGCAAGACCACCAACTGTGGCAAACACCGTCAGCACCATGAAAGATGTCGAAACCGGCACACCGAAGCGGGTAATGATGAGCAATACCAGTGGCGGCAATGTGTGATACCACTGCACTTCAACGGGGGGGTATTTAGAGGTATTGGCGAGACGACCCCAGGATGGGTCACCATCGTAGATGAACCAGCCCATCGTGAATGTTGCGACAACAATCACAGCGGCAAAAAGAAACAGGACCTGCCACGGCAAGCGGCTGTTGGAGTTGATGAATGTCCCAAGGGTTTGCAGAGCATCGTTGCCGACCACCGCATAAGCGGCGAAAATAAAGCCGAGCGCAGCCCAGAACGTAATATCGAATTCCATAACCCTGATCCTGTAACAAAAACTCCCCGATCTTCTCGGTACAGGCGCTACGTGAAGCTTTTATGACAGCGCGGCTGCAATGCCGTTATAATCTTATCTACTTGACCTAAGCTGGATCAAAAACTGGCTGTCAATTGCGTATAACCGAAAAGAGTCCGGCTGCCATCAGGTCCGTCCGGCACATTTTTGAGATATTCCCCGAAAAAGAGGGCCGATGCCCCAACCTCCAGCCGCAGATTATCCTCAACCAGCCACTTTCTCACACGCGCATCCAGCGTATGCCCGAGGAACTTGCCTGAAACGCCGGATGGGTCCTGCAATCGCCCGACAACGAAGCGGTCTTCTGCTTCAGCCAGATAGGCCGCCTGATACACGATGCGTCCATCCAGCCCTTTCTGCCTGTTATCAAAACTGAAGCGCGCGCCCGGCGCTGAAAGATTGGACCTTG
>JALEGM010000285.1 GCA_022763145.1 Aquisalinus sp. | reverse complement strand
TTAGCCATTTTAATCTCCGTCCTCTGACGACTCTTACGTTAAACTCAATGAACCAGACTTACCCAGCAAGCTTGGCTCGCACCTCATCCGCAACAGCTTGCGGTACTTTTTCATAATGATCGAACTGCATGGTGTAATTTGCGCGCCCTTGCGTAGCTGACCGCAGATTATTCACATAGCCGAACATATTAGCCAGCGGCACCATCGCATTGACGACATTGGCGTTACCGCGAACTTCCTGGTTCTGGATCTGACCACGACGCGAGTTCAGGTCACCAATCACCGTACCCGTATATTCCTCAGGCGTCACAACTTCAACCTTCATTACAGGCTCAAGCAGAGCCAGACCGAGCTCACCTTTATGCTCGCGCAATGCAGCCCGCGCAGCGATTTCAAACGCCAGAACAGATGAGTCAACATCGTGGAACGCCCCATCATACAGCGTGACTTTAAAGTCGAGCATCGGGAAGCCCGCAAGCAGGCCCGCATCCATGATAGAATTGATGCCCTTCTCTACGCCCGGAATGTATTCTTTCGGAATAGCACCACCAACGATTTTGTTTTCAAATTCGTAGCCTTCGCCAGGCTGCTGCGGTGATACAATCATCTTCACGCGAGCAAACTGACCGGAACCACCAGACTGCTTCTTATGCGTGTAGTCGATGTCAGCCTCTTTCGAGATCGTCTCACGGTAAGCCACCTGTGGGGCACCTACATTAGCCTCAACCTTGAATTCGCGCTTCATGCGGTCAACGAGAATGTCGAGGTGAAGCTCACCCATACCTGCGATGATTGTCTGCCCCGACTCCTCATCAGAAGAGACACGGAAAGAAGGATCTTCGGCAGCCAAACGAGACAAAGCAATACCCATTTTCTCCTGGTCAGCCTTTGTCTTAGGCTCAACAGCCAGAGAGATAACCGGCTCAGGGAACTCCATGCGCTCAAGCACAGCAGGCTTCAGAGGATCACAAAGCGTATCACCTGTTGTCGTATCTTTGAGACCTGCAATAGCAACAATGTCACCAGCATACGCATTCTTGATCTCTTCTTGCTGGTTGGAGTGCATCAACAACATACGGCCGACACGCTCTTTCTTGCCCTTAACGGTATTGAGCACAGATGAGCCCTGCTCAAGATGACCAGAGTAGATACGGCAGAATGTCAGCGTTCCAACAAACGGGTCGTTCATGATCTTGAACGCAAGCATACCGAGTGGCTCGTCATCATCAGCGTTGCGGACCAACTCCTCATCTGTATCAGGGTGAACACCCTTGATCGCAGGCACATCAAGAGGTGATGGCAGGAAGTCAACAACAGCATCAAGCAGAGGCTGAACACCCTTATTCTTGAAAGCCGTACCACACATAACAGGATGGAAATCCACGTTAATCGTGCCCCGACGGATCAACGCGCGAATTTTGTCATTATCAGGAAGATCGCCCTCGAGGTAAGCTTCCATAGCCTCCTCATCGAGCTCCACAACCGTCTCGATCATCTTCTCGCGATATTCTTCAGCTTTCTCCTGGAGATCAGCCGGAATTTCAACACGTTCAAACTCAGCACCGAGGCTCTCATCCTTCCACAAGATGGCATCCATCTCGATCAGATCGACAACACCAGCAAAGTCACTTTCCTCACCAATCGGCAACTGAAGCACAACAGTCTTACAGGCCAGACGGTCATGGATCGAGTCAACTGAAGTATAGAAGTTAGCGCCCAGCTTATCCATCTTGTTGATGAAGAACATACGCGGCACCTGATACTTGTCGCCCTGACGCCACACCGTTTCAGTCTGCGGCTCAACGCCCGCATTGCCATCGAGAAGCGCCACGGCACCATCAAGAACACGCAGAGAGCGCTCAACCTCGATAGTAAAGTCAACGTGACCAGGCGTATCAATGATATTCAGGCGGCGCTTCTTGCCGTCACGACCTGACCAGAACGTTGTTGTCGCAGCAGATGTGATTGTAATGCCACGCTCTTGCTCCTGCTCCATCCAGTCCATGGTAGCAGCACCGTCGTGCACTTCACCGATTTTGTAACTCTTGCCAGTGTAATACAGAATGCGCTCTGTAGTTGTCGTCTTACCAGCATCAATGTGAGCCATGATGCCGAAGTTACGATAATCCTCGATTTTGTACTCGCGAGACATTGCCTGCTACCCTTGTAAATCTGTTACCAGCGATAATGAGCGAAGGCGCGGTTCGCCTCAGCCATCTTGTGTGTATCTTCACGCTTCTTGACCGCAGCGCCGCGGTTTTGTGATGCATCCATCAATTCGCCAGACAAACGCTCCACCATCGTCGTTTCGTTGCGGGAGCGCGCAGCTGCTATCAACCAACGCATCGCCAAGGCAACCTTACGATCCGGACGCACCTCCATAGGTACTTGATATGTCGCACCACCAACGCGACGCGAGCGCACCTCAAGAGCCGGAGACACATTGTCCAAAGCCTCATGAAACAGTTCCACCGGAGGCCGTTTCAGCTTCTCCTCGATGCGGTCAAATGCACCATAAACAATCTTCTCAGCGGCAGATTTTTTGCCGTCGAGCATGACGTAATTCATAAATTTGGAGACAGCCTTGTCGCCAAATTTTGGATCCGGGTGAACAACCCTTTTAACTGCGCGGTGACGTCTGGACATCTTGCTCTACCCTTACTTAGGCCGCTTGGCGCCGTACTTCGAACGACGTTGACGACGGTCTTTTACGCCTTGCGTATCGAGGACACCGCGAATGATATGATAGCGCACACCCGGCAAGTCTTTCACACGACCGCCACGGATCATCACAACAGAGTGCTCCTGCAGGTTGTGCCCCTCACCAGGAATATAACCGATTACCTCAAAGCCATTTGTCAGGCGAATCTTGGCAACCTTCCGAAGCGCAGAGTTCGGCTTCTTAGGTGTAGTTGTATACACCCGTGTACAAACACCCCGCTTTTGCGGGTTGCCTTGCATTGCAGGCACCTTATTTATCTTCCGCTTTGGCTTACGCGGCTTTCGTATCAGTTGTTGGATCGTCGGCATTCTTTCTCAGGATCCTCTAAATCTCGTTAGACTGAACACACACCGAAAAACCTGATTTCGCCACTACCATGAAGCGCAGCACCAGTGAGGCGTGCGCTTGAAACAAGGCAAATACGATACTCAATTTTCACGGCTTGCGCAGGTGCGTTTCAGTAAATGTGACAGCCACCTATCAGCGTGACGGCGTATCTATGTGAGTGGCCCAGTTAGGTCAAGCCTTGTTTACAACTTTTTTGAAGCTGCAGCCTTTTTAATGAAAACAGCCACAAATGATG
>JALEGM010000284.1 GCA_022763145.1 Aquisalinus sp. | reverse complement strand
CTGTTCCGTCTGGGGCTACATACGCACGATAGAAGGCAAAATCCCCTGTGTGCCGCGGCCACATCCAGTTATCAATATCGCCGCCATATTTACCGATGGAGTCTGCTGGTGCGTAAACAAGACGGACGTCACGGATTTCGAGACGCTTGATGAGTTTGTACTGTAGCCCGCCAAAAAATGACGCAACCTGGCAGCGATGTCCTACATCCTCCTCACACGTACTAATTAGTTCTTTTTCGCGTTGGTCGATAATGTCGAAACGGTCTCGGCCTGAAAGTGACGCATCAATACCGTCGAGCACGGTAGTGGTAACGTCATCGACTTTCACAGTCACATAAATGCGTGAACCTGGGGCAGCGGGTAATTCATTTGATCGTTCTTCTGCCAGGAAGCCGTCGCGCAGATAGTTATTCTCTTCTGTCGAGTTGTATTGGATAGAGCCGCGCGCGCAGTGATGATTCGTAACAGCGAGACCTTCAGGTGACACGAAAGAGGCTGTGCAGCCACCAAGCGAAATGACAGCGCCCATCGGGAAGGCGGTGAGGTCCGTCAGGTCGCGTGGGTTGAGCCTCAAACCTGTCTTTCGCAGGTCACTGGAGATTTCCGGCAATTGATCAGGGGTGAACATACCCTCTTTTGCGTGCACAGAAGTTGTGGCTGTCAGCAGGACTGCAGCGGTTAGCAAGAAGTGTTTTTTCATTGGTTTACCCCTCTAAGGTTTCAAAACGCCTACTCATGGTTCTTTAGTTATCTAGCTCAGTGGACTGAAACTTGATAATTAACCTATCGTTAATAATTGCGAAGTGGTTCCGGTATTATCTGTAAACCTGTTCTATTCATCATCACGCTGTTGACTGACACGGTGCGCAGATGCCTGACAGTTCGACAGTTCTGTGGGTCACATTGAAGCCGAGGCGTTTTGCGTCATTGCTGATCAGGCTCTCGACTTTTGGGTTTTCGATTTCTGTTGCGTCACCGCATGTTTCGCAAACCAGAAAGACACAGGCATGGTCATGTTCCGGGTGGATGCAGGCCACATAGGCATTGCGACTTTCAATACGAGCGGCAACACCGAGGTCGCATAAGAAATCAAGTATTCTGTAAATGCTCGGTGCCGAGATTGTTCGGTTAGACTTTGTGCTGACCTGATCGCGCAAATCATAGGCGCCCAGAGGCCGGTCTGACATCATGAGCTCGGCCAGGACAAGCCGCCTGAGTGGGGTCATTTGGCCGCCGCGCGCACGGCATAAGGCAATCGCGGATTCAACATCGCTTTGGGTTTCGCTATCTGTTTCTGACAATGATTTTTGCTGGTCGGTCATTTTGGAAAACTGAGAAGTGATACAATGTTGCATTTGATGGTATAATGTACTACCTGCCAAATCAAGCAAATTTCACGACCTTCTAATTGGAGCAAAGATGCAAACAGCTTCGACTACTGACAGCCGTCTGCCGGTTACGGTTCTTTCCGGATTTCTTGGCGCGGGGAAGACCACGTTGCTTAATCGTGTCTTGAATAACCGAGAGGGGCGAAAAGTCGCTGTCATTGTGAATGACATGTCTGAAGTGAACATTGATGCTGATCTGGTGCGCGATGGTGCGGAGTTGAGCAGGACAGATGAAACTCTTGTCGAGATGTCGAACGGCTGCATTTGCTGCACGTTGCGAGATGATCTGTTGGCTGAAGTACGCCGCCTGGCTGAAGAAGGCCGATTTGATTATCTGCTTATTGAGTCTACCGGCATTTCTGAACCATTGCCGGTGGCTGCAACATTCGACTTCCGTGATGTTGAAGGTGAAAGCCTGTCGGATGTTGCACGGATAGACACTATGGTCACCGTCGTTGATGCTGTGAACTTGCTCAATGACTTTTCAAGCCATGACTTTCTGCGGGATCGCGGTGAAGTTATGGGGGAAGAGGATGAGCGCACGCTGGTACATTTGCTGACAGACCAGATTGAATTCTCCGATGTTATTATTCTCAATAAAGTGAAAGACGCGCGGCCTGAGCAAGTGGATGCCGCACGTAAGATCATTCGCAGTTTGAACGCTGATGTGAAGATTATCGAGACAAATTATTCTGATGTTCCAGCGGGAGAAATTCTGGATACAGGGTTGTTTGATTTTGATAAAGCGCACGAACACCCAATGTGGGCGAAGGAACTGTATGGGTATGCGGATCACGTGCCAGAGACGGAAGAGTATGGTGTTACCTCTTATGTCTATCGAGCACGCCGCCCGTTTCAACCGCAGGCAATTTACTCGATATTGAACGGTGCCTTGCCGGGAGTGATCCGTGCCAAAGGGCATTTCTGGGTTGCCACACGGCCTGACTGGGTTGCGGAATTCTCATTAGCCGGCGCGCTTTCCAGCGTAACCCCGCTGGGGACATGGTGGGCAAGTGTGCCGCGTGAACGCTGGCCAGACGGTGACTCGATGGAAGCGTATATGAAGGATCGTTGGCAGGAACCCTATGGTGATCGTCGCCAGGAGATCGTTTTTATCGGTGCAGGGATTGATTGGCCGGCACTCAAAGCGCGCCTCGATGCAGCTTTATTGCCGGTTATACAAGACTATTCCGTGGCGACGCCACCTGATTTGCCGGACCCTTTCCCGCAATGGCGTCGCGCTGACGCTCAGTCTTAATGCAACTTTTCAAGGAAATATGATGAAGACCAATACTGCGTTTCTGGATGGCTCAGCCATCGGTTTATCTTCTCTGTGCCTCATCCATTGTCTGGCATTGCCGTTAGTGGCGGCGTTTCTACCGCTTGCTGGTACTCTTGCTGAAGCTGAATGGATCCATCAGTTATTTGCGCTGACGGCTGTGCCGATTACTTTCTTGGCTGCCTTCCGGCATAAGCAATCAAAGGTCGGTTTGTCATTTGTTGCTCCTGCGCTTCTCGGCTTGGCGCTTTTGCTCGCAGCAGGGTTTCTGGAAAGCCTGCATGATGTTGAAAGAGAAGTCACGACGATGGGGGCTATTCTGTTGGCTGGTGCACATTTATGGCGATGGTCAAATAGCGTAGAGGGCGTAGAAGCTGATCAGTGAAGGTCGTTTTCGCGATCATTGGTAAAACAGAACTGAGATTTTTGCCCTGACCTCTCGATGCTGGAAAGGTCAGGTCTGTTTTTGTTTAGCCGCCGATGCGGGCTTGTACACGGAAGGTCGAGGTGTTTTTCGAGACACTGCCGACCATGCCGACAGACCAGTTATCTGATGTTGAGCTACGCATCTGGAAGCCGCCGCCGAAGGCTGTTTCCAGTCCACCAAAGCCATCATCATAACCGCCGAAACCACCAGCGATCGTCCAGGTTTCATCTTTGTTCAGATAAAGGTCGGGGATCGCGGCGAGAGAGGCAGTACCTTCGCGCAACTCGCCAATAGCGCCTGTATTGAGGGCGATGGCCGAGGCGTTGAGGTCAATCAGCGCCGAGTTGGAGGCGATGGCGGCAGAGTTTGCCGAAATCGCCGTAGCGTTTGACGAGACGCTGGTTTGCAAGGCGGAAATATTGTTAGCATTCGTCGTAATTGCCGTGCGATTGCTGATGATATCTGCCGAGTTGGTGTTGACCTGCGCCTGCAGGGCTCCGCCATCACTGGCGAGGTTGCCGTTGGCATCTGTCGTGACAAGTTCAATCGCGCCGGACTGCGCTGCGGCACTTTCAGCAGAAGTGATGCCAGCCATGGTGACGGTGTTGCTGCTGGTGCCAACGACGATCTGGTCTGCCCGTGTTGTGGTCGCGCCCTGACCGATGGCAACGGAATTGTCGAACTCGGCTGAGGCGTCCGCGCCGATAGCAACAGCGCCTGCGCCAGAGGCACTGGCGCCAACACCGTCATCATTGGCATCTGTGCCAAGAGCAATCGAGTTACTGCCCGAGGCGGATGCGTTCTCACCAATCGCTGTGGACTCAATGCCGGTTGCCCGTGAATCTTCGCCAAGCGCGGTTGCGCCTTCTGCAGAGGCGAAGCTGTTTTGTCCGACCGCTGTTGAATCTTCGCCGAAGGCCTGAGCATTCGCACCAAGCGCTGTCGCATCGTCCGCGCTGGCTGTCGCCGAATCTCCTATGGCGGTTGAATCTTCGCCTGTGGCAGAGGCCTGACCGCCAACGGCAACAGCGAAATCTTCATCAGCTTCGGCACCAAAACCGACAGCCGTGGCGCCAAGGCCGTCAGCTTCGGCGCCTGCGCCAAGTGCTGTAGAGGCTGTGCCGCTGGCGGTTGATTCAAAACCAAGGGCTGTAGAGTCATCGCCTGTGGCGCCCGTGTCGTCGCCGACGGCCGTTGATCCGTCCCCGGCGGCATCAGCATTGTCACCTACAGCGGTGCTGTCATCGCCAGTGCCGTCCAGGCTGCCGCCTGAAGTGTTGTTCTCCAAAGTGGTGAGACGGGCGTCCAAACCGCTGATTGCGGCTGTGTTGGTTGAGATGTTGGACGTGTTGATAGTGACCGAGGCAGACACAATGTTCAGCTGACCGACATTAACGGCATCTGTGTCCTCTGTTCCATCTGCCACATTGGTGATCTGACGCTCATTACCATCAGAGCCGACGGAAATACTGTCCTCCCGGTCTGTAACGGACCCGGCACCCAACGCCACGCTGTTTGCAAAAGTCGCGGAGGCATTAGCGCCGAAGGCCAGGCTGTTCAGTGCTGAAGCTGAACTCAAAGTGCCAAGGCTGATGCTGTTAACACCGCTTGAGAGGGCGTCATTTCCCATGGCGATGGCGCTTTCTTCTTCTGCACGGGAATCAAAGCCTATGGCGATGCTGTTGTCAGCCACTGCGTCAGCGCTTGGCCCGAAGGATGCTGCATTCTCCCCAGTCGCATCCGAGTTATTGCCGATGGAGACGGCATTTGTGGCAGTTGCGTTAGAGTTAGCGCCAATTGCCACGGCTGTTCTGGCGGTGGCGTTTGCATCACTGCCGATGGCGACGGTTTGCTGGGCTGTTGCATCGGAGAAAGCTCCAAGGGCGATGGCTGAATTGCCACTGGCGACAGTGTCCCTGCCGATGGCGACAGTGTCCGTATTGCTGGCCACGGCACCGTAACCGCCTGCGAAGGCAGCACTGCCTGAGGCATCTGTATCTGCGCCAAGGGCGACGGCGTAATTACCGCTGGCCTGAGCACCAATGCGTATATCTGTGTCGGACGGGTCATCAACGTCATCGCCGTCGCTGCCGATGGCGATGGCGCCTTCCCCGGAGGCAAAGACGGTGCGACCAATTGCTATGGCCCGTTCGTTGAATGCAAAAGCACCGGCGCCTATGCCGAGGGCATCGGTTGTGGCGAAAGCACCTGCCCCGACAGCGGTGGCATCAGCGCCTGTCGCGCTCGACCCATTGCCGACAGCTGTTGCATCACTGGCTAATGCTTCGGCATTGAAACCGAGCGCTGTAGCGCCGCCGCCACTTGCTTCGGCATTTGAGCCGAGGGCGGTTGCCTGAATATTTGTGGCTTCTGCGGCCGCACCTATAGCGGTTGAGGCGCTCCCGCTGGCAATACTTTCTTCGCCGATAGCTGTGGCACCACTGCCGCCGCTTGCTTCTGCATCTGTGCCGCAAGCGAGATTGCTGTCTTCGCTGCTGTTGTCAGTGGCGTTGCCATCACCATCGGCAATGCCATCGCCATCTGTATCCAGGATACAGGTTTCGGCATAGGCCTGGTCCGGCAGGATAGTCCAGCCGAGGGCAATGCCGAGGCATATTGTACTTGCACTGAGAAAATTTTTGCGGCGAAAACTGGTTGTCATCTCAAGGTCCCTTCACGATAGCTCCACTGATGGTATGAACATACATGGCGGGCGAAGAATGACCAGCAATCTGATGCGCCCTGCCAAGGGAGGTGTGAAAAATATTTGTCATCGATCGCGGCCAGGGGAGTGGGCGTGTTGATTGCGAGCGCTTATATTTGCCTTGAATGGATGCAGGTAGGGTGATGCAGTATTCCCTGATTGATGAGAGCCCGGCGGGCAATCCGGACTGGGTGCCGTCGCAGGCAGCGGCGCAGGCGAGGTTGCAGGCGTTTCTGCCGCGTACCGGGCGGGCTTACGCCAGCGAGCGCAATTACGATTTCGGACCGGCGCGGCGGGAGAATATCTCCTGTCTGTCGCCCTGGATTCGCCACCGGCTGCTGACCGAGGCGGAGGTTTTGAAGCCCGTGCTGGAGAGGTTTAGCCTCGGCACGGCAGAGAAGTTTGTGCAGGAAGTATTCTGGCGGACTTACTTCAAGGGCTATTTGGAGCAGCATCCTGATATCTGGACTGAGTACAGGCAGGGGCTGGCGGCGGCTTTGGAGGACATGTCCGGAAATAGTGGTCTGCAGCTGGCTTATGAGAAAGCCTGTGCCGGACATACCGGGATTGCCTGTTTTGATGCCTGGGCGCATGAATTGGTCGCCACAGGTTATCTGCATAATCATGCGCGCATGTGGTTTGCGAGCATCTGGATTTTCACGCTGAAACTGCCCTGGGTTCTGGGCGCAGATTTCTTTTACCGGCATCTGCTTGACGGGGATGCCGCGTCGAACACGCTGTCCTGGCGCTGGGTTGGCGGCCTGCATACCAAGGGCAAGACCTATCTGGCGCGCGCGGACAACATCGATAAGTACACAGATGGGCGGTTTGTGCGCGCGGGAGACCTTGCCTGTG
>JALEGM010000283.1 GCA_022763145.1 Aquisalinus sp. | reverse complement strand
GGTTGAACTGATAAGGTGATACCGCATGGGTGAACGTGCCCATCATCATATAATGGGACCATTCCTTCATATCCTGCAGGTGCGGAAACATATCATACATGACATCAGGTACGAACTGATCCCAGCTCAATTGCGTTCGACCAATATCCTCCCAGAAATCATGCAAGCATTCACGAGCCTTCTCAGCTCCCCCGAGCGTCATACCATAACACATAACACTGGCGTTCATTGCCCCTGCAGAAGCTGCGGTTATGCTGGAGAATAGAACACGGCCATCCTCAAGCAGATAATCCAGCACACCCCAGGCAAAAGCCCCATGAGCTCCGCCCCCCTGCAAGGCAATGTCAATCAATTTGCTGTTCGATCCAGCCACAATGGTTTTCCTTGCTTATTGGGCGACCCAGCCGCCATCAATGTTGAAGGACGCGCCGTTTGCTCCCGCACCAGCATCTGAACACAGATAAACCATCAGGCCATTAAGCTGATCATAAGTAATAAACTGCCGTGTTGGCTGGGCTTTCAGCATAACTTCGTTTTTTACTTCTTCTTCTGTCATACCGCGCGCTTTGGCTGTATCCGCTATCTGCCCGGCAACTAAGGGTGTCTCAACATACCCCGGGCAGATTGCATTACACGTGATGCCATGCTCGGCGACTTCAAGCGCTACAGTCTTTGTAAGTCCGATAATGCCATGCTTTGCTGCAACGTAAGCAGACTTGAACGGCGATGCAACAAGGCCGTGTACAGAGGCAAGGTTAATAAGACGACCTGAACCCTGCTCCTTCATAATCGGTATTGCATGTTTGATTGTATGAAAAGCGGATGACAGGTTGATGGCGATAATTGCATCCCATTTATCATCAGGGAACTCTTCAATAGGGGATACTTTCTGTATACCCGCATTGTTGACGACAATGTCTACGCTGCCAAAAGTTTCGCGCGCCTCCACAACCAAAGCGGCTATCTCCGCCGGTTTAGTCATGTCGGCACCATTATAGATGGCCTTGATACCATGAGCTTCGAGCGCCTGCCGATTTTTCTCGATCTCGCCAGCGTCACCAAAGCCGTTCATCACAATATTCGCACCTTCGCTCGCCAGGCCTTGCGCAAAGCCAAGACCGATACCGGAGGTAGATCCAGTGATGATTGCTGTTTTTCCCTGTAATGCACCCATGGGTGATCTCCTGTCTGTCAGATATGCTGCCTGTACTGCTGAAGTTGAGAATAAGTTATCCCAAGCGTCAGCCTTATTCCGGATTAAGCACGCGTGGTTTGCCCGAACAACACCTTGTCGCCACATTTTGAGAATGGGAGAGTGGTAAAGTGGGCCTCACACGAATTATATAAGCAAAAACAGATACATAACCCCTCACGTTTTCGTGATGAGTCAGCCAGATTAATGCAGTCTTTTAGCCACATTTGAACCGTTTGCTTGGAGGTGCGTTAGAGAGGCGTCACATACCAGAAAGGGATATATCCCGAGGAGTTATACATGAAGAATCTCAAAACCACTGCGGCTGTCATTTCTATGGGTCTATTGGCTGTTGGCTGTACACAAACTGGCAATATTGAACGAAATGCCGCAGGTGGCGCGGCAGCAGGTGCGCTAGTTGGCGCAATCATTGGCAACAATGTTGGCGATGGTGACGCAGAAACAGGCGCCATCATCGGTGCTGTTGTCGGCGGCGCTGCAGGCGCACAACGTGGCCGCGATATGGACCAGCGCCAGCAAGGCCAACAAAAACTTTATTTCGATCAGCGTGCACAACGCTATTACTATGTTGATCAGTATGGAAATACATACTGGCAAAATGGCGAACGCCGCTCGTAACGAACGGCACGACTCACTTGATGCATGCGCCTCCCATTGGGAGGCGCAGTATTATTTCAGTAAATCCTTGAGGGCCGGCACAGAATTGATTGCCTGCGCCATTACGTCAGCTCCAGCATTCTCAGAGATAAAATCTTTCACGACCGGCATCATATCCTGAGCCTGATCCATGGAAAGGCCAGTTTCCTTGAAAGCGGCCATAGCTGCCATGGCATCGCCCATCTTGTTACCACCCAGCATACCACCCATCTTGCCCATCAATCCGCCAAGGCCAGCGCTTGCCCCTGGTTCATATTGACTGGCAAGCTCTGCAGCGCCCGGTATTTTGTCAAATAAACTGCCAACAGCAGAGGGATCACCCTCCTTGTTGAGAAAGCCCATGACAACGCCGACTGCCTGGCGAGCCATGCTTTCATCAATGCCAACCTTACTGGCGATTTGCTGAATGAGCTGATCAATCATGTGAGAATTCCTCTTTTTGTAGCTGACCGCTTTTACAGAAGTTTTCCAGGATTCATAATGCCTTTCGGGTCAAGCGCTTGCTTGATTGCTTGCATCATCGTCATTTCTGTCGGTGATTTCCGTATCTTTAACTCTTCGCGCTTGAGAACGCCGATGCCATGCTCGGCAGATATGGAACCGTCAAGGTTAGCAACCACATCGTGTATGGCCCTCTGTAACGCGGGGCGTCCCGCCTCAAAGACCGACTGGTCTGCCCCTTCAGGCCCCAATACATCGTAATGAATGTTTCCGTCGCCCATATGGCCAAACGCGATGATACGCCCATGCCCTGTATGTGCCTTCACAATTTCATCTGCCATTTCCAAGAAAACTGGAATACGATGGATAGGCACAGAAATATCACATTTTACAGCGCTTGCAGGATCGCTAGCCATGGCAGGCGCTGCATTATGGCGCAGCTGCCATAGTTGGCCGGACTGTGTTTCATTTTCAGCAATCGTTGCATCAAGCAATAGATCTTTCTCAAATGCGCCAGACAAAACGTCCTCAATGACACCCCGTAGACCGCTCGCAGTTCCAGCAGAAAACTCCATGAGAGCGTACCATGGCGCTTGGGTTTCAAGCGGTGATTTCAGATTTTCAAACTGTGTACTGACCAGATTGACGAGTTGTTGTGACATCAGCTCAAAACTGGTTGCAAGGCCACCAGTCCTGTCCTGCATCAATGCCATCAAATCAACAGCCGCATGCGCCGTCGGCAAAGCTGCAAACGCAGTGACCATTTCTCGCGGTTGCGGGAACAATTTGAGTGTAGCTGCGGTAACAATACCCAGCGTGCCCTCTGCACCAATCAACAGGTGTTTCAGGTCATAACCGGTATTGTCCTTACGCAGCGCTTTCAGGCCATGCCAGATTTCACCATTGGGCATGACGGCCTCAAGCCCCAGCACGAGGTCGCGCGTATTGCCATAGCGAATGACGTTAACCCCGCCCGCATTTGTAGAGATGACCCCACCAATCTGGCATGTGCCCTCAGCGCCAATCGACAATGGAAATAATCTTTCCACTTCTTTTGCTGCACTCTGCGCTTCAGAAAGCGTGACGCCAGCTTCTAGCGTCATTGCATTATTCAAGGGAGAAACGTCTCGAACCTGTCGCAACCGTTTTAAACTGATCAGGATCTCACCATGTGGCATCTGCCCACCAACAAGACCGGTATTCCCGCCTTGCGGCGTGATGCCTATCCCATGTTGATGACAGTACCTGACAATATGGGCTACCTCTTCCGTCGTACCAGGAGCCAATAACAAAGGCGACTCACCCGGCCACCTTTTGCGCCATTCGGTCAGATAGGAGACCTTATCTTCTTCCCGGATAATCCCTTTCGAATCTGTCAGCGATGACAATGCGTCAATATGATGAGAGTCCAATTTCATATCTATTTATTGCCTAGGAAACAGACGGGTCCATGTGAGTAGAAGTCGTTTGCATCCTCTTGACCTCTATTCCTCTAACGCTTCCTGGCGCTTAAAACTGATCAAGAAGCGATCTGTCTGACGCCTTACGTCAGCATCAAAAACAGGTTTCTCGTAATCATCTTCCGGATTACGCAGAATATCGCTTTGTTTGTAGACGCCAAGACCAGCCTGTTCCGCCAAGTCAATAATAATAGCAGGGTCAATCCTATGTGTCGTCCCACCGCTGATCTCTGGTGTGCCGGGGGCTGCGGCATGGTCCAGAATGATCAGCTGTCCATTAGGCGTGAGCATATCCTTTAGTTTGGAGAAAGTTTCTAAAGGATCCCCAAAACCCTCAGGCTTATTGTCGGGCCGAAACCACAATTCATGGGGGCCGAGAATCCAGGTAATGATTTGGGCCGTCTCTGGTTTGATTGGCACTTCATCAAAATCTGACTTCAGCACACGTACATTCCGCAAACGACCTTCAGCCAGACGGTTAGTTACCGCATCACCGAGGAAATTATCAAACTCCTCAGGGTTTTGCATATAGACCACGCCGGCAGGCTGGACAGCACGTGAAAAAAGTTCCGTGTAGTAGCCATCACCAGCCTCAAGCTCCAGAACCGTCCAACCACGCTGCAGCCCGATAAATTCCATGACTTGCAATGGCTTGCGCATAGGATCAAGCTCGCGATCTACCTCTGGTCTGTCTTCTGCAGCGAGAATAGCCGCATAGTCTGGCCTGTTGGCGCGTGCTGCCGGACTCAAGGTACCAACCGCGATCGTTTCTACATCAGCAGTGGATACAACCTGATCAGTCGCCGCCTCTGGCGTATCAGCAGGTTCGTCCTGTATGTCTGCACTGCCATTCTCTGCGGCACATGCAGCCAACAGCCCAAAAAGCAGGCCCGATGCTATAAGATTCTTCATAGGATCACTCCTTGATCTGAGCGTAAAATAAGTTCGTCTGGAGATTTCTTCAACGGTCACCTCACGGCCTTGGCGCGGCGGCGCGGCGAAGCCGATCATTGATCGCAAGGCCGAGGCCCTCTTCTGGCACAGGTGCGACCGCGATCCGGTCGCCTATCGCATCCAGTTCGTACAAATGATTAAATAAGTTCGCCGCTGCTTCCGTGAGATCACCGTTGCTGCTGAGATTAAGCGTGGCAGATACATTTTGAGGGGGCGGGCCAAAGGCAAGGAAAAGTTCTCCCGGCGAGGGCATCGATGCATCAAGGCGCAGCTGAGCTTCAGGCGCATAGTGACTTTCCATCATGCCTGGGGCCTGGATTTCGCCTCCTTGCGGTTTTTCAATTGGTACACCGGCAACCGGCTCGATAGCTTCAACCGAAAGTCCACCGGGGCGCAATAGATAAACCTGGCCACCATCAACACGGATGATGGTCGACTCAACGCCGATGTCACACGGCCCCGCATCGATGATGAGATTCACTTTGCCAGATAGCGTTTTGGCTGCATGAGCCGCCCGCGTCGGGCTGATCGTTCCGGAACGGTTGGCACTTGGGGCTGCGAAGGGCCGGCCAAAAGCAGCAAGAACAGCCTGCGCCGGACCTGATGCCGGGCAGCGCACGGCCACTGTGTCGAGACCAGCTGACACCAGTCGCGAGAGCTTGGTATCGGCCCGCCGTGGCAGAACAAGGGTCAAGGCACCAGGCCAGAATGCCGCGGCCAGCTTTTGGGCTAAAGGCGAGATTTCCGCCCATTGCCCAGCCATGGCTACGTTTTCAACGTGTATAATCAAGGGATTAAAGGAGGGACGTCCTTTGGCTTCAAAAATCCGCGCAACCGCCCGGTCATTTGTTGCATCCGCGGCGAGGCCATAAACGGTCTCGGTCGGCACAACAACAAGATCGCCCTGCGCCAGCAAATCTGCTGCTTTGAGGGCTATCTCCGGCGTATATGGTACTAACTCTGTCATTCGAGTGATTTCATGGGCCATCACTGCATTGCGTGCTACAAAAATCTCTCACGACGCGCCATATAGTGCCGAGAATTAAAGGAGCGATGACATGACATACGCGACGCCAGTGCGCGACATGCAATTTGTGTTGAACCACATGGTCGGGTTCGACGCCGTCAAGGAAAGCGGCAAGTTCGAGGATTTGAATGACGAACTTGTTGAAGCTGTGCTGTCAGAAGCCGGCAAGCTGGCGGATAATGTCATCGCCCCCATGAACTGGCCACAGGATCAGCAAGGGGCCAAACTGGAAAATGGTGTGGTGCGCACACCTGATGGTTTCAAGGAAGCCTATCAGCAATATGTCGAAGGCGGCTGGAACGCGCTCGCGTTCCCGGAAGAAGTGGGTGGACAAGGTCTGCCGCAGTCCCTCGCCCTGACTGTTTCTGACGCTTTGTTCTCTGCCTGCATTACCTGGTCACTTGGTACGACACTCACGACAGGGGCGGTAAAGGCCCTGCTCGCTTTTGGCACGAACGAACAAAAAGAGCTGTATCTGCCAAAGATGGTTTCCGGCGAGTGGACCGGCACCATGAACCTGACAGAACCCCATGCTGGGTCCGACCTCTCCAGCTTGCGAACCAAAGCTGAGCCTGTCGGCGATGGGCGCTACAAGATCACGGGCAACAAGATTTATATCTCGTTTGGTGAGCACGACATGGCAGAAAACATCTGCCACCTCGTTCTGGCACGGTTGCCTGACGCACCAGAAGGCACGCGCGGCATCTCAATGTTCCTTGTGCCGAAGTTTCATGTGAATGCCGATGGCACTCTTGGCGCCCGCAATGATGTTAAATGCACAGGGCTTGAAGAAAAACTTGGCCAGCATGGCGGGCCGACTTGTTCGATGGCTTATGGCGAAGCGGGCGAATGCTACGGCACATTGGTCGGCAAAGAAAATGAAGGCCTGAAGAACATGTTCGTCATGATGAACGCGGCCCGGATTGATGTAGGCCAACAAGGCGCATCCGTTTCTGAGCGATCCTTCCAGGCCGCCCTTGCCTTCGCGCAAGAGCGCAAGCAAGGATACGCTTTTGGCGTGAAATCCGGCGAGCCTGTAGATATTTATCAGCATCCGGATGTACGCCGGAATCTCTACACGATGCGGGCACTAACAGACGCCTCACGCGCTCTTTGTTATGCAGCAATGGTCGCCCACGACCTTTCCAAACACGCGCCTGATGAACAGGCCCGCAAGGTTGCAAAAGAACGCGAAGAATTGCTGACTCCAATCGCTAAATCATTTGCCACGGACCGCGCCAATGAAGTGACCTCCATCGGGGTGCAGGTGCATGGCGGCATGGGCTTCGTTGAAGAGACAGGCGCTGCGCAGCACATGCGGGATATTCGCATTGCTGCCATCTACGAGGGTACGAACGGCATTCAGGCGATTGACCTGATTGGCCGCAAACTCGGCATGGGCGGCGGCAAGCTGGCACGTGACTTCATTGCAGAAGTTCGGGAGAATGTGACAGCGCTAGAAAATAGCAGCAACCCGGCCCTGCAAGCGATGAGCCAACGCCTTGGCGTCGCCGCCAACTCACTGGAAACGACAACCGGCTGGATGATTGAGGCCATGGCCCGTGATCCACAGGATGCGCTTGCAGGTGCGACGCCGTATCAGGATCAGTTTGGTTATGTCGCTGGTGCGCATTATCTGGCGCGCGGCGCGCTTGCGGCCGCTGACTTCGTCGCAAATGGTGAAGGCGACAAAGCCTATTACGAGACCAAAATCGCAATTGCCAGGTTCTATGCTGACAATTTACTGCCACGCGCTGAAGGCCTCGTACCATCTGTCACAGCAGGTGCCGACACAGTAGCCACCATGGAGCCTGAACTGTTGGCGAGCTGACCGCTTACAGGCGGCCTAACCGCGCTCTTTTTCCAGCAGCTGCTCCTTGCGCTTAATGCCCCAGCGGTAGCCACTCATGGCACCGTTCTTACCGATTATGCGGTGACACGGAACACTTACGGATCTGGCTGCACCTCACCGGCAATTGAGAACTTTTCGGCGACATTCTTACCCTCAAGCTCTTTAGCATAACGCGGGCGCACACAAACATCCCATATTTCGCTGCCAATATTCTGCGAGACCTTACTTAAGTCTGTGATCGTGAATACCTTTGAGCCTTTAGGCTGTTTATTACTGCGATTGGGATTTTTCCAACCTGTGTTGATGGAGCGACAATGCCAATAGCAGTACGCTTTGTCAGGTACCAGAAATGCGATATTTTTTTTGCGATCCTTTCTGATGCCAATTCTGTGTGGAGTTAGAAAGGACGATGGAAGCAACCGCCCAGGTTGGAAGGCATACTTTGCAGGTGTGCACAGTGACGTCTTGTCGGCTAACACATGCTGCGCAAGACGCGGCAAGCTCTGGGAATCAGAATTACTAAAATCAAGATACGTATAAACACCATAAAACCTTATACACCCTGATTCACTTGCGCGGCAGGCGTCAAAAACATTTCTGTCATGTAAATCAGTACTGAAAAGGATTTCATCAATATCCACATTCAAGACGACAGTATCTCCAAGCCCCGCAGATAAAACCGCTTCTCGAAAATGCTCCAGGCAACTGTCTTGCAGAAACATGGAGTGGAACCCCCAATTCGGATTCTGAGCCCCCTTACTGGGCCCGTATTTATAGGGCACTGAGAGAATAAAAAACGGGATGTCCAGCTTGCTTAGCTCGTCACTTAACTCACTCACCGTATACTGGGTTGAACCATTATCATATATGACTGCAAAATCTGCATGGCACGCACTCGCGTAATGCTCCACCCAGTCCTTTACCCATAATGGGTGATTATCCTTTTGCAGGGTGTACAGTATGTTTTTAGGGGAGCGCTTTTTTAAGGCCTGCAGAAGTTGAAGTGTTTGCTCTGAAACCAAATCATCGCGACTGCGGATATGACTTATATGCAGTTTTGTGCAACGCCGAAACTGATAAAACTCCACCTCATCAACATCAGTTATTTGTCTTTGAAGAGCTTGAAGGGCATCTTCATCAAGCGGCGGGCAAATGATAACTCCAGATTGATCTATCCCGGGGATGATATCATAATATAACGTGCGGTCGTCAAACAACTCCATAAAAGCAGCATCAAGCATGAGCTCAGACTCTTCAGGAGTCCGTGCGAGAAGGTCGAGATCTTCAAGGTTTTTACCACGCATACGTATTTTCCAATTCAGGAGATGCCTAATTGTATTTCAAAGAACTCCATGACCAGCGTCCACCATCCCTGATGAGTATTTGGGGTTAAGCGTTCAAAAAACTGTAACCCAGAATGCTTCTACATCTAAGCCACTCCTCTCGTCATAAAAATAATGCTAGCAAGGCAGTAGCAGTTATGCTCTCAAGGGAAGTCCCCAGGAACCGGTATCTGCCATGTTGAAGCTAGATTCAAGTATGCCTTCTATCGATATCCTAGTTGCCCTTTTGCAGGGATTGATCCGTTTCAAATGGCTAGTACTATTTCTTCTGGTCACAACTTTGACCACCCTGCTTTGGCAACAACGCGCTGACCACGCCATTGATACAGATCCAAACGCTGGAACCTTTGCGGGAGGAAAAGATACCTACTCCGACAGCCTGGTACTAGGGCGCATTAATCGTGCACACCAGGAAGGTACCTTCTCTCAGTATGGTCTACTCGGTTGGTACAGTGATCGAAGAAGTGGCATTACTGCAATCGCAAAAGCAAATGAGTCAATAG
This sequence comes from Aquisalinus sp., assembly GCA_022763145.1. Lineage (GTDB taxonomy): Bacteria > Pseudomonadota > Alphaproteobacteria > Caulobacterales > Parvularculaceae > Aquisalinus. Next base: position 1,224 of record JALEGM010000283.1, on the reverse strand, counting down.
AGTATTATCTCGAGAACAAAAGCGCTAACTTGCCAGTACGCTCTAAACCGTTACGTGAACCATATCCCTACAGGGGCAATGTTGGTATTCAAGGCTGGTTTTCATATGCGATTGACTCTGGTCTAAGATTTTTTTCAGTACCGCCAAAAAGCAGACTTTACATACTCGAAAATACTAATCGCGTACTGCTTGCTTCTCTATTTTCAGCTATCCTGATCATGTTAGCGCAAAGGGGGTTTTTCTTTCCAAGTGCTGCCGCATGGCTCATGCTCATTGGTAGTAACTGGCTAGCGATTTATAGCGCTAGCCTATACTGGTCGTTATGGCTTTGGGCTTTGCCGGTTTTTGCAGCCTATTATATTAAAATCTACATTCCCACTTCGATCGCGCTCCAGCGGAGAACTTGGGGGCAATCTTATTTAACGAAGCCATTCGTTAGTGAAATCATTATTGCAGGCCTGGTTTTCATTTCCTTCCTAAAAGGTTTTGAGGTGACGACCCCGATGCTTGTTTGCATTGGGCTTTGTTATATTGCGATACCTCTAACCCAGTTCAAAATATGGGACACTCTCAAAGCAGGCACCATTTCAGTCGTGGCGTGCTTCATCGGAATATTGATGGCGATAATTGCGACAGTCACATTGACAGCATCTTTCCTGGGGTCATTAAACGAAGGAATCGATACGTTCACGAGCAGAATTACTAAAAGCACAAGCTTTGTTTCCGATAATAATGTACAAAGTTTATATGAAGTCCCAAATTTGCAGGCCGTCGACATCCATCTTTGGCTGAATGAACAGGCACATTTATTTTGGCTTGAAATTGGAGCGGGAGAAATGTTGTCATTCTCCATAGCCAGTCTACTGATGATGTTATCTCTAATATTGATAATACAGAGAGTAAACAAAAAGCCATTGCAATGGTCAGATAAAATTATTCCAGTAATAATCTTTGTACTTATTGGTTTTTTTGCGACTGCAAGTTGGCTCTTTATAGCAGCGCAACACAGTCTCTTGCACAGGGGTATCTTACGCGGAATCTGGATTCTACCGTTCTTACCGCTTGCGGCCGGGCTCCTATCTTGGGCATTTCAATATACATTTAAAATTGTACACGCGAACGCTGTCGTTCATAATATCAGAGGCAAGAGCTTGTTAGCTTTTAGCGCCTTGCCGATTTTTGTGATTCTAATCAGTGCGTCAGCAATAGCATCCCTGACACAGC
>JALEGM010000024.1 GCA_022763145.1 Aquisalinus sp. | reverse complement strand
CCATACCATCTTGAGCACGCACATCTACGACAACATACTCACCAAAGAACTGATATGGTCCCTCCGCATGATTGTTTGCCGACTTCGCGCCCTCATTGGACCGCGCAGCGATGGTCGGCTGTTGGCCCGCCCACAGGGCTTGTAGCATAGGGTCAAGGGCGGAAGGCGTTTTACCGTTGCCTGGTTTCTCGCCTGCTCCAACTGATACTTGCTCAAAATTTGAGAACGTGCCGGAGGACCAAACGGTGAAAAATTCCGGAACTTGCGCACCCAACAAATCGCCTTGAAACGTAAAATCACTCTCAAAAGAGGCGATATCATTGTTAAACGTTACCAGCTCCTCATAACTCTCAAGATCATCCAACATATCAGGGCTCCGCTTTCATATTACAGGCAGGAATAGTTTATTAACCAAACCTCGTGTGGAGCGTTTACCCTATATTAATTTGTCCCATGAACCAGTGTTGAATTTTCCTAAAAAGACAGAACTTCAACAGATACAGCTACTGTAAATGTTCAGATTGATCAAAATTCAATCAACCAAAATAAGGCGAGGGACTTTCGCACGCCTGATGAAACTGAGAACTGGGTTGCAATAAAACAGCTTCCGAAAACTTAAGCCAAACCTAAGTCTATCGCCCGAACAACAATGTCTGTCCGGTTTCTTGCTTCCAGTTTTTCACTCAGAGAGCGCAAATGCAGCTTCACTGTGGTCTCCGCTATACCCAATGTTCTGGAAATCTCTTTGTTTGAGTTGCCACGCCTGAGCTCAGCTAGTACCTCTCGCTCACGTTCCGTGAGGTGAGGCGCATTATTGTTTGGTGATAGACCACTTTTTTTAGATAATAAATAAGCAGGCAGGTATTTCTCACCAGCAGCAACTAGCTTAATCGCATTTAATAGAGCAGCGCCGGCTATTGTTTTCGGAACAAAGCCAAATACCCCCATTTGTAAGGCTGTTTCGATTTCTGAACTGACATTACTGCCCGACATCAATACGACCTTCGCGTCATGACATGCTACCAACATCTGCTGGACCCCATCTAACCCGTTCATACCAGGCATCCGCATATCTAAAATAATAACATCGAAATCCTGTTCGTTTTTTACCCATTGAAGTGCGCTTGGCAGGTCTGCGGTAGTTACGACATCAATGTCAGGCTCTTCTGCTATGAGAAGCGCAGATAGTGCATCCCTTACAAGATCATGATCGTCTGCCAGTAAAACCTTCATATTCACAATCCTTCAGCTTCCCTGATATACAAACAACTTCTTAATATACCTGTTACTTTTTTGGCATCTTGATTAACAGATCAAGGCCAGCCACGGAGGGTATATCACGCGATAACTCTGCGATCACCTCTGTGCTCTCTGCTCCCAGCAGAGCTAAGTCAGCCTTTGATACCCTCAAAAACAGGGTCTGGGCCGGTAGATCCTCTGCGTAAAAATAGCCATCGTACTCAGTTACTGCGGATGCAACGAGCAGTCCCGTATCAGTGAAAATATCAACCGTTATACCGGCAAGTGTTTGTACGCCCGTGCTAGTCTCCACCATTACCGCTCCGTCTATGTCCCCTGTTGCCATCAACGGGATTTCAATATCAATGATTTTCCCAGGACGTGTGCGAACTGTACGGCCGAGTATCTCTGGCCTTAAAAAGGGGTCATCCAAGCTAGCCAGCTGAAGTTCGAGATTTGTCTGACGAAAAGGCTCAATTTTGCCAAAGAGAACCTGACCGCTTTGATCAGTACTTTCCCTTCTTAAGCTATCAGCAACCAAGAAGGCGGCACCGTGAATAGGCTCATCAGTAGGATCTAACTCACCATCTGCGTTGAAGTCATTAAAGACAGACACATTAAGTGCGCCGGTACGTGACAACCCCGGCGGCCCCATTTCGTACTTACTAGAACTGTTTTCAAACAAGGAGAAACTAAAACCAAAATTTACATTCCAGTCCCCCAGATCATCTGCTTGAGCTGATAATGACATAGAGTACGTCTCATATGATTTGGAAAGGCCAGTGCTCACTGTAGTACTGCCAGATCGCATATCTTGTGATACTGAGAACCGAGACACCCAATCTGACTTTAACCTTCTTTGTCCGGAAATTTCTGCTGATGAGAGTCGAAACCCATCCTCATATAGGTATGCCAGTTCTGACCGTAGCCGCGTTTTACCGATGGCGCGACTGGCCAATATTTTTCCGGAATAAGCTTCCTTTTGCGAACCCGCTTTGTCCTTAATCCTGTCATTTCTTAAACTCGTACTCAAGGAAGTACCTCGTAGGGTCGTCGAAAGGCGAGCACCAACGCTGATATCCTCTAGCCCTGAGGCTAGTTTTTGCCAATTTGTTCCTATACGATATGTTATTGGATGACCAAGAACAGTTGTATTAGTATCAAACCGAAACTGCCCGGACTCAATAGAACGGGTCTCACCAAAACCAGTAGCTGTATTTTCAAGATCACCAGCAGTGGTAAAGCGTACAAAATATGATGAGTTAGAACCTGCCCGACCTTGCAAAGCAGTACTGACTGCCGGCTTTCCAGTCTCATGAGCAGCTATTTTTGTAGAGTTGTATATGCCGTAAAAACTCGTATTTAATTCAACCGAAGCAGAAGCTGTTTGAGTAAGTGTATCCCAAAATGCACTTAAGCCCGCTGAAAGATTTTTCGTCAGCCCTCTTCTTAACCTGAAATAGGCACTAATTGGTCGATTGTCTTTCTGCGTGTTTTCACTTTGCGCGCGCATTTTCGATCGCGTAAACAGAAACTTACCTGGTTCAATGAAGCCGATATCGAATTGTACCTCATTTTCTGCGTTCATATCTGCACCGACAAAAAATTTATGGGTATAAATTTCTTCTTCCCCATGTGGCCCGTAAAGCTTCACCGTGAATCGATTATATCCAGGCAGTAGAGGGACTTCATTAAATTCATACTCACCCAAATCATTAGGTGCAGTAATAAAATCTACCAGTTTGTCACTGGAATATAACTCAGCTTCCCATCCCGGCGGTAAGCGCCCTCTAACAGTCGTAAGATCAAATACCTCTGATGCAACCAAAGGTCGATTTGATAAGTAAATTCCGCGCCCCTGTTCAGATTTTGCCAAGAGGGGAATATCCTGTGACGCAATATCACCTATAGATATTCTGGTAGTCGCAAATAGGCGTTCAGTCCTATTTTCATTAAACCTGGAAAGTGTGACGCGTAAATTGTCTTGTATCGTCCCACGCCCCATTATGGTGCGTATGTCACCAGTCATCCATAGGATGTCAGTGGTTACTGCAAGCGCCATATCTGCACTGATTGTACTCGGACCAATACCCAAATTAGCTCCGAAATCAAAAGTAGGCAGAGAAAATGCTTTGTAATCCTCTTCGACATAAGGGTATTCAGCACGTTGAGGCTTGCGACGCTGAACCATTTCCCTCCTGTAACGTGCACGTTCTAACCGTGCTTCTATCGGTAGAATCTCTGATGATATAATTTGCAACGATAGATTGCGCAAATTTACACTTAAAGTTAAAGGGAAAAGCTCTTCAATTGATGCGAGACCGACACACCTTCCTTCAGACGTACTCTGAAAAATGAAATTATCATGTTGTATCTTACGCGCCCCATAGCTTGCGGTTAAGCCTTCAAAGTCAAACCGAAAATGTCGATCAGGAGAAATGGCCCAACCTGATATGGCACCTACTTCTTCGTCAAATGGGAATTCCACGACTTCCATGAATTGCATAATTGGCACGCAATAACTATCACCCAATCTGTATAAAGAAATATCATCTGAAATGGCGAGATTATTCAGCTTTGCTTCAACAATCATCACATCATCTTTGCTTGGGCCTTCTTCATAGCTTACCTCTAATGGCTCTGAGATAATTCCAAATAGACTGTCAAATGGATCATTGGCAAATGATGAAGGCGTAATAGGTAAAAAAAAGATCAAGCAAAAAATGAGGTTTTTGAGATAACTCGCCATTAGCCTAGACCAGTTATTCTGATCAATTTACGGACAGACTCGTCGTCGTTTCGGCTATTGTCCGTTCAGAAGAGGAGTCGGATGAAACATAGGCGATTCTAATATTTTTTCCTGACAGCGCCTGGAGAACGTTATTGGGTACTGGAAGGTATACGTCTCTATCTTGATTAGGTGTGTAGATGGCTATACCGCGAGCAATAAATACAGGTTTATCCTCAGTACCGACATACAAGTGTATGTCACCATATGTAGATTTTGTGCCGCTTCTACTCATTCGCGCGACTAATATGGTTTCTCCTTCATTATCACTGCGCTCTGTGCGTACCCTGCCCATCTCCACAGACGCCTCTAATGATCCCACCCTTAAAATTACCGGGATGGTAATGGAGCGCACAGCGACTAATTCAATCGATATTCCATCAGATTCCTGTTGAATTAATTCTCCAAGCTTCTTCCCAGCACTTGTCGGCGCAGACATTAGCCGTAAATGTGACCTATATTCACCTGGTTCAAGGCCGGAAGCATTAGCAGATATTCTAATAGTTTGCTTCTCCCCAGGATTTAAAATAATTCTCCTGGGAGAATAACGAACAAGGTTGGAGGCAAAAAGTTCATCCTCGGTTGCTTCCGGTGCCAATTCCAACGATCCATTTTGCAGCATCCTCCGATTCTCCAGACTGACACGAAACGCAAATTCGTTCGTAGAACGATTAACCAGAACGATTTCCGAAGATCGGTCACTCCCTTCAAAAACAACGCGTGTTGGCGCGATCATTATATCAGCTTTCACTTCCGTCATCTGAAGTATGATCAAAAAAAATGTCGCTATAAAAAAATACTTACTCTTTATCATGATATGATCTCCTATTGATATTCAACAGATACCGGGAACAGCCCGAAATATTCACCCGGATCCTGGTTCGGATTTACGTGAAGTGTAGCTCCAATATTGAAGCGCTGAATGCCAGAGAAACGAAGCGTTTGAAATCCACGCCATTGAGTATCGTTTCCACTACCCGCACCCACAAACGTATCCACAAGCATAGTACTACCTTGTGGGTTGGTAATCAGAATGGATCCCGGGTCTTCAATCGTGTAAGTACGACCTGGCTCACCAATCACTGTGAATCTGGCTCGATTACCAGCTTTAAAACAGATCAGTGTACTGCCACAGATTGATCTATTATTTCTGCCGCGCAGGACTTGAACCGTGCCCATCTCAGTCAAACTTGGCGCTATCGTCCCGAAGTCGAGATCTTGCCTTTTCTGTAGCCGCAAACCGTTTATAATGATTGCGCCAGCATTCCCCTCAAATTCCGGATCTGCTGAACCACCCTCTTGCGCAAAGCCTGGCGCGCTGAATAGCACAAGCATCAAGGTGACCACATAAGTTACCAATAATACTGTAACAAAAAACTTCAGTGTCTCACGCAACATGATTTCCTCCATTCAAGCAGTAAATTGAAAGCCCACCCAAAGTGGAGAGGGGAAAGGTGGGCTTTCAGGGGAACCGCTAACCGATTACTGGTACTCCACGGACACAACGAATGTACCTGTGTACTCACCAGATGCTTGGTTGGCGGCGACTTCCAGTGTACCACCCACACTGAATGAATCAGTTCCTGATGCTAACGTTCCAGCAGCTTTTGAACCAGTGAAGCTGTCTACCGTCATTGTCTCGGATCCATTGCTGATTTGAATTGTATCAGGCAATTGTATTGTATACGAACGGTTAGGTTCGCCCGTTACATTAAACTGTGCGGCAGTGTGATCATCTGAGAGGCATGTTAACTCGACACCACATGTTTTAGCACCGGAAGGTGAAACAACAACTGTGTCTGCATCTGTGAGGCTTGGTGCAATTGTACCGAAATACAGAGCTGTCGCATTTGACAGTTGCAATGGCGCAATAATTTTTGCGCCTGCTGAGACATCAACGTCTGCTGCAGATGCTTGTCCTATCGACATGGCGATAACAGCTACCGCTGCACTAAGTTTAGTAAGTTTCATTTTTCTACTCCTTTTTCTTGAGCTTTTTGCTCATGAAAAAAGGGTATCAAAACGCGCGCATCAATACTTCTGTACAAAAAGGTTTTACTGCTCGCGGAAGAGCTATGTCACCTGTCCAATTGGACAGGTGTGTATCTCGTTGATACTTAATTATGCATTTAGGATAAATTGACAGTAATGATATTTACGATCAAGAAACACCAACAAGCGATTGTAGATCCGAAAAGTCAAAAGGTTTCTTTAATAATGACGTAAAGAGAGGATTCTTCTTCAGATAATCTGCCTGACCAGAAAAGCCTACAATTGGTATATGAGGGTAGGCGGCCCTAATCTTGGTCGCAAGTTCAATACCGTTCATCTCCGGCATATTAATGTCTGTGATAACGGTATCATAAGCTGCAGAATCTGCCTCTAATATTCTCAATGCTTCGAATGGTGAATCGACCCATGTTGCCTGAACGGAGAGCATGTTTAGCATTTCCCTCAACATCTCACCAATCAACGCATCATCATCTACGATTAGGTAATGAAGCTCTGCTGACTTTTTACATCCATTATGCCCTTGATCTAAGTGCTTTTCAATTTCAGCTCGTTCCAGGAATATCCGGAAGCGTGTACCAACACCGATTTCGCTTTCAATTTCAGCGCTGGCAGTACCACTTTCCGTCAACACCTTGAGAGATTGTAGCCCGAGTCCTGTTCCTTTTTCACGTGACTTAGTGGTGACATAAGGCTGAAGGAATTCCTCTGAGACTTCAGCAGCCACCCCTTCTCCTGTATCTGTAATTTCTAAGACCACAAGGTTTTCGTGAACCTGCGTCCCGATCTGAATGCGCTTAGCATTTTCTGAAAGCACCGGGGATGGGCATTCACGCATTGAAACCCGAACAGAGCCAGTCTCCGGAATCGCTTCAAATGCATTCTTGATGAGGTTCAACAAGCATCTCGAAAGCAGTGTTTCATTGCCCAAAACGAAGATATTCGGTAGCAAGTCTGTCGTATATGTGACTCTATCCGGCTTTACAGATTTAGATATTTCACTGACCATTTCCACGACACGCCCCAGATCTATGCGCTGTGTCTTCAGCATATTAGCTTTTTGCTCAGTTCCAAGAGCGTCTAATAGAGCAGCTGCTTGATCAATTGCTTGGAAAATACTATTTAAGTTACCTATTGCTTTATGATTATCCTGCAGACGATTTCGTAATAAGAGTGCGTGGCCATTAATGGCGCATACAAGATTATTGAAGTCATGCGCAAATGCACTGCTGATTGTGAAGAGTGCAGCCTCATGTTCAGCCCGTTTTAAGCTCTCCTCCAATTCCCGGCGTAGTCTCTCTCGTTCCTTACGCTTCGTAATGTCGCGGGTCGCACAAATTAATCCACCTGAAGCAACCTGTGTTAAAACGACTTCTTGCTGTACAGAACGCCCGTCCTTCGAGAGGCCAGTTGCCTCTCCCCGCCAAAAGCCATCTTTACCGAATTGCGGCATGATATCACTGTCAAATCGAGCCAGCTCATCAGCGGTGTATAAAACGGTCCAGGGGCGACCAAGTAATTCACCCTCGCCATATCCAAACATCGTTTCATGTGCCTGATTCATATAGCTAAATTCGCCGTCTGAATTGACGAGTGCTATGCCATCATTAGCAGCCTCAATCCCGACACGAAGTGTCTTGGCAAGAGCTGATTCCTCTTCCAATCTTTGAAAAGCGGTAAAGAGCTCATCCGATTTTGCTTCTAGCAACTTTTCGGCTTCTTCACGCGCACGCCTTTCGCGATCAAGACGTTTGCGAAGTATATCGAGCTCATCAGCCTGAATCTGGGAGTTCTGCTTGTTCATCAATCTTCTGCAACGTAAATCTGGCGCGCGTTCCATCGTTTGTGATATCTTCGCGAATCAAACTCACCGATTCGTTAATGCCATAGTGAAGTAGTGCTCCTCTCATCAAACCTTCTGCCAGAATGGCGAATGGCCTAGAGGAGGAGTACTCAAGACTTAAGAAGTCATCAGAGCGATGTTCCAGGATTTCGAAGCGAGGAAGTTCGTCTGTCTTATAGATCTTCCGTACATCGCGATGAATAACAGATTCAATATTCGCAATAAGTGAAAAGCAGTCCCCAAAACCCGCGACCATATCAGAATGCGCCTGTGCCAATGCACCAAACAAATGTTTGCCGAAATTCTGGATCATCTCATCAAGAGGCATATCCGTGTAAGTGGACGCTGCAACTGCAAGACTGATAAAATCCTGATGAGGATAATTCCCAATTGATGTGTATGCGCCTTGTGTACTCAGACTTGGTTGATCCAGCACATGATCTACCACTGAGATGGACCAGTTTAGTTCCAGAAAGTTCTGGAATTCTCTGAAAATGAGACCCTTCAACAGATTCTCCACTTTCCATTGATCATATGAACATCTGTGTCGGAAGTCATCTGACCATAATGGCATACCACCTGACCTTTTGGTCAGTGCCGTGAAAGGGACAAACCATGACTGCAGAAGCATCTTAAAATCAATCGAGAATGTTCGACAGTATGGCCTTGCTGACTAACCAAAAAAATTCCAAGACCTTTGATTTAGCCATCAAATTGACGCTGACAATGGCGCGCATTGACGCGAATAATTCGAACTTGGTTGCGCCGGATTCTTGTTCAATTCCAGAAAACTTATTTGACGAGCTCGCCGCTTGGAATGCCCATCTAAGCCAGATTGGGCTGCTTTCGGAAACAGACGCGCTTCCTCCCAGTGAAGGCAGCATGCAGCCGCGCCCGCGCGCACCATCGCTGCGATTGTGATTCTGATGCACCGATTTCCCAAAGTTTAATTTCACCACCACCACTAACCCAACGAAAGGACCATCCATGTCTCATAGAGAGTCATTCAATGACGCTGCGGAGCACAAACCGACTCTCAACTTGCAGTATGTGGAGCTGTTCACCAATAGTGCGACCTTCAAACAAAGTTTTTTCAACCAAAGGGATAGAGAGGGTAAGCCGCTGCCTAATCTGGTGCAGGCCCATATGCGGCTGATGGGCGAAGAACGCTCCAAGATTGTTAAAGAGCACGGTCTGGAGCGTTAGCCCGCTATCATCCCGTTCACACTCAGTCTTGCTGTTACCGTTTAGCCCGCCACCGAGTTTCATGGCGGGCTTTTGTTTATTCACGGCGCATTGCCATTCAACCCACTGTATCATTCACTCTCATCACCGCCTCATGTCTCACGCCAACTCCTCATCCAAGCCAGATAAGAAGTGCAAACGCCCTGCGCCTTTATCGATCCGCCTGACACCAGAGATGCGGGTCCAGTTGGAGCAATGGGCGCGTGAAGCCGGGGGCGTGTCTTTGAACCGTTATGTGATAGAGACCCTGTTTGCCGGTGATGCCGGGACGATGTCCGTCCGATCATCCCGGCGCTCCATGCCGTCCTTGGATCAGGTCAAGTTGTCACAGGCGCTTGCCCTGATGGGACATATGGACACGGCTCATGATCTGCGCTCCTTAGCCAAGTCTGCTGCGTTGGGCTGTTTGCCTGTCACACCTGAAGTTGACGCCGCCATTACGGCAGCGTGTCAGGATATGGGCCTGATAAAGTCCCATATCATGGCGGCTTTGCGGGTAGCGGAGGCATAGCAGTGATGGCGGTGATATCATGATTATTGTTGCTTCCTGCCGTGGCTCCGGCAAAGCGCTCGGCCAGCACCTTCTCAATACAGAGGATAATGAGCATGTCAGGGTTGCTGATATCAGGGGCTTTCTCTCAGAAGATGTGATCGGGGCCATGAAAGAAGCTGAAGCCATCCGCAAAGGCACCAAGTGCCAAAAGCATCTGTTCAGTGTCTCCTTCAACCCGCCGCATGAGGCCGAGGTGACAGACAAGACCTTCAAGGCTGCCATATCCCGGATGGAAGAGAGCCTCGGTCTGAGTAATCAGCCCCGTGTTCTGATCTATCATACCAAAGAAGGCCGGACACACTGCCATGTGGCTTATAGCCTGATTGATGCCAAGACCATGACGGCCAAGCCGATGAAGTTCTTCAAGCGTAAACTCAATAGTCTTTCTAAGGATTTATTCATCGAGCATGACTGGACACTCCCCGAAGGATACATCAGGAAAGAGCATCGAGACCCCCGCCGATTTACCCTTGCCGAATGGCAGCAATCCAAGCGCATGGGGATTCATACCCGGGACCTAAAGGCTATCATCCAAGAGCGCTATTCAGGCAGTGATAATCGCCGGGCCTTTGCGGCCTCCTTGGAAGAGATCGGCATGAAACTGGCCAAGGGGGACAGGCGCGGTCATGTGATCGTCACCCATGAAGGGGAAGTCCTGAGCGTTACCCGCTATACCAACAAAAAAGCCAAAGAGGTCAGGGCAAAGCTCGGTGATCCCAATGATCCAAAAGACTATGCCAGACCGCTTCCATCAGTCGATCAGGCCAAGGCCCAGTTCGCCAAAGAGCTAACAGAGACCTTCCAGCGTTATCTGGATGAGAACCAGCAAAAAACAGAGAAGCGCATAAGGCCGCTAACACAGAAACGGCAGGCTATGACGCAGGCCCACAGGAAAGAGCGGGCCAATCTCAAACACAAACAACAAACCCGCTGGAATGAAGAATGCCGACAACGGTCCCAACGGCTCAATACTGGCTGGCGGGGTATGCTCGACCGGATCACCGGGCAGCGCGCACGCACCAAGAAACACAATGAGCGTGAGGCATATCTGGCCCTCAAACGCGATCAGGCTCAGGCACAGGACCTGCGCGCCGCACAGGCCGCAGATCGTCATGCACTGCAAATTCAAATCAAGGATGCACGAGCTCAATCAGTGCGTGAGAGGCTAGAAGTTCACAAAAAGCTCTATCGACTCAGGAAAGGCGAACTGGAACCAGACCGCATGAAATCACCCCGCATGCCGGGCATGGACACGGAGCGCAGCACCATGAAAGGCAAAGCCCGCGCTGCCTTCAACACCGCCAACCATCCCGCAAACCACCTCAACGCTCCACCAAAGACACCCGAGCAACATATGAGAGAATATCTCGACCGCCGCGCCCAAGAACAAGCCCAAGACAACCAGCCCAACAAAGGCCCATCACTGGGGCGGTAATCAACTGCCCAGAGCCAGTACTGTGAGGAGGTTTCTGCTTCGGATGGGATGAAAACGGCCTTCACCCTAGCTGAGGCCGTTGTTCAGCACAGCCGACCAGAAACCGGATCAAGGGCACATGACTTTCAATCTCTCACATCTCTATGGTTTTTGCTTTGGAGGGCTTGAGGTAACTTCATTGATTTGTTCAAGCTGTCCGATTTATTGCGTGTACGTGGCATTATTGACCAAATCGTCTATTGAGCGTTTAATCGCGCGAACTGTTTCCGAAGCGTATATTAATACGAACTCAATTACAAATATTGCTGCCGCTGCTAATAGGAAGAACCAAACTTTATCTAACTGGAAAGCTGATCCTGTAATAAACTCAGCTGTAGCAAATGTAAAAAATATACCAAAAAATATTAAATCCCCAAAAAACAAAATGCCAGATTTAGGAGCGGATTGTCGACTCTGCAATGAATCGAACGAAATGAAACCTGTGAGCACCATTGCCGCTACAGAGCATCCCGATTGGAACAAAGAAATGATGGTGATTGAGAACGCATCTCCAATGCCGAAAAGAGCAATGATTACACCATACCCGCCAACTATCACTGTGTAGAACAGCACCAAAAGTATCCTGCCTGACACGTTCATCCTAGAAAAGTAAATTGTTTCTTTTTCAACGTAGGGACCAATATTTCTTCTGATAAAATGACGAAGGCAGTTTAGGAAGCTAACACCGCATATTATTGCTAGCACTAAAGCGCTCGATACAGAATTATCACGGTCAACAGTGTTATTGGTATTTACGCTATCGATCAGAGTCAAAGTATCATTGAGCACAACACCGCCAGCAATAATCATCCCCAGTAGAGTTCCGAGAAAAGACCCCCAGTATAAAGATAGGTCAGATAATCTAGAAGTTTGATTACTTGACATTTACACTAGATTTTCCCTCGCCTTTGGAAATAAAGAGGCAAAGCAGTATTGGTAGTGGTATCAATAGTGGGTAGTAACCATTAGCTAAATTTCCACTACTTAATAGATACAAAAATACTCCCCATGAGCCTAAAATTGCGACATTCAATAAATTGCTTTTGCCTCTTTGAAACAAAGTGAGCCATGCTATTGGACCAGTTATCATCAATAAGTTCAATAACGCGTAAAATATATCGACAAGATAATCCCTCAGAAAATATCCAACTAATCCGAGCACCAATCCGATGATAATTACACCATATCTGGTGTCTTTAGGTTCAAGATTCCTATTGATTTCCCAACGGTTAAGTTCTTTTGAGAGCATCAAACCAATTACCAGCAATTCAGCATCTGCTGTAGATACAAGTGCCGCAAATAACCCGATCAGGGCAAGATACTTAAAAAACGGGTGCAAGTCATTGAGAATATAATCAATGAACGCATTATTTGAGTCAAATCCGTCAGCACTCGCAGGGTTTGTGCCTATAATAAATTGCGCCAGCCATAAGACCAAAAGTCCAAATAAGCAAAACAGAAGACCTGTTAGCAATAGTCCTCTT
>JALEGM010000282.1 GCA_022763145.1 Aquisalinus sp. | reverse complement strand
GAAGCATCATAGACCGAGTAGATGGTCTTGCCATCCATGACCTGCTTCACCCGTTTCAGGTTACCATCATAAGTGAAGGTCGCGTGCACAGAGCCGAACTGGCTGACCGGCTGGTCAGACATGTCATACGAGAAGGTGAGGCCCCCAAGGGTGGTGACATTGCCCCGTGCATCATAGGCAAGGCTGCGTGTGCCCCCGGCAGTGTCACTGGAGGAGGTGGCCCGGTTGGTCGCCGTGTCATACGCGACAGTGACCGTGCGACTGCCCAGAACCTTCTGGCGGATATTGGCCAGTGGATCATAGGTGAAGCTGCCAGAGCTTTGCGCCCCGCCGGTGCCCCATGGGCCAGAGGCCGAGGTGAGGCGGCCCAGCGCATCATAGCCGAAGCTGCGATTGTTGCCGATATCGGCAAGATCCGTCAGACTGGTGACCCGGCCCATGGCATCATAGACCAGGGTCTGGTCCACCGCGAGGGTGCTGCCCTGGCTGATGATGGTGCGCAAGGGCTGCAACCGCGACGTAATGGTGCCGCTATAGCTGTGGCCATTGCCGAAGGTGGCAGAGGAAAGCTGGCCACCGGCGTGATAAACGCCTGCATCCATCCAGCCTTACTTAGTATAAGTCCGTTAGGAATGGAATCTCATCTTAACTTCATTTGATATCAATATTAAAAGTATCCCCATTTGGAACACATATTTTAACCTGAGAATTAGAAATCCATTCTGGTTCTTGTAAATATAAGTTGAATATAAATTCCTCTGGTGAACTTTTGAAAAGATCGAATGTTTTTATAATCACTTTTTCTTTTTTTATTTCTAAGTATATTCTTGAAAATTCGAAATTCTGTTCGCAAACAACTCGTGCACTTAAGCTTCCATGTTTTGCGGTTGGGCCGGAAAAATAGCTCTTGTAGCCCCGACTTATGACATATGACCTGATCTCATCAGCTTGGATTTTTCCCAGTGAATAAAAATTAAATATTATTTCCAGTTGTTTTAATGTAAAATTGAGTATTTCTAATTTTTGTTTTTCTTTTGGTAAGATTAAAAATTCTTCTATGTCGATTTCTGCGTTGTACTTCAGTACTCCATTGAGATTTTTTAGGTGTTGTTTTTCATTTCTATTGTTAATATTGAAACTAATTTTCCAAAAATTCGTCTCCTTTGGATGACACCTAAAATAAGATGAAATACCTGACATCGTACTTCGTGATCTCTCCTCAATGGTTCTCTGGCTTTCATTTACTGGCCGTGAGAAGTTGAGGGATAATTCTTCAAGTCGCATTGTGATTCTGTATACTTACTGATCTGGTTTTGGTCTTCTTTGGAATTCAAGCGAATGTCCTTCGGCGCTTAGTTTGTTTGTTGCAGTCCTTTCTGCGTCGAGTCCGTTGGCTCTTCCAGGAATATTTGTTTCAGGTACAGAGGCGGAATAGGTGTTTCCATCACCGGCCCTGTTTAGTTGGTTAACCTGACTGTTTGCTCTAGATGAGGTGCCATTTTGATTGAGTGATTGGCCGCTGATGCCGGTTTTTTTTACATCACCAGTTTGGTCGCTGATTTCATATCTATGTTGAGGCTTTGGGCTCCTTTTGTCATTACCGTGAATTTTATTGGCAGCACGAACTTTAGGATTATTAAACTCTGTCCCAATCAAAATATCAACAACAGCACCAGCATCGGCAAAGGTAAGTTGCCCATCCATTAATGTCCCAGCATCGTCCACAATACCAACGAACTCATCTGCGGCAGTTTTAATGGGGTTTTTACCTTTAACGGCTGACTTGAATGTTACCTTCAAACCGGTAATGATACATTTAGGGCACATTCCGGTTGGGTCTGTGAGGTTAACCGGATCATTCCCCACATACGCATACCGATTGAACATGAAGGGCTGGTCCGGGGTGAACCCCACAGGATCAATACTGAGGAACCTGCCGATGACGGGGTCATAGAAGCGGGCCTGCATATAGGTGAGGCCTGATGCGTCATCATGGATATGGCCGGTAAACGCAGGGCGGTCGAGATTGCCGGCAACGCTGTTCAGCTTCTCGCCATAGGGGGAATAGCGCTCACGCCATTGTAGCGTACCACTGGCATTGGCCTCAACCACCGGCGAGCCCAGATGGTCCTTGTGGACCCAGCTGAGGGTGCCACTGCCACTGGAGCCTGCACCCATATTCTTCACCCTGACAGAGCCACCGGGGATGGAGATATAATCCGTGCGCTCATTGTCGGTGATGTTATCGCGCAGGACGAGGGCGCCAGAAGCATCATAGACCGAGTAGATGGTCTTGCCATCCATGACCTGCTTCACCCGTTTCAGGTTACCGTCATAGGTGAAGGTCGCGGGCACAGAGCCAGCCTGGCTGACCGGCTGGTCTGACATGTCATACGAGAAGGTGAGACCCCCAAGCGTGGTGACATTGCCCCGTGCATCATAGGCAAGGCTGCGTGTGCCCCCGGCAGTGTCCGTGGAAGAGGTGGCCCGGTTGGTCGCCGTGTCATACGCGACCGTGACCGTGCGACTGCCCAGAACCTTCTGGCGGATATTGGCCAGCGGATCATAGGTGAAGTTGCCGGAGCTTTGCGCCCCGCCGGTGCCCCATGGGCCGGAGGCCGAGGTGAGGCGGCCCAGCGCATCATAGCCGAAGCTGCGGTTGTTGCCGATATCGGCAAGGTCCGTCAGGCTGGTAACCCGGCCCATGGCATCATAGGCCAGGGTCTGGTCCACCGCGAGGGTGCTGCCCTGGCTGATGATGGTGCGCAAGGGCTGCAACCGCGACGTAATAGTGCCGCTATAGCTGTGGCCATTGCCGAAGGTGGCAGAGGAAAGCTGGCCACCGGCGTGATAAACGCCTGCATCCATCCAGCCTTGCCCGGCAGAGCGTACCTTGCGCACCTGGCCAAGGCCTGTGTACCAGTAATTGACCTTGCGGTTATTGGGCAGTTTGCGCTGTGTGATGTGGCCATCAGCATTATAGGTATAGGTAAACTGATAGGTACGGCCATCAATCTGCAGGCGCTCTGTCTCCAGATTGTCCATACTGCCATAGGTGTAGGTCCAGTTGATGCCATTGCGGTTGATGGTCCGGAGATTGCCATTGTCATCAAAGCTGCGCTCGATGTTATGCGTCCCGCTATCGGCAAAAGCGGTCAGGGTCGGGCGACCAAGATCATCATAGGTGGTGGTGACGAGCGACGGCCCGGAGGGCACGGCGCATGAAGAGCCGGAAGCAACGCCTTTGGCATATTTGGTCTGGCGACCCGCAGCATCATACTCATAGACTGTGTGCCCCCCTTCAGGCGTTGAATGGCGGCACAGGCGCTGCTGGCTGTCATAGTAATAATACTGGGATTTATCGAGGGTATAGCCATTATGGCTGCCCGCCTGTTGCAACCGGGTAAGCTGGCCCCAGATATTGCGGTGCAGGGTGGTGGTCACGCCCATGGGCTGGGAGATCTGCAACAGATCGCCGCCACCGGGGCCGCCATAGCCACTCGAATAATAGGTTGTGTACTGGCCATCGGGCGCCTGCACCCGTCGGCGGTGCTGGTTCTGATAGGCGTAATTGGTGGTGGCGAATGGCGAGACATTCTCTGCCTCGCTCAAAGTGCGGCCAAGGGCATCATAGGTGATGGTGGTGCCGGTGGTCGGGTTGGAACTGGCAGACGGGAATGACGTGAAGGTTGCCTGGCCGAGGGCATCAAAAGTGCTCTTCACATAGGTTGTGGTGCCACCGCCGGAGAGCGGCTGCGTCCTGACCAGATAGGGCCGGGTGAAGCTGTCATAAGAGGTGACTGTGCGGGTGGCGCCCCGGGTCTCTGTCTGGGTGAAGCTGCCGCCAAGACCACTATAGGTGATGGTCGTGGGAGACCAGCCGGCTGGCGGTGTGATGCCGGTGAGCCAGCCCATATTGTTGTAATTGTAGCTGGTGGTATTGAGGAGCGCATTGGTGGCGGATTTGACCCAGCCATTATCATCAACCGAGAATGTCAGCTGTGTCCCGTCCGGGCGGGTAATATAGCGCGGGATGCCACGTTTATAATTGCCGAGCGTGGTCTGGTGACCAAGCGCATTCCTGACCCAGTAGATCTGCCCGGCCTGCGCGCCATTATTGTGGTACCCATAGGTCGCATAAGGCTGGCCATATTGGGTCACCGCCGTGTAGCGGCCCAGACTGTCATAGGTGAAGCCCAGCATGGTCCGGCCATTGGTGACCACAGATGTTGGCAGGCCCAGCACCCAGATGTTCTTCTTGTGCAAGTACGTCGTACTGGTGCTGCGTTTCTGAGTGGAGACATTGCTCCAGCGCTCTGTCAGGGTCGGATTGCCATAGGAATAAGAGCTGCTGGTGAAGCTGCTGACATAATTATGGTCCGTGTACCAGGTGTCGCCATTGCGGGTGATGGTCTCCCGGTCAAGGTGCACCGGCCGCGTATGACGCTCCCGATCCTGGTCGTGCAGATAGGTCGTGCCAAGGGATGCTTCCACGACATACGTGTAGGTTGCGGTCTCCAGCGGGGAGCCGGTGGCGCCCGTATTACTGTAGGTCTCGCGCTTGACCTGCTTGTCTCCCTTATCGGTGAGCCGTGTAAAATACTGCTTGGTGCTGTGGCCGAGAGGGTCGGCAATGATGGTCCATTTTTCATCTTCGCCGGCGCCCCAGCCATAGCCGGTATCCCCGGCATAGGAATAGGTCCAGGTGGCAGATGGATACCCTGGTCCGGACAGGGTCTTGCTCCGCACAGACATCACCTCGATCCAGTTCGACGGTGCATTAGACTTTGTTTCCGTATTGCAGAGGCCAGCAGAGTTGGGCTCGCCAAGATTATATGGCTGACCGTGCTTTGTTTCACCCAGGACAAACGTACCGGTGGCCCCGTTGGGGTGCGTCAGGGAAACAGTGCGGTTGGAGGCTGTGCAGGAGACGCCGCGTGCTGGTTCCTGGATGAGGCCCAGTAAGTCAAAGGACCAGGAGCGACCGTCGGGCAGGGTCACGGCGGTGAGTGGCGGGCCGTAAGTCCCTGTAGCATAAGTGTAGCTCCAGGTGCGGCCATTGGCTGTCACCGTGGAAATAACGCCATTTGAGTAGGTCAGGTCTATCTGCCGCCCATCATTAGCTTTGATCCGGGTCAGCTCACCATCACCGGTGTATGTGTAATCGACGTAGTTGCCGTTTACATCTGTCACCTGGGTCGCCAGCATAATCGCATGGCTGCGGTGTAAAATACCACTACCTACAGCCATCGGTGTCGCTTCCCTGAAGACAAGCTTGTCGAAGCGATAAGTATCCCCATTGGGCGCTTTGGCGATGAATCCTTCGCCACCATCATTCTGGTCAGCTGTGCCAATATTGGCGATGCAGGAAATGGCCCAGTTCGCGGTGGTGGTTTTGACCGTGCCGGTCTCCCATTGATTGCCATTGGCCCCGTGAATGACCTGCTGACTACCGGCACCGGGGATGATCAGGTTCATCCCGTTTGAATAATCCCAGCCATCGACAATGTAGTCAGGGTCTATATTGGGATCGATCCCGGGATTTCCGGGCCCTGTCGGCAAAACAATGATGGGCGGATTTACATGCGCCCCAGAGCACTGCAGACCATCGCGCTGTGGCGGGTCAACAGTTATGCCGCTCGATTTTTGTCCGACCAGCATGGAGATGCGCGGAACTTCAAGATGCCAGTTGCCAAAGCCGGTTTTAACAAAAGGGTTATAGTGAACGCCTTGGCTGATGCTGCGGCGAATGGCGACTTCAAGACCAGAATTACCGGGAAGGGAAACATCTACATGCTCAAATCTCAAATGGCCGTAATTGGGATCTACAGAATCTCCCATTAACCCCACACCATCTGACTGCAGGCGGGAGGAGACCTCAGTCCGCTTTAAATACTCTTCTGCCAAGTCAATCGGAGGAAGCGATGCGCTGCTTGCATACGCTGTAGTTAGGGCAAAAATAAGGGCAAAAAAAGTTGCTGTAGTTATTTTGTAGCATATAATTTTTACACTATATGACATAAAACCCTCTCATGAAAAAATCAATAATATAAAATCATCCCAAATATAAATAATAAATATTTTGTGAAAGTATTTTTAGCAATCAGTTTTGTTACAATTTTACTTCAAAATATCTAATCGGCAACGGTACAGTGCTGATACGGAGACAGTTAGAGAAATTCGTATTGGGCAGGACACTCTAAAATTTGCTGTCATAACTTGGTAATTGATCTATCATTTCGTACTGTGATAAAAAATTTGACAAAAATGAAATATCTATCCTACTTCCTGTTCAGGGTATGGATAAAGTTTTTTTCCTCTTTTGTAGCGTACTTTATAATTTATTTTGCGGCCACAAAAACTGGAAATAATAATGGTGACTATGAGTGGAATTACTCAGCATTTCAAGTAATTGAAGTGATTATGATTGCGCCAATAATTG
The DNA here is from genome assembly GCA_022763145.1 of Aquisalinus sp. Classification (GTDB taxonomy): domain Bacteria; phylum Pseudomonadota; class Alphaproteobacteria; order Caulobacterales; family Parvularculaceae; genus Aquisalinus. Next base: position 4,873 of record JALEGM010000282.1, on the reverse strand, counting down.
AAAGTTTGATAGTATTATGCATTATTGAATTAGAAAGAATTGTAAAGCTGAGAGGTTTGATTTCAGTCCCTGTAATCGGTGCCCTTGCTTATTACGCACACGGCGGGGGATATATTTCGATATCACCTACCATAGCTTTTGTATTATATTCTCTCATGTATCTATATATAAGAGAGGATAGCAGTGCAAAAAAAATCGCTTCTAGCAATAATTGTTGCTCATTTTGCAGCGAATTACATCGCATTAATTTGGTCATTTATTTAATTTAATTACCTTAGGTAAAATATCTCCACAAAAGGTGAAGGTTTTTAACTATGCAAAATATAAAGTTAATCTTGACTTAGATATTTCTGTTATTCATTGCATTGATTGTGACAACCTTCCTGATTGTCAGGAACTCCGGTTTCGCTAATCATTTCATGGCCATTTTCAGAATAATTATCATACACTCCCTCGACTACGGCATAGAAAATTCGACCAACCGTAGTATATGGATTATCGATGATCTCTCCGATACCCTCTCCAACATTAGGCACGTCATCCTGATCGCCGCCGCTACCTCCGCTAACGAAGCGGATTTCTGAGACACCTAACGATCCAATCATATCCTTCTCCATGTTAGCATTTGTTCAGATGAGTAGCTTTAAATCCGCCACTATACTTACAATATAAAAATATATTATATATAAATATTATACAATATTCAAATAATGAATAATTTTATTATATATTAAGTAGTGATATGGCGATATCTCTACAGAGTTTGGCTCAAGATAATTATCAAAATGGCGCTTGAGATGGAATTGAATACGCCAAGATACGTAACTGGATATTCTCCAAATTTGTTATGAGACGCTCTTGCTTTGTTCATCTACATTAGAGTCTTCAACTACCAACACCCTGTCGCAAGACATGATTAAGTTTTTTCTATGTGCCACGTAAACCTTCGTGATTTTCATTTCTTTAAGTGTATTTGCTATGACTTTCTCAGTTTCGCCGTCCAAGTTTGCGGTTCCCTCATCTAAAAATAGCATCTTGGGATCGCGGTATAACGCTCGCGCCAACAGGACTCTTTGTTTCTGCCCACCAGATAGCGAACTGCCCATATCGCCTACCAAGCTTTGGTAACCCATCGGCATGCGCGTAATATCATCGTGGACTGATGCCTTGCGTGCAGCTTCCTCGACCCGAGCTATGTCCATTTCAGGCTCGAAAAAAGCTATGTTCTCCGCTAAAGTTCCTGAAAACAAGTCATCATCTTGCATAACGACACCAATTTGCTTCCGAAAATTAGCCCTCCCAAATTGGGTGAGTGGTAAGTCATCAACAAGAATTTCACCATCTTTTGGTTCAAGCAAACTTAGCATGAGGCGGAGCAACGTAGTCTTTCCCGCGCCTGAAGCGCCCATAATCGCAACGCTTTCTCCGGCTGCGATAGTCAGGTCGACATTCTTTAATATGAGGGGCTCATTTTCTGCATAGCTAAAAGATACATTCCGTATGGTTATGGAGCCTTGCAAATCACGATTCGCTGATGTTAACCCGAGGCCTTCTTCTTTGTCCGTGTGGACAACATCAGCCAAGCGTTCGAGGTGAAGGCCGATCATTCGCCAAGCAATAATCTGTGAGATCAGCCCCTGTGCTCGCCCTGTGAATTGCCCTTGGTAAGATTGAAACGCAATCAGCATTCCTAATGTAAACTCCCCGCCAATCACCATCATTGCACCGACATACAGAATGAGCAGACGTAGTGAGCCAAATATTATAGCCGTACCAATCCCGGTGTTAATGGTGAACCTCTCTAGCTGTATGCTGTTATTGACAACATCTGCATACGCATTTTGCCATTTTGCCATCCTGTCCTGTTCTTGACCAAATATCTTAATCGTCCGCGCACCACGAATTGTTTCCAGAAAATTAGATTGAAGCATGGCTGAGAGGTGAATATTCTCCTCAGTCTTCTTGCGGACATAAGGGAATACTATCAACCGTCCTACTAGGGTAAGTGTAACGGTGAGCAAAACAAGTGCTGTTAATTTTCCTGAGTAAAATAGCATCATCGCAAGCGTAGATATTGCCATTATACCATCCAGCACTACTGATATTACTGTGCCAGTGATAAGTGCCTGGACAGGTCCTAGAGATCCAAATCTGGAAGTTATGTCTCCAATATGACGCTTTTCGAAATAACTCACGGGTAGTTTAAGCAAGTGATTAAATAGGTTTGTCTGCATCTGAAAACTCATCATCTTGCTGAGGTACATGCCAACATAAGAACGGACGACGCCCACCGTAGTTTCTATTACCATGAGCACCGCGAAGCCAATTATTAAAACATTCAGTAGATTGATATCTCCTTTTGTAATGACTTCATCAATAACTAGTTGACTGTAGAATGGAGATGCCAAGGCAAATGCTTGCATCAAAGCAGCAAGCAGGAAAAGTTGTATCAGGCTACGCTTTAACCCAGTTATGCGATCCCAGAAATCCCACAGACGAACGCGTTCAACTTCTTCTCTTTTTTGAAACTCTTTTGTTGGTGTAAGTTCAAGGGCGACGCCCGTAAAATGTTTTGCAAAGTCATCACGGTTGACCTTCCGTTGTCCTTTCGCAGGGTCATGGATGGTCATGGTTTTGCCATCCACTTTAACCAAGACCACAAAATGGCACAAATCCCAGTGGAGAATGCAGGGGACCTGCAATTGTTTCAGGTCCTCCATTTCCAACCGAACAGGACGTGTTGCAAATCCGATTGCACTTCCGATAGTCATTAACTGTTGGAGAGTTGCGCCTTTGATTGAAACATTGAAGTCACGGCGCATACTACTCAAGTCACGTCGATAGCCGTGATATGATGCAACCATAGTGAGGCATGCTAACCCACACTCAGTAGCTTCAGATTGCAGTATGACGGGGATTTTGTTTTTCCCTGTGAAGTTCAATAGGTCTATGATCCGGCTATCGGACTTTACTTCAGACACACCGTTGCCTCTTTTACGCAGAGTGATACCATAATAACTACATGATGAGTTTTTGTACGACATTATTGCAATGACAAGACAATTATTTAGAGAAGAGGCTATCGAGCACCAGAGGCGCAGACTCACTGGCGAAGTTTTTTTGGTCCAGCCTGTGAAGTTCATGATAATTGCGCTGTGTCTATTCTGTCTTACGATACTTGCAGTTGTATTTTTAATTCAAAATACGTACGCGAGAAAAGAGACTGTTTCGGGTCATTTAACACCGGATGTTGGGCTTGTACGTGTAGCGACGAAAGAGTTCGGGGTAGTTGAGTCTGTTTTTGTAGAACAAGGTGCTTCTGTCTCTACAGGAGACAAACTATTCAGCATTTCCATTGAAGCTTCGCTGCAAAGTGGTGAAATGCCCACGGAAGAAATGATGCGGGTGCTGCTTGAAGAGGAAGAAGAAGTTAGTGCGCGATTGAGGTTAATTGAAGAAAGCTTCGATGCAAAAAAACAAGAATTGGGAATGCGTATTCTTGGTTTGGAGCGTGAAAGGGTTGATTTGGAAAGTCAGATAACACTGCAAAATTCACGCGTTAATATCGCGGAAAGCCAATATTTGACATACGAGCAATTATATAATGAAGATGCCGCATCAAGACTTGAAGCTGAATCTGCAAATGAACGCTGGATACAATCGCAACAGGAACTAAGCAATCTTCACCGTCAGCTTAAAGATCGAAAATCTCAAAAAGAACTTCTAGAACTACAGGTGATTTCTCTGCCAACTGAAAGAGAAATAGCGGTTTCTGAAATTAAAGAACGCCTGGCTGGATTCAAGCAACGTAAAACCAATCTAATGCAACAAGCCGGTTACGTTGTTACGGCCCCAGTATCAGGCACTGTCGCTAATCTCAGGGCAAAAGTAGGTTCTTCTGTTACTCCTGGTGGGTTCCAAGTAGCTATTTTGCCGGAAGGCGGACAACTTGTAGCACATTTGTTTGCTCCCACACGGGCGGCAGGTTTTGTCGAGCCGGGCCAACCTGTAAGGATAATGTATGAGGCATTTCCGTTTCAGCGCTTCGGCTCCGCAAATGGGCTAGTTTCAGAGGTTTCAGCTACTGTCTTGCTACCGGAAGATGGTCCCGGGTCAGTCGGCATCCAAGAACCAGTATACAAGGTGGTTGTCAAACTTGAAAAGCAATATGTTGATGCTTACGGAGAGCAATTTTCACTTCAGGACGGTATGGCTTTGCAGGCAGATATCATTTTGGATCGCCGTACACTCATAGAGTGGTTATTTGAACCACTCATTGCTCTCGGTAGGAGATGAAGGCGATCTAATGATACATCATGGATCTATGCCTATCTTGCGAAACTGCATGAGGAGAGAGCATGGTGGCCGAAACGAAGCAACAAGGGTAGAAACACAAAGTCTCTCCATTGAGTTTGTTGGGGGTAGTATTTCAAGCCTTGTTGATAACCTACTAGCTTCTATTTCTCAGGGTCAAAGTCAAAAATACAGATTAGGCAAACCGCGCTTTGCTCTTGCGTCAAGTGCTGGTGGACTAGGCATCTGCCGCCTCACTTAAAGGCTGAGATAAAGCCCTTCCTTGATTCGCAACTGGAGCGGATCGTTGAAGCTTATAGATCCACTCTAACCCCGAGCGATGAAGCAAACTGACAGCCATTGAAAGGGGCAAGCTCGTTTCCGGCTAAAGATTGGTAAATTTGAATGGCCCAAAGCGACTTTTTGACAAAATTATCGTCTCCATTCAGTATATTAGAAGGAAATAGCATGTAAAAATTAGAGGTGGCGGGCAGGGAGGGATTCGAACCCCCGGGACGCGCAAACGCCCAACGGTTTTCAAGACCGCCGCTTTCGACCACTCAGCCACCTGCCCGATCAG
>JALEGM010000281.1 GCA_022763145.1 Aquisalinus sp. | reverse complement strand
ATGCGGACAGTCGCGTTCAACGCATCTATGGTGGTACCAACGAAATTATGAAGTTGCTAATCGCACGTTCAATATAACAGGATTGCGTTACAGGATTACGTCAAGCGAATACGGCAATTGACTGTTTAGCCGAAAAAACCGGCTGTCCATCTCTACTCCAGCCAATCATGTCTTGGCTGGAGTATCCATTTTCAGTGTGCTCTGCACGCGCATGGACCAGCCACCAGCCGTCTTCTGTCTTTGGCTTATCGGTCAGGAAATTAATGAGCCATGTCATAGTGCTGATTGGTGCGAATGTTTTAAAGGCGGATAGTTCTGCTGGAGGAAGAGCATCTGCAATTGCTATTAGAGACAACATGCTATCTGCAGTATTCCTGTCCTTGAAACGGACCCAGACATGGTTATCGGCATCATCACCACCAAAAGCCGGAGTTCCGCTGGCAAGCCTTTGCTCGAAGTGATTGACAGCAAAACCAGGGCCTCCACCCCCTTCGAATAGGGGAGGGCTGCTATCTGGCTCCGGCACTGATGACATGGGCAAGTCGTTACGAGATAGTGCACTTTCGCGATTGCTGCCGAAACAGAATATGGCTCTTGTTGCTAAGCCTTTCTCGCCTAAAAGATCTGCTTGCAGAAAACTTACATTCTTACCTTGGCGCAGAATGCTTGTTGTGAGGGATACGTCCCCGGCTGCCGGACCTATAAAAGAAATTTGTGCCGACTGCAGAGGAGCTAACTCAGTATTTGCCTCATATACCGCTTGTAAACATAATGCGGCACTAAGCCCACCAAATGTGCTGCGCCCTTGCTGCCAATCTTCAGTTATTGTGGCTATGTATCCATCACCAGATTTCTTGAGTGACATGACTTGTGCAAAAGACTTCAGCGACATATCTACCTGCCGTTCAAGTAGTCTTCGACTTGGTACAAACGGTCTTTGCCGAACCACATCTCGTCACCAACGAAGAAGGTTGGAATACCAAAGATGCCACGTGATACGGCCTCATCGGTCTGCTCAATCAGTTGTTTCTTGACGTCAGGTTCTGTACTGCGGTTGACGATTTTGTCTGAGTCCAAGCCTGCGTCATCCAAAACAGTCTTGATTACTTCCGGATCGTCCATCTTCTGCGAGTTTTCCCACATTGCAGGCATCACGACATCAATATACTGATCTAGTATGCCCTCGATCTCAGCAACAATAGCACCTCGCATGATATGCAGTGTATTGACTGGAAAATGACTGTTCATTTTGAAACTTGTAAGCTGGTGTTTTTCTATGAAACGCTGCATCTCCAGTTGCTCATAGGCAAACTTGCCCTTGATGTTTGCCATGGCAACAAATGGAGACTGGTTGTTTGTCGCCTTGAAAATACCCCCAAGCAATATCGGCTTCATTTTAAGAGTAGCACCGGTGCGGGATAATATCTCGGGCAGGACTTTGTAAGATAAGTACGCATTCGGACTGCCGAAGTCGAAGTAAAATTCTATTTCTGCCATGATTTCCTCACCATTTCTCAGACCAAGGGCGTAGATCCAACTCGTGAGTCCATGCTGTCCTTGGTTGTTTGTGCAGTTGCCAATATTGTTCAGCAATGTGCTCCGGGTTCAGTATTTTATTTTCTTCCCGCAGTTGATCGACCTGAGGGATGTTCTCACGAATGAATGCACTGTCAATCATCCCGTCAATAACGGCATGAGCCACATGTATATTCACTGGTCCAAGCTCTCTCGCCATGGTTTGAGCAAGTGCGCGAAGCGCAAACTTCGCGCCCGCAAAAGCGGCATAACCAGTACCCCCGCGTATGCTTGCTGTGGCGCCAGTAAAAATGATTGTGCCGCTTTGTCTTTCCTTCATGTGGCGCGTAACCTCTCGCCCCATTAAGAACCCGGCAAAGGCTGCCATTTCCCAGACTTTTCTGTATACCCGTGAAGTTGTTTCTGTGATGCCAAAATTGACGTTCGCGCCAATGTTGAAAACGGCAACTTCTATCGGCGCGATATCTTTCTCAATTTTGTCAATCAGCGCCACCATTTCTGTTTCTTCGCGTGCATCCACGCCAAAGGCGTGGGCAGTGCCGCCATCTTCTCGGATCGCGTCTGCAAGCTCTTCCAGTTGTGTGATGTGTCTCTCGCGCCGCGTAACGCAGCTGATGTATCCTTCTCGGGCAAAGCGTCGCGCGACAGCACCACCTGTAGCGTCTCCGGCGCCAATTACGAGACAGCTCTTTGAACCAGTCATCCTCACATCTCCTTGTGAAGACACTTTCAAACTTGAAGTTACTCGGGTCAAGAATTTGATGCAGTCAGAGAAAACGGATTAGCTCTTATTATCAGCCAGCCAATTCTCTAGCCAGTGGATGTTATAATCGCCACGCTGGAACTCTTCATTATCAATCAGGCGTTGGAAAAGTGGAATTGTTGTATTGATGCCTGTAATGACAGTTTCGTCCAAGGCCCTTTTCAGGCGGGCCATAACCAGCTCCCGCGTGTCGCCGAAAACGATCAATTTGCCAATCATGGAGTCGTAATATGGCGGGATTGTATATCCATCGTATACAGCGGAATCGAAGCGAACACCCGGTCCACCTGGCGCATGGAAGTTAGTTATCTTGCCTGGTGATGGCGCGAAAGTTTGCGGGTCTTCGGCATTAATGCGGCATTCGATCGAATGGCCTTTGAATTTGATATCTTCTTGCTTGTAGCCGAGTGGCTCACCCGCCGCGATGCGAATCTGTTCGCGCACAAGATCAACGTCAGTGATCTGCTCTGTGACGGGATGCTCTACCTGCAGGCGGGTATTCATCTCGATGAAGTAGAACTGGCCGTCTTCATACAGATATTCAATCGTCCCGACACCGAGATACCCCAGTTTCTCGATAGCAGCTCTGGTCGTCTCGCCAATCTGATCACGCTGTTCCTTGGTCAGGGCAGGGGATTGGGCTTCTTCCAGAACTTTCTGATGGCGGCGTTGCAGGGAACAGTCACGTTCGCCAAGATGTATGACGTTACCATGAGCATCAGCTGCGATCTGAATTTCAATGTGACGCGGTTGCCCGAGATACTTTTCTAGGTAAACCGCATCGTCACCAAAGGCTGCTTTAGCTTCGGCCTGTGCAGTGAAGATGGCCTGTTCCAGATCACCTTCGCTTTCAGCCAGTTTCATGCCCCGCCCGCCGCCGCCGGAGGCAGCCTTGATAAGCACCGGGAAGCCGATCTCTCTTGCGACCCGCATCGCTTCATCCGTATCAGAAATCCCACCATCAGATCCAGGCACCAAGGGAATACCCGCCTTGCCCATGGTTTCCTTAGCGGCAATCTTGTCCCCCATGACGCGGATATGATCGGCAGACGGACCTATAAATGTCAGATCATGTGCTGCAATGATCTCTGCAAAGCGCGCATTTTCTGACAGGAATCCGTATCCAGGGTGTATGGCATCTGCGCCGGTAATTTCTGCGGCCGCAATAATTGAGGCTACATTCAGATAGCTATCCTTGGCCGGAGGCGGTCCAATGCAAACGCTCTCATCTGCCAAAGAAACGTGCATTGCACTGGCATCAGCCGTTGAATGTACCGCGACCGTAGAGATGCCAAGTTCCTTGCAGGCGCGATGTACCCGCAAGGCAATTTCGCCGCGGTTAGCAATGAGAACTTTCTTGAACATGCCGTTGACCTTTGTGGTGGTTACCTGAGTACGCCGGTGCGGGCGATCAGCCGATTACCAGCAGGGCTTCACCAAACTCGACCGGCTCAGCGTCTTTCGCCAGAATCTCTTTTACAGTACCAGGCTTTGGCGCCTTGATCTCATTCATGGTTTTCATGGCTTCGACGATCATCAGAGTTTGTCCTTCACGTACTGTATCGCCGACCGTCACAAATGGATCCGCGCCAGGGGCTGGTGACATATAGGCAGTGCCGACCATGGGGGACTTCACAGCGCCCGGGTGATTCGCCGCATTGGCTGCATCAGACGGTGCTGGCGTCTCGGGAGCAGGGGCTTGCTCTTGAATGGGTGTTGGGGCCGGTGCGATAGGCGCACTTATCGCCTGAGCCACACCGCCGCGCGCAACGCGCAGAGAGATTTCATCTTTCTCGATTTCAATTTCTGTCAGGCCGGTTTCGGTCAGAACATCTGCTAATGCCCTGATCCACTCGAGTTCTTTTTGCATGGAGTTACCCGCGTTTTTTTGTGCCATGAGACCCGTCTTATTGATTTTTCTCGTCCTTTTCAATGAGCCGTGCTGCGGCGTCAAGGGCCATAACATATCCATCTGTGCCAAATCCGCAGATCAGTCCGGTAACAACAGGACTGACCATTGACTTATGGCGAAATGCCTCGCGCGCATGGATATTGGAGATGTGCAACTCAATTTTAGGTATAGAGCAAGCCTTCAGAGCATCGTGCAATGCTACAGATGT
>JALEGM010000280.1 GCA_022763145.1 Aquisalinus sp. | reverse complement strand
CGAAACTGTGTCCGAGGATATAACTCTGCAGGGCATGATTATGGATACGAAGTGCTTCTTTGGTGTGATGCGTCCTGGCCGGGGCAAAACACATAAGGCCTGTGCCTCTTTATGTATCCGTGGTGGAATTCCGCCTTCCTTCTGGGCCAAAACAAAAGAAGGTCGGGAAGTCGTCATGCTGCTAACAGATGAGGCTGGCAACCCGGTATCGGATCAGGTCTTGCCGTTAGTGGCAGAGGCGGTTGAGGCCCGCGGCAGGGTCGTGCGTCAGGGAGACTGGCTTCACTTCCAGGTCTCACCAGAAGGTTACACCCTTCTTTAGAGACTTAACCGATCTTTCTGCTCGGGTGGCAAGACCGTATTAACTCTAGTGTGACATTGTTCGCGCGAAGAGTTTGATTATGACAACCTTTTTTGATCTTTGTGCCACAGGGCTTTTCGTCGCGGTCGCAGGTCTTTTCCTGTATCGACTGAAATACGAAGACCCACCTCTTATGCCTTATGTGGTATGTGTTGCAGCTTGTGCACTTGGTAATTGGGCTGGAAATGAAGGATCAGCGGCTGCTGGTTCTATCATCCTTGCTGCAGTAGGTTTTCTACTGATGCATATGGCGGGTGAACCTTTTCAGGAAGATGACAACCAGACGTAAGTGAATTACTGACAATCCGTTAACAGAGTTATACAGATTGTGAATTCTACATTCACTCTATTGAAACCATGATGAGATAACGTCCTTAACAGGAGTTAGTCTGGTCAGTGTCATGGGTTTCCTTCGTGTTAATACACAAGGTGATGCAGAATATCCTGTACGCCTGCTTGAAAATGACTTGTCTGCGACTGCAGATAAGCCGCATATTGTGATCATTGTGGAGAATATGCCAGTGCCGCTTGATCGGCGTGTCTGGCAACAAGCAACAGCTCTCATACAAGATGGTTGGCGTGTCTCTGTAATATGCCCAAAAGGTGGTGCATACCGAGCCGGGCGTGAAAACCTCGAAGGAGTTGAGATTTACCGCCACAGTCTGCCCTGTGAAGCAAATGGTCTGCTTGGTTACCTAGCGGAATATTCAGGTGCTTTAGTAATGGAGCTGGTTAGTCTGTTCCGTATCGGTCTTGGCAAGATAGACATTGTACAAATATGTAATCCACCTGATTTCCTTTTTATACCAGCGCTCGCTGCGAAATGGTTCGGTGGTGCCAGAATTATTTTCGATCACCATGATTTGACACCGGAACTTTTAGTCGAAAAAACCGGTAAAAAGTCAGGCACTTTGCTAAATTTCGCTCAGTGGGCAGAGCGAATGACATTTCAAACCGCAAGCCATGTCATTTCCACCAATTCCAGTTTTGCCGAAATCGCGCAAGTGAGAGGTGATAAGTTACCTGAGGACATATCCATCGTCTATTCTGCGCCTGACCTTAAACGGATGCGGCAGGTGGCAGCTAATCCGGCGTTGTTGCAAGGGCGATCAAATCTGATTTTTTGGATTGGCATGATTGGCTCTCAGGACGGTGTAGATTTGCTGCTTGGTGCTGTTCGTATACTCCGAGCGGAACTGGGCTGTGACGATTTTCACTTGATGATTGCTGGCGATGGGCCTGAGCGTATAACCCTCATGCACTATGCGGAAGAATTACAACTCACGGATATGGTTTCATTCCCGGGGTTTCTAACAGGAGAACAGCTTTTTGAGGCATTGAGTACTGCAAGCATTGGTGTCGGGTCAGATCCCAAAAATGAGTTCAACGACAGGCTGGCAATGAACAAAATCATGGAATACATGGCTTACGGTTTGCCAATAGCCATGTTTGATTTGGCCGAATGCCGTAAAATTGCCGGAGATGCTGCGCTAATTGCTGAAAATAACGATCCCAGAGCATTGGCTCTGTGCTTGAAGCGGTTGCTGGAAGATAAAGACCTGTGCAAAGAATTAGGTAACCTGGGTCATGATCGTCTGTTAGCAGACTATACTTGGGAATCCCAAAAAGAAATTTATCTTACTGCCTGCCGAAAAGTACTGGAGGCGGCTTGATGAAAAAAGTCAGTATCATTATCCCTCATTTTAATCAGCCTGATCTGCTCGAGAAGTGTCTGGAGGCTCTTGCATGTCAATCTTATGCTGGACCAATAGAGACGATTGTCTGCGACAACAATACGCCAGGAGGCATAGACCATATCCGCCGCAAGTTCCCGGCTGTATTTTTTCTCTGTGAGCGTGAGAAAGGCGCAGCCTGCGCTCGTAATGCTGCCTTACGTATTGCACAGGGCGACATCATCGCGTTCACAGATAGTGACTGTGTACCGGATATTCATTGGATTGCGAACGGTGTTCAAGGGTTGCAATCAACAGGTGCGGATATGATTGGTGGCAAAGTCACTGTTGTAGCAAATCAGCCAGAACAGCCTACGGCCGTTGAAGCATTTGAGATGATTTTCGGTTTCAGGCAGCGGCTTTACGTAGAGAAGAAGAACTTCTCAGTAACAGCAAATCTATTTGTGCAAAAAGATGTTATACGTAGAACGGGGCCTTTTGTTAATGGCCTATCGGAAGACGTAGACTGGTGCCACCGTGCCGCAGCGCTAGGGTTTCATTTATCATTTTATCGTAAATGTATTGTTAGTCATCCTGCGCGACGAAATTGGACCGACCTCAAAAACAAGTGGTTACGTCTCATTACGGAGCAAAGGAACGGGTACCAAGTGGCCTGGGGGGGCGGCATTGCCGGAGGACTTCGTTGGTATCTACTGGCGTTGGTGACTGCAGGTTCTGCGCTGCCACATGCAGCTTTGACACTTTGTAGTCCCGCAGCTGGAAAGTTGCGATCAAGAGTTGGGGCTACAGGAGTGTTGTTCCGAATAAGATTTTGGCGTTGTGCCACGATGCTGCGACTAGGCTTCGGGGTGCGCGATAAACTGCCACTTTCAGATGGCAAAAACTGTACGGAGTATAGCTTCGTACAAGAGGCAAGTGAGTAGGTGTGATGGGCAGAAATCACCAAATTGGTAAGGCAAATATGTTCGTATGCATTATTGTATCAGCATTCGCCATTCTTTCAGATGCAGATAGCTTTGCACGTGATGTAAAAGTGATATCAGGCGATACACAGGTTATTGCCAACATCGCAGGCCGCGAAGTGACGATCAACGAATTACGTATTGAGATGCAACGGCTCGGAATGAATCCGCTTGATCCGGAGGCGGAGCGCCAGGCATTTGAGAGCCTGCGTGATCGGATCTTACTTGTCCGGGAAGCTACAGAAAACAAGGTAGACCGCCGGCCTGAAACCATGTGGCGTATTGCGGCTGCTAAGGAACAGGCGCTGGTGGATATGTATCTCGGTATTATTTCCCAGCCGCCCGAGCCGTCCCAGACTGATGTGCAGGACTTTATACTGCAGAATCCGACTCTGTTTGCTCGCGCCAAAAATTACACGTTCCAGGTTCTGGAATTGGCGACGAGTGACTTCGATGCAGCATCGCTGACCCCTCTTTTTGACGAAAAGCCGGATTTTTCTGCTCTTCGTGCAAACCTTGAGGGCGCAGGGGTTACCTACACTCTGACTGAGAGTGTTCGCCAGGCAGCAAGTTTTCCTGAGGCTGTTCGGGTACAGCTGGACGCATACGAAGTATCTGATAACATTGTGCTGCAAGGGGATGTGCGAACTTCCGTGATGAAAATCACCGGGATTGCGCCAAGTGGATTGAGTATGGCTGAAAGTCTACCCCTTGCGCGCGCTCTGTTGCGCCAGAAGGAGGCGCAGCAACGCATCTCCCGCAAGCTTGAACAACTCCGAGATCAAACACCTGTTTCTGTCTTCAGGACCACCTTGAAGCCGGAAGAACTGGGCGAAAGAGAGTAGATGTCATGAGCCTGCTGGCACTTTTCGGTGTATTGCGTGCCCGTGCTGCCATAATCATTTGGGCAGTACTGGTTGCCTGTGTGGCGGCCTGGCTCGTATCCCGGCTTGTGCCTCAGACCTATACGTCGCATGCCGTTGTGCAGGCCGACTCCATACAGGAAAACCTGCTGACCGGGATGGTTGAGCCAAGATTGCGGGTGTCGGAATTTCTTGGCCAACAGGCTGCTGTTATTTCAAGCCGTACAGTGGCGTTGCAGGTTATCGATGTTCTGGAGCAGGAGGGGTATGTCTCAAGGGCGCAATATGAAACAGAGTGGCGTGCAGCAACTGGTGGTGAGATTGTTCCCGGCAATGACGCGAAACTATGGTTTGCTGACAAGCTTTCAAAAAATTTGTCGGTGAAGGCTAATGTCGACCACAGTACACTAACTATCGGGTATACTTCAGAAAATCCGTCACGCTCTGCGCGGTATGCAAATGCCTACGCAGATGCATATATGATTACGGTTTTGCAGCAAAGGCAGCGCCGGGCAGCGCGCAATGCGGCCAATTTTTCTGAAGAAACACTCACCCTGGAACAACAGGTTCAGGAAGCAAGAGATGAACTCACGCAGTTTCAACAGGATAGCGGTATCGTTACAATTGGAACTGAGCAACTTGAATCTGCTGAGGTAGAGCTTTCCTCCCTTACTGCTCGTCTCGCAGAGGCGCGTGGAGACTATGCGGAAGCTCGTTCTCTTTTTGCGCAGGTGCAGCGCGTGGCGCGTGATCAGCTTGGGACAATTCCCTTACCCGAATATAATTTGCCCGGGCGTGCAGCCCAAGCCAGGGTTGCAGCGCTGAATACGCAGTTGGAGCGTCTATATCAGCGCTATGGAGAGCGTAACCCTGACTATATCGAAGCGCGCGCAGAGCTTCGCAATCAACAAAACATTATATTCAACTCTGTCAGGGATAGAGAAGAGTTTACGCGTCGAAAAGTTGAAAGTCTTGCCGCCGAGGTTGAGCGTCAGAAACAACAGGTTGTTAGTTTACAGAAAACAAAACAACGTTTTGATACGCTGGAAAACAACCTGGAGACCAATCGGCAAGCTTATGATCTTCTCGCAACGCGGACTTTACAAGAAGGATTGCAATCTAGGTTTGATGCCATAGATGTGCTACTTCTTTCTCGTGCAGTTCCAGCAGGGAAACCATTTATTCCGATCAAGATACTGATTATTCTCGGAGGGGGCGTAGTTGGTTTGGGGATGGGGGTAACGACGGCTGTGCTGATTGAGCTCCTTGAAGGCAGGCTGCGCTCTAGACAGGGACTGACATTTGCTTCCAAGGCTGTGATGTTAGCTGAGATTCGAGTGCCTCGCACTGTGAAGGGGAGGTACTACGCATGAGCGTTCCCCTGTTTGAAAATCTTTTATCAGATGCTGAAAATATTTCAGCCCACGAGCAATCCGGTCGTGTGGCGTCTATTGGCGCGGCATCTGTTGGTCAAGACAGTATTCCACAACGCTCTCTTGCCCTGGGTGATACGCTTGTGCGTATGGGGTGCTTAAAAGCGGAAGATATTCCGAAGGTTCTGGAGCATTCTGCGCGGACAGGAAAGAAGTTTGGTATATCTGCCCTTGCACTCGGGTTGGTTCGTAAGAAAGATATCACAGCTGCGCTGAGTATACAGCAGGGCCTCTTCCATGCAGATGGTGATCGGGTCCGGGTACCGCCGGCTCTTGTGACGTTACATAGCCCACATACGGAAGAAGCTGAACAGTTCAGAGGTTTGCGCACACGACTTTTGACACGAAGTGATGGCGCTGCCTTGAGATTACTCAGTGTTTCGGGCGCCGGGGCAGAAACGACAAGTTCATTCATTGCACTAAATCTTGCAGTCTCGATAGCCCAGCTGGGCCGCAAAGTTTTATTGGTGGATACAAACCTTCGCCTTTCTCATATGAACCAGTTGCTTGGCCTGCGGCATAATGTTGGTTTAACGGATGTTATTAATGGAGGCCGGGCAATAACGGAATGTCTTGCACCACCGATCGTACGGAACTTCACATACTTGCCAGCTGGTCAGCCTGCATTTAATCCGCAGGAGGTGTTGTGTAGAGAAGAATTTGCAAAACTGATTATGACGCAGATCAGCAACTATGATTCAGTTATTTTGAACACTGGCGATGGGCTTGATACAGCGGATGCACAGCTTGTGTGGGCCTTGACGAAGTCAGTGCTTCTGGTCGCGCGTCGAGATAAAAGCAGAATGCCGGATATTCGCAGAGCGACGAAACTTATTACAGAAAGCCGGGCGAATTTGGTCGGTACAGTAATGACAAAGTGATCTGAGATCATGAAGTTTTCTCCAATCAGCGCAAGGTCACTTTCCTTAAGTGAGATAATTGCCATTATCTGCTGTGTAACATGGGCTGTACTTTATACGCCGATGTATCTGAGCTTATCGGCAAACGCCTGGACACGCCCTGAAAATAGTCATGCGCCGCTGTTACTTTGCTTTTGTGTTGCAGCAGTTTTCATGCGGTTCCGAAGATTGTCAAAGCAGCAGTACAGAGAGTTTATCGAGAATGTAGGGCCATTGGAGATACATGCGGGCGGGACAGTATTTTTGCTTGGCATACTCAGTCTTGTTATTGGCCGTGTTGAAGAGATTGAAGTGTTGGCAACGGCCTCGCAGTTGTTTGTCGCCATTGGTATGGTCTTGATGCTGGGGGGGCAATATCTGTTGAGACAATTGTGGTTCCCCTTACTATTATTGATATACGTTGTTGTTTGGCCGGGTTGGTTTTTAAATACACTGACATTTCCGTTAAAGTTATGGATTTCTGAGCAGGCAGCACAGCTCTTGTCATGGTTTGGTATGCCTGTCGCGCAGGCAGGCGTGACTTTGGCTGTAGGGCCCTATAAGCTGATGGTAGCTGATGCGTGTGCTGGGCTAAATTCTCTTTTTGCCCTTACTTCACTCGGAGCGATATATCTTTATATCAGCAAGCCAGCTTCGAGCTTACATGCTTTTATATTATTTATCAGTACAATTCCTATTGCAATTTTTGCAAATTTTCTCCGAGTTTTAATCCTTATTTTGATTACATGGCACTACGGGTATGATGCTGGGCAAAGCTATCTGCATGATTTTGCAGGATACTTTATGTTTTTCATCTCTGTGCTAGCCTTGTTTGCACTTGATGGCGTGCTCTTTCATTTGACAAAAGTCAGATTTCTATTCGGTCGGGAAGTAGTAGCATGACCGAAGTCAGAAATCACTCTATTGGCGTGCGCCTCTGCTTTATGTTGACGGTGGGCATTATTGCCAGCCTGTGTGTATCACTTTTGAGTGCAGACGCCGAAACGGAGAGTGTAATGCCAGAACTTTCGGTGCTATTGCCGGAAACATTTGGCGACTGGAGTATCGTCAATCACGGCACATACATCAGGCCCCTTGAGCAATTAGAAGAAGATCACATATCCACTCTATACAGAACGTACAAGCACACGAGCGGTAAAACGATCTCGTTAGTGATAGCTTTTGGCTTGGCAAAAGGGGATGCGGTACGCCTTCACCAGCCAGATGTTTGCTATAAGGCGCAAGGGTATACTGTAAAACGTATAAATTCTTCTGGTGAAAAGACTGATCTATGGCCAACAGGAAGGCTTGTCGCTGATAATGGGATAAGGCAGGAAACCATTACCTACTGGTTGCGTGTTGGAGATAAGGTTGTAACCAGCGCAGGGGGGCAACAGTTTGCGAATCTACAGGCTGGGTTGGGTCACTCTGTAGACAGCTCACTTGTTCGTATTTCTACTAACGGACAGCTATCTCAACAAACCTTAGCATTACATAGTATGTTTATTGACGATCTTATGGAGGCTGTTTCCTCGGAGGCAGTATCATTGCTGATTGGCGAAAGGGGCGAGGTTTATGTTGACGGGTAATCTTGAAAAGCCGGGCATCGTTATCGTAAATTATAACAGCCTAGCTTACGTTATTGAAGCCGTGCAAAGTATCTTGGCAGCGGAAAAAATTGGTGAACGGATCAGAATTGTGCTTGTGGACAACGCTTCCACAGAGCACAGTTTTGTTGAGTTCGAAAATTCTATCAGAGAGCGGTTTGAAACCGACATTGCCATCGCTTGCCAGTCTGGGCGAGGGCTCAGTATTATTGATGGTTGCCCTGATACAGCTGAGATTATTCTTATTAAGTCAAGCTGCAATGATGGTTTTTCAGCTGGGTGTAATATCGGTTTGCGTTTTCTGCATGAGACCGATACAGATCTTTTTCTGTTATTGAACCCGGATGCGGCACTGCATAGGAATGCCCTAAAGGCCTTCGCGACCAAACTTTCATCTGAAAGCGGCTACGGGTTGGTGGGGGCAACCTTGATGAACATGCGATCAGATCAGGGCACACAGGCCTGTGGCGGCGCATTCTTGAACCCATGGTCATTGCTGGGGCGTAATCTTGGCGCCGGTTTATCATTGGAAGATTTGCCATCAGAGCAGGATATCGAGCAACATCTGTCTTATCCTGTCGGCGCAGCGATGGCATTTCGTCGTGATTGGCTGGAGTATGCCGGATTTATGGATGAAAGATACTTTCTTTACTATGAGGAAGCTGACTGGTCCACAAAAGGCAAGGGTAAATATAAGCCGGGATGGGCGAGGAATGCTGTTGTCTATCACCATCACGGCGCTGCTGCAGGCAGTAATCTTGCCGCTCAGGAGCGAAGTCCTTTGGCAGATTATCATATGATCCGTTCACGGATGCAATATGCACTGAAGTGGCAGAAGTGGAAGGTACCACTCATTATCTGTTTGACCTGTGTTCAGGCTATCAGGAGAGGCTTGCGTGGACAAAGGGAGCAAGCACGCGCAGTTATCCTGGGGGGTATTCCCGGAGCAGTACGGGCTTTCCCGAAACATGCGTGAGGGTCTCTCAACATCTGTCGGCGCGAGTGTTTTGCTCCTATTTATGATCGGTTTGCTTGTTGTTAGTCTGGCAGAGGGAAGTCCTGAGGAAAGTGGTGAAAAGACTGCAATTATAAAAACCCATTCTCTACCTGATGTTGCCAGCGTATCCGATATTGCTGAAGTCATTCGTGCTGCGAACCCTGGAGATGTCATAGATCTACCGGCCCAGGCGTTCGGACATCTCAATCTGACAGGTGTTCACTTTACAGAGCCTGTTATCATTGATGGCAAGGCCGGGGCTTCTTTTTCAAAGATTACCCTGCGCGAGGTGCGAAACCTTTACTTACGCAACATTATTGTAAAGGCAGGAACAACATCTAATCATCTGGGCGAATTCGCCGTAACAGTCATGCGTAGTCGTGGCGTGCAAATTAGCGATAGCGATATCAGCTGGAGTGCAGACAAGGACTGGACCAATGATGGCACCGGCATGACAGCCCGTCTGTCAACGGACGTTGTCATCGAGGATACCATTTTCCATCATAGTTTCACGGGCTTGGTTATACGAGATGCGGGTGACATCAAGATACGCAAGAACACTTTCCGTGATTTGCGGCGAGATGGTATCAATGTTTCTGGTACTGTTGATATCGATATTGATCAGAATGTCTGTACGGATTTTCATCCGGAAAGGCCGAAGGACCACCCTGACTGTATTCAACTCTGGAATGATACGGCCATCCGAAGCAATGAAAATATCCGTATTACTGCCAACAACATAATACGAGGAGATGGCGGCGTATCACAAGGTATCTTCCTTGCCGGGCAAAAGCCGGGCTTGCCGCATCGCAATGTTCTGATCGACGGAAATCTAATCCATCAGGGCATGGGACAAGGCATCTTTCTGCGTAAGGTTGAGGGCGCCGTTGTGCGCAATAATATTGTTCAGGCGGCACCGCCCGTTGAACATACACCAGTCATTACACTGAGGGCGCCGCTGAAAGATATCAGGGTTGAGGCCAACAGGGCGGCGCGCATTGACGTCGCGCCGGAGGTGCTGAGATCTGAAGTGCTTCTGTTGAATAATGGACCCTAGCCACAACGCGCATCAAAATTGCCATGCCAAGCAGTACGCCTTAAGACATTTGTTTTTGAGGATGAGGCTATATGCAGTCAGCGCAGGAAAGCACCAGCACAGCATCAGATGAAGCCATACCATCATCTGCTGAAGCGCCTTCAGCCGTGGAACTATCCCCTGAAATCATCGCCATGGAGGGCACCCTCCAGCCCGTTTACGATACGCTGGAACCGCTTCTCGGTTCAGAGCAGGCAGAGGGTCTGACACGCATTCTGGCGCAAGTCCTTGTCTGGGGGCGGGACTCACTGCTGACGTGGAACATGCTGCTGCAGTTAGGTCTGCTCATGGGCGCGTTGGTGCCGGCCATCATGTTTGGCCCAAGGCTAAAGCAATTCATAATCAACCAGATTACCCAGCGCGTGCCTTACGGTGTGCTGAAGCGAGCGGCTCGGGCACTGGCCACACTGGCGACACCTATTGCGCTGTTCATAACGATCTCGGTTTTCATCACTGGCGTCGGGGCCATGGGGCAAGGCACAGGCGTGATGGAAGCGGGTCGCAGTCTGCTTTCGGCGTGGATATTAGTGAGGTTGGTCACACTGATCATCCAGTCGCCGTTCTGGTCCAAAGTTGCCTTTTACACGGTCTGGCCTGTCATGGCGCTGGATGCCTTTGGTGTGCTCGATAATGTCATGTTCCAGCTTGAACAGATGTCCGTCACGCTTTCGCCGGGCGATCCCGCGCAAGGTATTCCAGCAGCAAAGATTACCGTGCTTGATGTTGTGCGCGCTGCCATCATTTTCGGATTATTTTTCTGGCTGGCAAATGTACTGAGCAAATTCATCACGACCCGGATCGAGAGTGTTGATGAGTTGAATCCATCCCTCAAAGCAATGTTCTCGAAGATCCTCGATCTTGTGTTGCCAATTGTTGCGTTGTTGCTGGCTTTGCAGTTTGTCGGGTTTAATCTCGCCAGCCTGGCAATTTTTGGGGGTGCGGTCGGGCTTGGTATCGGCCTTGGTCTGCAACGCCTCATCTCGAATTTTGCAGCTGGTATAACGCTGCTGGCTGACAAGTCGATCAAACCTGGCGACGTGATCGAGGTCGAGGATACTTTCGGCTGGATTACGGCGATGAACACAAGATACGTCGCGGTGCGCACGCGAGATGGCACCGAGCATCTGGTGCCAAATGACACCTTCATGAATGAAGGTGTCATCAACTGGTCTCATCAGGATAAGGTCGTGCGCATTCATGCGCCTTTCGGGATTACCTACAATCACCGCGATGTGCGTCATGTACAAAAAGCAGTAGAAGAGATCGCCATGACAGTGGAGCGGGTGCTGGATAGCCCACGACCACGCTGTAATCTGGTCGAATTTGGAGACAATTCGGTCAATTTCGATCTGCGTTTCTGGATCAATGATCCGCGTAATGGCGTCACGAATGTGCGCTCGGACGTGATGATGGCTGTATGGGATTGGCTGCATGAGCAGGATATCGAAATTCCCTTTCCTCAACGTGATTTGCATATCCGCTCCAGCAGCATTAGTCTGCCAGAGGAATTGTCTGTTGCAGGCGCGAGGTCGGGAACACCTGAGCAATCCGGGAGATGATCTTCCGGCACAATTCATAGGACTTTGCTGAAAGGAAGATCGACGATGCGATTTACGAAAACAGTATTGGCAGGCCTTGCGGTATCGCTTTTAGCGGCTTGCGCTACGGAAACGCCTTATGCTCCACGTGGACAAGGTAGTGGATACGGCTATTCCGAGCAGAGCATCGAGAGTAATCGCTATCGGGTGACGTTCCGGGGTAACTCAACGACATCACGCGAAACAGTCGAGAATTACCTGTTATACCGCTCTGCAGAGCTGACCCTGCAGAAAGGCTTCGATTATTTTGTTGTTGTCGAGGACGAAACAGAACGCACTACCCGTTACACCGGAAATACCTATCCCGGTCTTGCCTTTTATGGTCGCGGGCGGCCCTTTCCCTATTACGGGTACGGCTACCCTTGGGGCGGTTTCAATGATTTCGATATACGTGAGAGCAACCGTTATACCGCGATCGCTTATATCCTGATGTATAAGGGGCAGAAGCCACGTCAGCCAAATGCCTATACGGCCAGGGAAGTCGTCGATAATCTCAGCCGTTTTGTGGTTCGTCCGCAGTAAGCGTCGCCCCTCAGCTGACATTATATAAATAGTTGCCCCATGCGGCGGCCCCGGTATGCTTGAGAATTGAACAACGGGTAATTCGAAGGGTGACGGACCATGGCAGCACTTGGCGTGTATGGATTTTGGGGAATAACAGCAGCAGTATTTGTGTTGTTGTTCCTGCTTGGTCGTGGTGATCGTTTTCCCCTCTGGATCAGGGTCTTTATCGGCTTGTTTATCGGTGGTGCCGTCGGATACTTTTTCTCTGAGCAGACCGGTGCTGTGCAGGCGATCAAGTTTTTTGGTGATGCATTTGTCAAGCTGATCCGCATGTTGATTGTACCACTGATTTTCACCACAATCACAGCGGGCATGATTGCTATGGGCGATCCGAAAAGGCTTGGTTCGCTCGGCGCTCGGACAATTTTTCTCTATATGTGCACGACGCTTTTCGCTGTAATGATCGGTCTTGTTTTTGGCACGATTTTCCAGCCGGGTGTCGGCGTGGATTATGTCAATGCCTCTCAGGATGCGGCCAATACGATCAATAGCCGTCTTGATGCAGCAGCAGGGTTGAGCGTTGCAGATCGTCTGCTAGCAATCATTCCGGCGAATCCGGTTCAGGCAATGGCGACTGCAGATGTGCTACCCATTATCTTCTTCTCAATCCTGTTCGGCATTGGCATTCTGGCTGCTGGTGAGCGCGGGCAGCGTGTCGGTGAAGTGATGGAAAGTGCTGCCGACAGCATTATCAAGATGACCGGTTTTGTCATGGCACTTGCGCCATATGGTGTGTACGCGCTGATGGCATGGGTTCTGGGCACGCAAGGCCTTGGTGTTCTGGTGAATTTGGGCAAACTTGCCATTGCGCTTTACCTCGCTGCGGCAGTTCATATTTTGCTGGTCTATGGCGGCATTATCCGAATTGTTCTGGGGCTGCCATTCTTGCGCTTCTTGCGCGGCATACTGGATGCCATGGCGACAGCTTACTCCACAGCTTCTTCATCTGCGACGCTTCCTGTCACGATATCCAACGTCAACCGTAATCTGGGTGTTGATAAATCCGTTGCTGGATCAGTCTTGCCTCTTGGCGCGACAATCAACATGGATGGTACCTCTATCTATCTTGGTCTCGTTGCCCTGTTTGCAGCGCAAGCCTTGGGCATTGAACTCAGCTTGATGCAGTATGTCGGCGTGGCCGTTACGGCGGTACTGGTCTCTATCGGAGCTGCTGGTATACCGTCTGCATCGCTATTTCTTGCTTTTACCGTCTTGTCCGTTTTCGGTGTTACGGAAGAGCAGGCGATTTTGATTATTGCCTTTATTTTCCCATTTGATCGGCTTCTCGACATGATGCGGACCCTGACCAACGTCACCGGAGATGCGGCTGTGGCAACAGCTGTTGGTAAGTGGGAAGGGGCCCTTGACGAAGACGTTTTCCGGGGTAAGGCCTGAGGCGATGTCACGTGATGTTCGCATCCTGATTACCGGGGGAACTCTCGACAAGATTCATGACCCCTTCTCAGAATCTCTGGCATTTTCACGAGACGGTGCAACACAAATTCCGGAAATCTTGCATTACAGCCGTTGTCACTTTCCGGCTGTACAACAGCTCATGCAGATTGATAGTCTCGATATGACGGAAGATCACCGCATGCAGATTGTATCTGCTATCAAAACAGCTACCGAGAAAGCCATTGTGATTACGCATGGAACTAGCACGATGGGTGAAACTGCGCGCTATATCGCTGCCGCAGATATTCCTAAAACGATCATACTTACAGGGGCGATGCGGCCATTCTCGCTCGGTTTTTCTGACGGGCCATTCAACTTGGGCGGTGCTATTATTGCGGCACAGACTCTCAACGCAGGGGTTTTTGGTGTCATGAATGGGCGAATTATTGAGGCAAGTAGCCTCGATAAGAACACCGAGCTGGGTCGCTTCGACGTTTGATGGGCTGCTTCTTATCTTTGCAAAATAAGTTCGTACATTTATATTTTATGTCAATTTTTAGTGGTATTGGTAATCTTCTTTGAGAAGGTGAATAACCACTAATCAGTGCTTTTATCTGCATATTCTCTTGCTTTCAGCGCGCTCAGAAAACTTTGTTTACTTTATTCATTAGCTAATTCGGTTATGAAAATTTCCAAATGGTCATCAGTATATTAACCAGTTTTCCAAATGGATTGTTAAGCTCGGCAAGGTATTTTTAAGGCGTGTGCCCAAGAAAGTAGAGTAGTGCCATGCCGAAAAAGACACCAAAAAGAGGCCTCCGGCGGTTCCTGAAAGAAACAGGCGGTAACGTCGCCATGATGACAGCCCTTGTTGCGGGGCCGCTGACCTTGACGTTAGGGGGCGCGGTTGATCTCATGCGCTTTGCAGCTGCCAAAGCTGAATTGCGCGGCGCGGTTGATGCTGGCTTGCTAGCCGCAGCGCATCTCGATAATGATACAAATGTTGAGACTGAAATAGAGCGTTACCTCCGTAGAAATCTGGAAAGTAAGTTTCTCGATTACCGTGATGTGACAGTTACTGTTGCAGAGGAGAGGCGTCTCAACGGAAAGTTCGTAGATATTACAGCTGATATTACGATTGATACATTCTTCTTAGGTCTGATGGGCAAGAATGATATCACTGTGTCTGTTACATCCTCAGGCGAGCAGACATACACAGCGGTAGAAGTTGCCTTGGTAGTTGATATCTCTTCTTCTATGGGAGGATCACGTCTTGTAAACCTTCGCACAGCGATGAATACGTTCATCGATACTGTCTTGAAAGAAGAAGTTTCTGATATCACCTCAATCAGTATCGTTCCTTTTGGCGGTCACGTGAATGTCGGAGATGATTACAAGCATTTTGCCAACACCGATAATGAAGACGATAACGACGATACGAACCATGCTGATGGCCATAAGTACAATGGATGTTTTGAACTCTTACCCGAAGATTATAGTGACGATACGTTTGAGTTACATAATGGGCAATGGCGGGATATTACACCGCATTTCTGGAAATATGTGAACTTCAATCCATGGTGTCCATCTGACAATAATGAAGCAATCTTTCTGTCAAACAAGCCTGATGAACTTAAGGATCTCGTTGAGGCTTTCACTCTCTCTGATGGCACCGGCATGGATATTGGCGCCGCATGGGGTTTGAAGGCTTTATCACCCAAAATGCGTGGTGTGCTGAAAGGTGACTTTGAAGATGTGCGTCCGACAGATTATAACAGCGATACGATCAAAGCGCTGGTCATGATGACAGATGGCGGCATTACAGCACAGTTCCGGCCGCAACAGTCAGGTTGTATCAGGGCCCGTAATAATAATCTGGCGCATAATGACCATAAACAGTGCCAGGAGTTTCTGTTTGAGGATGAGACTTACCGGCATACCAAAGATGTAGGTGTTAGTTACTTTGAAAGCGTTTGTCAGGAAGCTATCGATAATAACATCCTGGTTTTCACAATCGGTTTCGAGATAAATGCCGGAAGCAATCAAGATCGTTATCTGCGTAATTGCCCGCAAAATGAGTCCCAGTACTATTTTGTTGAGAGCACAGATATTGAGGCCGCGTTTTCTTCTATTGCAGCCAGTATCAACGGCATTCGAATAACTATGTAGGCTTGATTGTGTTTCGTCGTAATCAAAAACATAAAATGCGTATCAGTTCCTGGCGCCGCTTTATCCGGCGGCAGGATGGATCCATTTCAGTTGAGTTTGCGATAATAGGACCACTATTTTTTGGTTTGATTTTCTCCGCGTTTGAGTCCGGGCTGATGTATGTCAAAATTGCTACAGTGGAACTGGCGATGGATGAAGTCGTCAGGCAAGTCTATACGGGTGCGGTAACAAGCTCTAATCTTAATAGAGATCAATTGATCGACCTATTTTGCGACGAGATTGATTATTTGATGGCTTGCGATAGCTCTAATGTAACACTGCAAAAAATTACATTCTCAGGTTACGGCAGTAATACTATTGATACCGCAATTTGCCGTAACTCAGAAGATGATCCAGATGAAGATGATTTACCAGATTACAGTTTAACTGGCAGTGGTCAAATTGTTTTCCTAAGGTTCTGCATCACTACTGATGTATTGGTCCCTGGATTAAAAAAACTGACATTTAGTGGTGCCAATTTTGCGCTGCAGTTGCCAGAAACAGCAGATGGTAGATATGGCATTACAGCTTCCGCCGTATTTCGCAATGAGCCTTTCGCCGGCATTCCTGCTGGCGCTGGTGCCGGGACATAGATGAGGAAGCTATGTTTGCTATAAGACGCCACATCAAGAGGTTTAGTAAAAGTACAGATGCCGCTGTCGCAATGGAATTCGCATTGGTGGCCCCGGTTCTAGTCCTTATGTGCCTTGGTTCTGCTGGCATGATTGATAATTTCCGGGCCAAGAAGCGTGCCCAGCAGGCTGTCGATGCTGTGGCTGATCTGATGGCACGCTCCATGGTGATGAATGATAATGAGCGCCAGAATCTCTACGATGCTGCTCGCCTGACAATGGGGCAGTATGGCTTGGACACAGGGTCTGAACGTATTCGTATGCTAATCAATGCATGGGAATATGATGAGGACGATCACGAATGGACACTTGTCTGGACCAGAGGGTGCCATAGCGGCACACCCTGGACTGCTGGAGACACAAGAGCTGGTGGTTATCTCCCGACAGTCAATGACGGCGGGATGATCGTACAGGCTCGCGTTCATTTCTCATACAGAAACCCATTTTATTTCTTCTCTGGCAGAAATGCTGTTTTTGTTCACTGGTCAGCAAGGAGACCGCGATACACTGATCGCATAGAGTATGTGACTGAACCTGGTGATAGCACAGAAGAAGAGTGGAACTGCGAATACAGTTAAGCTGTCGTTCATGGTGACAGGTTTGGGAAAAGAAAATTCGGGCGATGGGCGCGTCTGATTGGGGTCATGTTTAGAGAAAAAAACATATCAGAAAATAGATCCGCGAGGTTGAAGCGGAAATTTCTGAAAAAGGATGACGGCACGGCGACATTGGAATTTGCCATGCTGGCGCCTGTCTTCTTTGCATTGCTATTTTCAATTTTCGAAGCCGGAATGTATTTTTACTCTGTGTCAGTTGTTGAAGAGGCTGTCAGTCGT
This sequence comes from Aquisalinus sp., assembly GCA_022763145.1. Taxonomy (GTDB): domain Bacteria; phylum Pseudomonadota; class Alphaproteobacteria; order Caulobacterales; family Parvularculaceae; genus Aquisalinus. Next base: position 1,326 of record JALEGM010000280.1, on the reverse strand, counting down.
GCATCGCGCGTCATCATGACAGGCCAGGCGCTGGAAGCAGATGATGAGCAAAACCCAAGCTGCACCTCTGAAAAAGACTGTTTCTATGAAGAAGTCTGTGATGTGGTCAGTGTCTTTGGTGGTTGCCAGTCACGCTTGTCTATTGACGTCACGCGCTTCGATTCCTGGGATGACCTGAATAATGATCTATCGGAAGCTTCGTGCGTGAATAGCGAAGGTTACAGCTATAGTGGTCAGGCTTTCGAACGAGGCGTGCAGCGTGATATTGTCCGTGTTCGTGTCTGTTACCTGATGAACATGGTGAACCCTGCTCTGGGGCTAAATCTTTCTCAGACTGAAGATGGACAGCGTGCGCTTATCACAACGCATGTATTCCGTAATGAGCCATTTGGTGGTGCGGGAGGCGATGATGACGGTAAATAATAATTTCAAGTATTGCCTGAAGAACTTCCGCAAAAGCCAGGATGGCGTTGCGGCTGTTGAATTTGCCATGGTTCTGCCATTGGTCGGTATGCTCTTTTTCGGGATAGTCGAGTTTTCTGATGCCATGGCCGCTAACCGTAAGGCTGAACATGCGACCACCATGCTGGTTGACCTTGTCGCTCAGGAAGAGTTCCTGACGCATAATGAGATTGATGGTATTTACACAGCGGTCGACCATGTGCTTGCGCCTTATGGTATTGAAGAGCCGACAATGTGGGTCGTCAGTGTCACTATTGATGAAGATGACAAGCCGATAATCGATTGGAGCCTTGATCAGGATTTGAATGAGCCTTTTGCACGTGGATCGGAGTTCACGGCGCTTTCCGAGAGTGAGCTTGACCTCTCAGGCGCTGACGCACTGATTACAGAAGGCGCTTCTCTGGTCGTTGCTCAAATTGAGTTTGGTTATACGTCGTCTCTGACAAATGTGTATGTCGACTCATTCACACTCTCTAACCATGATACCCGTTGGCCACGGCGTGGTACCCAGATTGTGTATTGTGATGCCCAGGACCAGTGCTCAAATGAGTAGGCTGCCCGCTCAGGCCTGATTTGGCTTGACTTTTCAGGCTTCTGGCCTGTATTGCGCCCCTTCATAACGAAAAACGCGTAAGTTTTTCCCCGTCTGCCGGCACGACCCCTTTTCATTCCTATATGAGAGGACGGGGCCGGGGATCACCCGCCATCGGTGTAACGCACTCATGGCGGTTCTTCGGCTGTGCATCACGCACAGTCTGGCGCGCAGAGGGCGAAAAGGAGAAGCGATGTTTGAAAATTTGAGCGAACGGCTTGGCGGCGTCTTTGAGAAGTTGCGCGGCAAAGGGGCACTCAGCGAGGCTGATG
>JALEGM010000023.1 GCA_022763145.1 Aquisalinus sp. | reverse complement strand
TCTCGGGAGAGGAAACTGGCGCACCTGCTGATATTGTTGAAAAGCGCGGTTTGAAGCAGGTAACTGATACCGGGGCGATTGAAGCGGTGATCGACAAAATCATCGCTGACAACCCCAAGCAGGTCGAACAGGTCAAAGAGAAGCCAAAAACCATGGGTTGGTTTGTCGGGCAGGTCATGAAGGAAATGGGCGGCAAGGCGAACCCGCAAGCTGTGAACCAGATTCTCAAAGCCAAACTTGGTGTCGAATAACTGCCAGGTTCAGAAAATCGCGAGACCCTCAGGATGCTATCCAGACTAAAGCGCGATTTCGAACCGTTTTCTTTATCAGGCGTCCTGATTATTTCGCTGATCTTCGGCTTGGCCAATGCTCTGGTGCGCTTGACGGCGGGTGTCAATCTGGCGCTCGATGATACGAAGCAAAATGTCTTCACTCAGAAACTTGCCTGGGGGTATTTGCCAGATAATCCGCCGTTGTATGAATGGACTCTGACATTTGTACAGCAGGCCACTGGGCCAAACCTGTTCAGCTTTCTGATTGTCAAATATGCTTTGATGACCATAACAGCGCTGTTCCTGTTTCTGGCAGGACGGCGATTGTTTCGCAGTGAGAAATGGGCAGCGCTAACTGTCTTCTCTGCGATCCTGCTCTATCAGCTTGGCTATAATTACCATCAGGCTTTCACTCATTCCTTGATGGTAATTGCGGCTGTCGCATTTTCATTCTGGGCCTTTGTCCGGCTCATTCAGCAGCCAGATCTCACAAACTACATATTGTTTGGTCTCTCTGTTGGCCTTGGTGTATTATCAAAATACAACTTCACGGGCTTTCTAGCCGTCATGGTGCTGACAGGCTTGCTTGACCGGGAAATAAGACGGGTTCTGTTCGATTGGCGAATGCTGGTTGCTGCCGGACTTGCCGCATCAGTTGCTGCGCCGCATTTTTTCTGGGTGCGGGAGAACCAGGACTTGTTCATGTCTTACGTCTCGAACAAGCTGGGACAGACAGATGGAGGGTATGTTGGTCGCGTAGGGGAAGGCATTGGCAATTCAATTGTCGCTGTTATCTCCTTTTACCTGCCATTCGTGCTGATTGCCGCCTTCACCTTTCGCGGAGCCTTCATGCCGGCTCGTATGGCACAACTGCCGGAAGATGTTTTGACGCGCCTGCTGGCGAGGTCGAGTGCTGTCGCTTTCGTGTTGATCCTAGTGGGTGTTGTCCTGTTTGGTATTTCGAATGTGACCGAGCGTTATGTGATCCCTTTTTTCCTGCCCGGCTTTTTCTGGATGATGTGGTTGATAAAGGGGGGCAGCACACCGGAACGCGTTGACAGATGGATGATGGTGTTGAGTGTGGCTGCATTCTTACTCATCCTTATACGCTTTATCGGTGTCTTCTATCCAGGCAGCCCGGTCTGTGATGATTGTCAGCGTTGGCGGCCTTATGCGGAAATCAGGAAAGAAATTCGAGCTGCTGGCCTCGACGAGCAGGCGATTTATCTGGGGTATGAGGAAGATACATCCGGGAATCTGCGCCGCCTGTTGCCGAATGCTGCTGTGCGCTCAATCAATCTGAGGTTTTACAACCCTCTGGATGAGAGCCATATCGGCAAGCCCTGTTATTTTGTCTGGTCAGAGGAATTGCTTGGTCAACCAGTTCAGCCGGTATTTCGTCATATTACAGATCAACCAGAAACAGTGCATGTTTCTGCGCAATGGTGGCATCCATTGAGAATGTCTGGCTGGCGGGAGACAAAGTGGGGAATATCACCTATTGCACCCTCAGACCGCCTCTATAAAAATCTTTGCACTCCGTAAATCATGGTTAGCAAAAGGTAACCATTAACGGAAGCTGAATAATCAGTAAACTAATTATAAATTTCACTTTAACGTGATCTTCAGGATAAGTTGGTCAAAATCTGTTTGGTTAATGGCTCGAGAGAGGGCTGTTGCTGTAACAACAAACAGAATGAGGGGACGAAAAATGTCCGTTACCGTTTCACCAACTGACCTTGAAGGGGCTCAACCGATCCTGTCGAGTGAAGACATGTATCGTAAGGGTCTTGAGGCTTCCACACCAGGCGCCGAGGACTATGATGTCGTGAAAGCGCATAAGTGGTTCAATCTGTCAGCCATGAAAGGCAACCCACAGGCACGCGTTTACTGCAAGGAACTGCTCCTTGAGATGACGTCGGACCAGGTTGCTCAAGCTCAAAAGCTCGCTCGTGAGTGGCTGTCCGCCAACCGCGCTGTTTTGATTGGCTAATTGACTGTCACCACTTCTGAAACGCGCATAATGCGTATCAGAATGCCGTTTCAGGATCAGGATGTCCTGTAAACGAAGGCCAGTTTCGGCTGGTGACATGGCGCCGCGTGTGCCATGCTGGCTTGCATAGTAACTAGATTACATGCGATGCACCTTGCGACAGTCAAAAAATCGACGGTTTTTTTAAGCCTCTTCATCTTGCTAGCCGCGTGTACGACCACGCGCAGTATGCAGACGACCAATGATGCTACCATTGATGATGGGGCATTAAAGGTACTGCTCGTTGAGCCGGATGTCCGGCTTTCCTTCCTCAAAGCTTCCGGTATTGCAGAAGTGCGGGCTGACTGGACCCGGCAGGGTAGTGAAAACCTGCTTGCCAGTATGCAGGAGGTGCTTGCCGCAAGTGATCATGACATCATTTCCTATTCATTGAGTGATGCCAAAGAGCGCGAGATACAGCTTGTACGCCTGCATGAGTCCGTGGGGGAGACTATCCTGCTACACAGGTTTCTGGGGGTACCCTTACCAACGAAAGAAAACACCTTTGACTGGTCTCTTGGCCCAGGGGTTCAGATTTTTAGCGAGACGCAGGAGGCAGACTACCTGCTGTTCCTGTTTGCGCGCGGCTCCTATGCCAGTTCTGGGCGTCAAGCTATGGCCATTGGTCTCGCGGTCGCAGGTGTTGGCGGTGTGGGTACTGGTGGGCAGGCGGCTTATGCGTCCCTGGTTGATACCCGCACGGGAGATATCGTGTGGTTTAATGTTGCCCAGACAGGCCCCGGTACGGATATGCGTAAGCCCGAGGGTGCAGCTTCCCTGATCGACGTGATATTCAAGGAGATGCCATTGCTGCATGAGAAAGAGAATGCCTCATGAGCAAGAAGACCTTTCTCAAGACTGTTATTGTTAGCGTCGCTGTGCTCATTCTTGCGGCTTGTGAGACGACGAATGTTGACCCAATAGCTGCCAGTGAAAGGCCAGAAGAAACAACTGACGAGGCTGGCCTCTGGTTGCAAATGGACGAAACAGAGAAGCTACTCAAATCATCAGCTCTGGTTGAGAATGATGACGCATTGAATGCATATGTGCAGACTGTTGCCTGCAGGGTTGTTGGTCCGGATTATTGTCCTGACTTGCGGGTCTATGTGGTGAAGCAGCCATTCTTCAATGCCAATATGGCACCAAACGGGCAGATGCAGATCTGGACAGGGCTGCTACTGCGGGCAGAAAATGAGGCCCAGCTTGCCTTCGTTATTGGTCATGAATTTGCCCATTATCGTCAGCGCCATTCCTTGCAGCAATGGCGTGAGATAAAAAATCTCGCGAATGCGTCTCTCTTGTTCAGCATGGGAACCGCTGTTGCAGGTGTTCCTGAAGCAGCAGTGCTGGGAGACTTCTCCATTGCTGCCCGGCTTTATGGTTTTGGTCGTGACAAGGAACGTGAGGCAGATGAGCTGGGTTTCGAATTCGCGACTCAAGCGGGGTATGCTGGCGAAGAAGCTGCCGCCATCTGGAAATACTTGGTGTCTGAGGTTGAAAACTCTGACCTCGAACGCAATCGGCGTACGATTGCCAGGGCCAGTATTTTCAGCACGCACCCTGTGACTTCAGAGCGTATTGAGAACCTTGAAGCGTTGGCCTCAGAAGAAGCAGAAACTGGTGATACAGCAACCTCTACTTATATTGAAGCCACAGGCCCATTTTTGGCTACATGGCTCGATGCTGATCTTGTGCAGAGTGATTTTGGCAAGCACATATTTCTGATCAATCATCTGCTTGAACGTGGTGCACGTCAGGGTGTCTTGTATTTCCGGCGCGGGGAGGCCTACAGGTTGCGTCGTGAAGATGGTGATGAGGCGCGGGCACTTGAAGATTATATCAAGGCTTCTACTTTCGCTGATGCACCTGCTGCCACATGGCGGGAGATTGGGGAGTTACAGCGCCGAAGTGATAATCCGGCTCAGGCACTTGAGGCGTACAGGACTTATCTGGAAAAAGCACCGGAAGCTTCTGATAAGCTACTCATCGAGTCGTATGTTGAAGCCCTGCAAGAGGAACAAACATGATTAGTCATTTGCGTTTTCTGGGTCTCGCTCTAAGCCTGATAATGCTCGCGGCCTGTACTGGCATCGAGAAAGCTGGTCCCGGCGTCTTTCAGGCTGAGAAGTCTTATCAGGTAACTTTGGGGAAAGCCTGGGCGGCACTGCCGTTTGATGCACGTACAAACCTTCAGGAAATGACCATTGATGGGGTTTTGCTGAACGTTCTCGTTCTGGGTACAGACATCAGCGACGGAGAGGCGCTGATTTATTCAGCGGATCCGAAGAAACTGGTGCCGCGGTTTCGTGCTTCGATGACCGATCGTGAGATTGTCGAGTTTCTCCGAGATAGCCTGGAATATAACGGCCTTGTGGATGTTGAAATAAGTAACCTGCGCCCAGACGATTTTCCGCCAGAAACAGGTGTGCGGTTCAACTTTACGACAAAGACGCAAATTGGCCTGGCGATGAAAGGGGATGGCAAGGCCGTCGTCCTGGACGATAAGCTGTTCTTCCTGCTTTTTGTGGCGCCAGCTGAATACTATTACGATCTCCATGCGGAAGAAGTGGAAAGTATTTTTGACAGCGCGCGCTTCCCTCAGTCAGCGTCAGGCTGATTATCAGGATAGGCTTTCCGAATAGGCTCCAGCGCCAGGCATGCCTCTTCGATAGAAGTGAGAAGAGGGAACTGAGACATATCCTGATTGAAGCGCTGGGCGCTGTAAATCTGCGGTAGCAGGTAACATTCAACAAGGCCCGGCTGATTATTATAGCAGAAATCACCGCGTGCTGTATCTTGAGAGAGTAACTCTTCCAGTGCCCGAAAACCTGCAGTAATCCACGTTTGGGCCCATATATCAGTCTGCGATTGATCAAGTTGCAGGTCGCCTCTGAGATACTTCAGAACACGCAGATTATTGAGCGGGTGAATGTCACAGCCAATTAGCGCAGCCATGGCCCGGACGCGTGCGCGAGCTGTCGGTTCTTTCGGCAGAAGAGGGCGCTCAGGGAAACACTCTTCAAGATACTCAATGATAGCAGGAGACTGCGAAAGTGTAACGCTGTCTTCAATTTTGAGAGAGGGTACAAGCCCTTGCGGATTTAGCGCCAAGAAATCCTGCTCTTTGTGGGCACCGGTGCGCAGGTCAACAGGCACAATATCATAAGACAGGCCCTTAAGCTCAAGGGCAATCCGTGTGCGGTAAGATGTACCACTGCGCCAATAACTGTAGAGTTTCATCTTAACTGATATAGGCTAGTTCGATGCGCGTTATCTCGTCATCATAAGTTGAGATTGGTTTGCCATAGATATGTGCAAGATGATCTTTGAGACTTTGAATATCATGCACATCCGGGGAGCTGCCTGCGAAATGAGCTGCTGTGAGCTCGTCAATATGGTGTGTGCGAATTGAAGCGACTTGCACCTTTATTTTATGGTGATTGAAGAGCGGAGCTATCTCCTTCTCATCACAGCCACATTTCTCGATTATGCGTGCTGTAATAACTTCACCAGGTTTGTAGCCACGCCAGCTCGGGAAAATCCTGTTACCTGGGCGGAAAACAGTGGTGAGGGCATTTAGCAAGACCAGTTCTTCGTATTCCTTGCGAAAAGCGATCTCGTTACGGGGCAGTTCCATAGGGACATCCTCGTATTAGGGTTAATCGATAAGTTTACGCAAATACTGTACTGATACAAATCAGGGGCAGGCAGCGTCAGGTATTGACGCTGCTCATGATACCTTGAAGATCGTCATCTTTCATCTTGTTCATGATCTTAAAGGCAGGGACAGCCTGGAACAGGTTCATGAAGCGACCACTATGAGTACGGTTGCCATTGTCCTGTGCAAGTTTCATCGTTGTCGTCAGCGGTTCCAGAAGAATGTCTGCAACAATCGCATCTTTTGGCAGGCGAGCAACATTCGCCATGCTTATGGCCATGTCGCCTTCAACGTCACCAGTCATTGGCGCGAAAGCCGAGAATTTCTCGTTCGGTTGGGCACCCTTGTTGGACGTATTGACGATAACGCCTACGCCTTCCATTTCCGCCCCGATCGCATCTTCACCAACAGCACGAGCCTTGGTGAATGGAGAAATCAAGTCAGCAATTTTTTCTGCCTTCGCAACTGTCCGGTTGCTGATGACAATCTCACTTGGATTGCGTTGGGACATTTCATAGGCGATTGGCAGGGCTGTGCCACCGGCACCAAGAATAAGGACTTTTTTGCCTTCGATGCAGTTTGGATACTCATGCAGAAGGCCGAGCACGAAGCCGATACCATCCGTGTTGTAACCGACAAGGTCTCCATTTTCGCGGGAGATGACGTTAACGCTGCCAATGGCTTCCGCTGACTGATCCAGACGGTCCAGGTGAGGAGCCACCTTGTCCTTGAAGCCTGAGCCAGCACCGCCCCCATCGTAAAGCGGGTCAGCTTTCAGCACGTCAAAGATCGTGCCGACATTAGCAGGGTCACCCACAACAAATGCTGCCTGTTTGTTCAGGCCGAAATTTCTGAAAACGGCGTTGTGCATGGCTGCTGAACCGCCGGGGTAATCATGGTCGATTGGAAAGAAGTACAGTTTCTTGTCGCCGATTGTTTTCGGGTCCAGCTGATTGTCTTGCGGTTGTTCTGCGACGAATAGCAGTTCCTTTTCAAACAGCGCCTTCACTGTCTTGGGGCCCTGCCAGCCACGATCTTTATTACCACCACCAAAAAGTTTGTTGAATACCATAACCCCCTCCAGGTCATTGCCACCCTGAGGCAGCATAATGCTCTAACCCAGTGTTACCGCGAGTGCACGGATGTTGCAACCGCGAAACCTGCACGGTGCAGATTTACCACAGGCCAAGGCTGCTTCGTAAGAGAATATTTCTCGGGTAGATTGCTAACTCTAGAGAGTGATGCGGCAAGGTATTTTGGGGAAAACTGACGC
>JALEGM010000279.1 GCA_022763145.1 Aquisalinus sp. | reverse complement strand
AGAAACCGGCAATCTTGGGAGATGCCTGCGAGGCATTACTTGGCGCTTTGTACATAGATGGCGGTCTCGCTGCTGCTAACAAGGCATATGGAATGTATTGGCTGGAAGACTTTGACCGTCTCGCAGAAAGATACAAAGACAGTAAAACGACTTTGCAGGAATGGGCACAGGCTGAGCACAAGGTAACGCCAAAATACACGGTCCTTAAGAATAGTGGGCCTGCGCATGAGCCTGTTTTCACAGTGGAAGTTTCTGTGCAGGGACTTTCTCCTGAAAGCGCATCAGGAAATTCTAAACGATCTGCTCAGACTCTTGCTGCACAAAAATTGCTTCTGCGGGAAAAAATCTGGACTGAAGATGATATCAACTGACAGTAAAGCCACCAAATGCGCTTTTGTGGCCGTCATAGGTGCCCCAAATGCCGGCAAGTCCACTTTCGTCAATCATATGGTTGGCGCGAAGGTGTCGATTGTTACCCACAAAGTGCAGACGACTCGAACCAGTATTCGTGGTGTCGCCATCCATGGTGATACACAGCTAATTTATGTGGATACGCCAGGTATTTTCAAGCCACGCCGCAGACTCGATGAAGCGATGGTTTCTGCCGCTTGGGAAGGAGCTGATGATGTGGACTTCACATTGCTGCTTGTTGACGCGAAGGCATATAGTGCTGTGCTGCGAGAGACCGAAGCTTCCAGAGCGGATCACAAAGCCGCTGAGGATACAGACCTTATTGTAAAAAATCTGCAAGAGGCAGATCGAAAAGCAATACTGGTACTGAACAAGATAGACTTGTTACCAGCAGAATACCTTCTGCCGTTAATTAAGCATTTTGCTTCAACCGGTCTGTTTCAGGAAACATTCATGATATCCGCGGATAAGGCGCGCGGCACACAAGAGGTGCAATCCTATTTATCCGGGAATGCGCCGAATGGCGTGTGGCTTTACCCGGAAGACCAGCTTTCAGATATATCAGACCGACTCATGGCAGCTGAAATAACCCGTGAAAAGCTCTTCCTGAGATTGCATCAGGAACTGCCTTACAGTCTGACTGTTGAAACAGAAAGTTGGACACGCACAAAGAAAAGAGAGTTGCGTATAGAGCAGGTCATCTATGTCGAGCGCGATGGGCAGAAAGCTCTTGTTCTTGGCCAGAAGGGCAAGTCCATAAAAATTATTGGACAGGCCGCGCGTGAAGAGATGGAGAGTCTTTTTGGGGAGAAAGTCCACTTGTTTCTTTTTGTGAAGGTTCGGGAAAACTGGACAGACAATCGGGCGCGATTGCGTGAAATGGGATTGAATGTAACTTGACCGGCGCCTTGATTTCACAGGTAACCGTTCAAGTCATCGAAAGTATATCCATGGAATGGACCGACGAAGCCATAATTCTGGACGCGCTACCTCATGGTGAAAACCATGCTGTCGTTAACGTATTTACGCCGTCGGCAGGTCGAGTGGCCGCGTTGGTGCATGGTGGGCAGGGGCGGCAAAAAAAGCCCCTGCTGCAGGCTGGCAATAGCGTCACAGTGACATGGAAGGGTAGGTCTGAAGATAGTCTCGGGCATTTTATACTGGAGTTAACAACGCCGCGTGCGGCGACTTTGATGTACAGCCAACTTGGGCTAACTGCCCTTACTGCTGTTACCTCTGTTCTGAAGCTCTGTTTGCCTGAGCGGCAATCACTGCCAAAACTATATGATGGCACGGTCATCCTGCTTGATTTGCTTGAAGAGACAGATATCTGGCCGATAGTTCTAGCGAAATGGGAAGTTGGGCTACTCAAAGAGCTGGGATTTGGTTTGGTGCTGGATCAATGCGCTGCAACAGGTGAGAGACTTGAAGATGGCGCTGAGCTTGTGTTCGTTTCGCCGAAGTCTGGCAATGCCGTCTCCTATACCGCTGGTCTTCCCTATAAGGATAAAATGTTGCCGTTACCCCCATTTCTGATTGATCAGGGAGAGCCACTCAGGCAAGACATTGCAGCGGCTTTGCGCTTGACGGCCTATTTTATTGAAGAGCGCCTCATGCTGCCGTCGAGTTATAAGATGCCAGATGCACGCAGGCTATTACAGGACCGCCTTTCTCACCGTTGAGGCAACAGCCTCTTGCAAGGTCTGCCCGAAGAGCCGTAAATCAAAATTATGAGTGATTTAAGCGAAGAAATATTCCTTGAGCCGCTGTCAGACGCGCTTTCCAGGCGCTATCTGGCCTATGCTCTTTCGACCATTACATCCCGCGCCTTACCGGACGTACGAGATGGTTTGAAGCCCGTGCAGCGCCGTATCATCTATGCAATGCTTCAGATGAAACTGAACCCCGCGGGTGCTCATAAGAAGTCCGCCCGTGTTGTCGGGGACGTGATCGGTAAGTATCATCCGCATGGTGATCAATCTATATATGATGCACTTGTTCGCCTTGCTCAGGATTTTGCAGTTCGTTACCCATTGGTAGACGGCCAGGGTAATTTCGGCAACATCGATGGTGATAATGCAGCGGCTATGCGGTATACTGAGAGCCGCATGACAGAAGCTGCGACGCTACTGCTAGAGGGAATAGACGATAATACCGTAGATTTTCGTGAGAACTATGACGGCAATGATACGGAACCAGCTGTTTTGCCGGCGGCATTCCCCAACCTTTTGGCAAACGGAGCAACAGGTATCGCTGTGGGGATGGCGACATCAATTCCACCACATAATGTTGCTGAACTGATTGACGCCTCAATTCACATTATAAAATATCCGAACGCATCAGCAAAAACGCTGGTTGAGAAATACGTAAAGGGTCCAGACTTTCCAACAGGTGCTGTCTGTGTGGAAGATCAAGAAAACATCATTGAGGCTTATGCAACGGGCAAAGGCGGGTTCCGTGTTCGAGCCAAGTGGTCTTCTGAAGATTTGCCGCGTGGCCGTTATCAGATTGTAGTCACGGAAATTCCGTACCAAGTGCAAAAATCAAAACTGATAGAGAAAATTGCCGAGCTGATACAGAATCGAAAATTGCCTCTACTCGCTGATATTCGCGATGAGTCTGCTGAAGATATCCGACTTATTTTGGAGCCCAAGTCACAGAACGTGGATCCAGCAGTGTTGATGGAAACCCTGTTCAAGCAGACTGATCTTGAGACCCGTGTTTCCTTGAACCTCAATGTTTTGGATGCCAAGGGTACACCGCGCGTTATGTCTTTGCGCGAGTCTTTACAGGCGTTTCTTACGCACAGAAAAGAAGTACTTGTTCGCCGAACAGAATACCGGCTTGATAAGATTGCGCATCGGCTGGAAGTTCTTGAAGGCTATCTTGTTGCTTATCTTAATCTGGATGAAGTCATTCGGATTATTCGGTACGAGGATGAGCCAAAAAAAGAGCTTATGAAGGCCTTCGATCTGACCGATACACAGGCTGAAGCAATCTTGAATATGCGTCTGCGCTCTTTGCGGAAGCTTGAAGAGCTTGAACTTAAGAAAGAGCATAAAGAGCTTCGCAAGGAGCAAAAAGATCTGCGTGCATTGCTTAAATCTGATGAAGCGCAGTGGAAAAAAATCACTGATCAACTTCGCAAAGTGAAGAAAGCCTTTGACCCTAAAAGTGATCTAGGCAGACGGCGGACGTTGATCGAAGGTGCGCCTGCAGAAATATTGGTCGATTTGGATGAGCTGGTCGAAAAAGAGCCTGTCACCATCATCTTATCTGAAAAAGGCTGGGTGCGCACAATGCGCGGCCATGTCGAAAATACGGCAGATATCAAATACAAGGATGGAGATCGTGAAGGGCACGTGCTTCATGCCATGACTAATGAAAAACTGATGCTCTTCGGTACAAATGGCAAGTTTTATACGCTTGATGTGCGAGATCTGCCAGGAGGGCGTGGGCATGGTGAACCTGTCCGCCTTATGGTGGACATGGGCAATGATCATGATGTCTCGGCTATGTTCATTTATGATGGTGAGCGGACATTACTTGTTGCCTCTACTGCTGGCCACGGTTTTTTTGTCGCAGAGTCTGACTGTCTCGCAACCACCAAAAAGGGCAAACAGATTTTGAATGTTACAGGTGATGTTGAAGCGAAGGTTTGTCGACTGATGAGTGCAGCTCTCGATAAAGATGCAATGCTTGCTTCTGTTGGCAGCAATCGTAAACTACTCATCTTTCCTGCACAGGAATTGCCGATAATGTCACGCGGCAAAGGAGTGGTCTTGCAGAAATTCTCTGATGGAATCTTGTCCGATGCCACGGTGTTTCAGAAGAAAGATGGGTTAAGCTGGAAGGACAGGGCAGGGCGTATACAATCCGAGAGTAAGTGGAAAGACTGGCTGGGCAAGCGCGCACAAGCCGGCAAGATTGTGCCGAAGGGTTTTCCCAAAGCGCTCAACTTCGGGAAGGATTAGCCGACCTTGCAGGATAATCTGTTATTGCTTTTAAGGTATTCCCAACAGACCTATGATATAAGGAACAGAATTACACGAAAGAGGTCATCATGGGCACCACGTTAGTTTTACTCGGCATTGTTGCTGTTCTCGCGTTCATCTTCATTGGCATTTACAACCGTATTGTCATGCTCAACCAGCGATGTGACCAAGCGTTCGCTGATGTTGATGTGCAGTTGAAGCAACGGCATGATCTGGTGCCAAACCTTGTAGAAACGGTGAAAGGTTATGCATCCCATGAGAAAGAAACACTCGAGGCTGTAATTTCGGCTCGTAACTCAGCCGTATCAGCAAATGGCCCTGCGGCTCAGGGGGCAGCGGAAGGCGTACTAGGAGCGGCTTTGGGAAGGTTGTTCGCCTTAGCTGAAGCTTATCCGGAGTTGAAGGCTAATACCAATTTCCTGGAGTTACAGCGCGAATTATCTGATATCGAAAACAAGATTGCTGCGGCCCGTCGGTTCTTCAATAATTCTGTGCAGGAATATAATACGCAGATTCAACAGATACCTGGTAATTTCATTGCTCCAATGGGGAATTTTGAAACCCGAGAATTTTTTGAAATTCCTGAAGCTAGTAGAGCCGCTGTGGAGAAAGCACCAGAAGTCAAATTTTAGGACTTTAAAGTATGGGTGCGTACGGCCTGCAAAGCCATATCTGGAATAATAACTTGAAGTCTGTCCTTTTGATGGCAGGCTTCCCGTTGCTTTTGTGCTTCCTGCTTTATGGTTTGATCCTCTTGGTAACAGGTATGTCCGGTACAGCATCTTCACTGCCTGTAGCCTTCTCTGATGCAGGAGAGACATTCGCGCGCTATTGGCCTTTTGCACTGATTGGCGCAGGCGTCTGGTTCCTGATCGCTTGGATGTTTCATCAGAAGATGATTAACGCTGCAACGGGCGCAAAGCCTGTTAGCCGTAAAGAAGCACCTGAAATCTACAACATGCTGGAAAACCTCTGCATTGAGCGTGGTATGACAATGCCAAGACTTTGCGTGATACGCTCACCAGCGCTTAACGCCTACGCCAGCGGTATAGATGATAGTAACTATACAGTGACGCTTACCAGTGGTCTGATCAAGACACTGGATCCGCCAGAACTCAGGGCTGTGATTGCGCATGAGTTGACGCATATACGCAACCGGGACGTGCGACTGCTGATTATATCGGTTATATTTGTTGGCATTTTTTCATTCGTCGGCGAACTCATTTTTCGTAATTTCTTCAGAATTGGCAGGCGCTCCGGTGGGTATTCAAGGGGGCGCAATGGCGATAGTCGAGGCGGTGGGGCGGTCATACTCATCGCTGTTGCGATTATCGTGATTGCTTATCTTCTGGCTCTGGTTATTCGCTTTGCCATCTCAAGGCGTCGGGAGTATCTGGCCGATGCCGGGGCTGTGGATCTGACTCGAGATCCTGATGCAATGATCTCGGCACTTAAAAAGATCAGTGGGCGGTCGGGTTTGGAGGTGCCAAACGATGTGCAACAGATGTGCATTGATAATGATCAGCCCTTTGCTGGCATATTCCTGACCCACCCTAAGATAGAAAAGCGTATTGCTGCCCTTGTCGATTATGCTGGCGGTCAGGACTAAGCCGACATGCCAGGTTGATCTGCCTCTGAAGCATAAGAGGTAGCAGAGGGTGCCATATGTTCCGCAGCGCCTACCTCATGACATCATAGACCCGGTCGAATGTCTAGTTTGGCAAGTAGTTTTCAAGGTCTGGCGTATCATTTACGGTATAAATTTCACCATCATCGTTTAGGAACAAGTCTTCCATCTCGGGCCGTGTGAATGGCCGCGAACCAAGGCGTCCGAAGACTGCCATCTGATGCCCTGTTTCATCGACCGCTCGGTCACGATCCATGCCCTTGGCCAATGCAAGGGCCGCAGACCTTGTTCTCTTCCAGGCAATCAGCTCCGGGTTCGGTGCAGGTGAGAAGCCATAGAAGTTGGGCTGAAGAGTGGGGCTAGTGAGCTGTAGCAGTTTGAAGCCGTTAACACCGTCTGCCACATAGGCGAAAAGCGAGGCATTCGTCGTGGCAACCATGACATCACGTGCGTCCGAGAGTTGTCCATCCAGTGTTACCTGTTTGAAGATTTCTGGTGCTTCCGGCTTCTCAATGTCCACGATCACAAGGCCTTCGCTGCCGGCAGCAACATACGCATATGTTCTGGCCAGATAGACTTTGTGCGCATCAGCAAATGGCACGGTTGCTGATGGTATATGCACTGGCGCGTCAAGCGTGGTGATATCCATAAGCTCCAGTCCATTGGCTGTTGTTACCCAGAGATAGCGGAATTGAACGGCCGTTGCCCGGGCATCATCAAGAGGGATTGTACCTTTGTGCTCAGGCTGCAGAGGATTGTTAAGGTCGATCACAGTTAGACCTGCATCGGTCGTGATGTAAGCGATATAGCCAGCCAGCGTAATGTGACGGGCACCATTAAGGACGTTACCGGCATTCCACGTAAGGTCGCGCTCAAGGAAGTTATTGCGCGGCTCACCATCAGCAAGTGTATTCACATCAACCAGGATCAGCCCCTCTTCAGAATCGACAACAACGGCATAGTTGTAAATCGGGTGGAAAGGCTGTTCCTGATTATCAACCCGCATCAGGTCGCCCACATTACGTTCCGGTGCAATTGGCTGATTTGTCGGTAGTGCCATGCAAGTGGCGTTCTTCGTCTTGACATGTGTATCGTGCCCAAGGGGAGAAAATGGTGCAGTAATGGAGCGCTCCGAGAAACCTTTATTACCGATACTGGCAATGTCGTAGACACGGAACCCGCCTTTGCCTTCAGCAACAAACAGATACTCACCGCGATGTTGCAGACAGTTCACAGCTCCTTGGGTGTCTTGTCGAACATTGGCGATCTCTTCGAGGGCGCCAGTTTCACCAGAGCCCTTGTTATCAAGGTCGAAGATGCGCCCCCGAATCCAGTTCACCAGTTCGCGGTCATTCTGCTCGACATGTTTCTCGAAATAATCGGGGTAAGCATATTTGTGCAGGTAAGAACCGAACACGGCTTGAGGTTCGTCCCACTCAGTTACACGAATAGCTTCATAGGCATCAGCCGTACCGACCCAGGTGTGCAAGCCGACGAAATTCACAAAGTTTGTTCCGAGGAGCAGTAGCTGCGCCATGATGGCATTGTTGTCATTTTCATCTGAGATATGACAGTCCGTGCAGGTCTTGGTTTCCGTCAGGCGAACTGTATGAGGGAAGTGGGGTGCGAAAGCCTGTGATGAATACCCCGAGGCCGCAATCGGTGGTTGCTGCACATAAATCCGTTCGCGGTTGACGTTAGTTGATGAAAGGACAAGGGCAGAAGACGACCGCACTGGCGCGATGATATTATCCTTTGTCGTCTGGTGCTTGCCCAGCTGGAACATTTGGTCACGGGCGACCTGCGGATTATAGGTCGCATAGTTGCGGGTCATTTCGCCGTCAAATTTATGTGCTGTCGTTTTCCAGTTAGCTTCAATCGGCAGGTGACAGCCGCCACAGGATGTTGTCCAGGATAGGTGGCAAGTATAGCAGGCCATATCATCATCATTGTGAGCGCGTTCTTCCTTGGACACACCAGGCCCCCACATGAAGTCGCCACTGGATGACTTTGCATCTGTAACCATTTTGGCGCGCGCTGACTTCTCATTGAAATCAGGATGACCTCGTGTCACGGAGTCTTTCACCAGCGACATCTCCCATTCAACGGTTGGGTCGAGCAGGGAGCGCTGTATGAGCGTGCGCTTGCCGTCACGTGTTACCCATTCAAAGCGACGGCGCCCGTCCGGGTTACGCAAGGCTGATAAATCTGTCCCGCCGGGGCGCGCTGCCACATTGGATGTTTTGAGTGTTGGATAGGCATCAGCCGTACCATGACAATCCCGGCAGCGAATTTCTACGGCATTCGCAACTTCACCATGGATATAGCCATTGCCATGACTGTCTTGAGAGAAGTGGCAATCCGCGCATTGCATACCAACTTCGGCATGGATAGACATCATGTGAACTGTCTTTCCTGGGTTCGTGCCAGGCGGCACGAATTTTGGCTCACCTTCCTTACGCCATTTCTCGGGATCATCATTCTCGACAATATTGCCTTCAGCATCGAGTAGATTGCCGTAGCGGTCGCGTTTGAAGATGGCGCGGAAATTCCAGCCGTGACCGTGATAGTCCGCAAACTGTGTATCTTTAAGTTGCGGATTTAGGTCATAAACATTACGCAGGAACTCCGGATCCCCCCAAAGTCCGCGTACTGCGGCGCCTTCTGGGTTGCGATCAAGTATTTCTCGCTGTTCTGCAATCGTCGGGTAGCGCTGTTCCTCAGGCCACATAAAGGGCGCGTCTGATTCGTAGTCCCACATCGTGTACCCGTAATATGTGTTCAGGAACATATTAGGTTGGTGCATGTGACAGTTCATACAGAGTGACGTGGGAATAGCGCGCGTAAACTCGTGACGAAGGGGATGCCCACTTACATCATGCGGAATAGTTGGGTCCTTGGTAACGGATGTGCCGTCACGGCCATATTGCGCATAGATCATAGAGTGCCGGATCTCACGGTCATTGGCATAAACCACGTGACAAGAAGCACAACCGGAACTGCGATAATCGCCTTGCTGGTCATTCGTACCGAAGAACCAGGTGAAAGGATCATTCAGACGCGTCTTATGAATATTCAGAACAGGAATCGCTACTCGCAAGCCGGTCCCAGGACCGCGGTTGGATTGGCGCAAGTCAGGACGCCCTGGTTCTTCAAGACGCTGGATCAAACCAAGGGAGTTGGGAAGTCCAACTTCGGCAAACTGGGTAATTACATTTCGCCCGCCGCGCTCAAATACACGGAAGACATCTGCGGGCGGCATAACGTGCCATGTTGGCAAAGTACCTAGCGCCGGGAGAGCGCCGCGTGCCAGTGCGTTTTCAGGTGGTATCTTGTCACATCCAATCAGGTCGAGAATGGCATTGGGCTCTGTGCGCTCCTCACCTGGTGAACAAAGCCCGGCGGGTTTGCCTTCGCGAGTGTAGGCTTCGCCGATGACATAGTTCTTGAAGGGGAGGATGCCATTATTGTAGGCCGCCCCGCCCCAGAGCATCGCACCGGTTGCCATCAGAGAGCGCTCCGCCGCCTGAATAATTTCCATATGACATGCACCACAAGCTTCGCGCGCCACACGATAATCAGACGGGTTCACGAAGCGAATATACTCAGGTGCTTCCTTATTGAGGATTGTATAGCTCTGTTTCGGATTAGCGGCAGATGGCCAATTCCAGCTTTTAGGATAGGTCGGCAGGACGTGCGCCGCATTACGGTACTTTTCAAACTCGTTCTTGGGCGCATAGTAATCGCCGTCCTTGCTGGCGCTATGGCCCTTGTCGCCATATCCATCTTTATGGTGGTCCGCGTCGCTATGCTCATCTCCATGGGGGGCTTTGCCATATCCACTGGCATATTCACCGCCATGACTAATATTCTCACGCGTCAGATGTGCAGGCCACTCCACATCTTCTGGCAGAAACACGGTTGCGTCCCCACCGTGACAGTCTGTACAGCCCAGGTTGATGCCGGGAGTTGCGTGCATTGAAGGTTCGTCGGTTTCAAGGTGACAACTCTGACATCCGTCACTTTTGGCGCGCACCATGTCAATGGTTTGAGACTTGGGTGCATTTGGCGCGGTGACATATGTGACCTTTTGCGGTTTTTCTTTTTCGCCGGCAGCATATGCGGAAGACAAGCCGACAAGACTGAGCGTGCCGGCAGCCAGAACAAGAAGTCTGGTTAAGTTAAGCGTGCTTCCAATAAGCATACGGATGAGTCCCCTAATAAGTCACAGTGCCGTTGAACAGAATGGAGTAGTAATAATCATCACGCTCCTTGTTCTCGAACAGATCATCAAATCCATCACCGGGCAGTAATGCTGCACCAGATAGACGGAAAACAAAATTTTGGATGAAGCGCGGGCGATAAATAGTGGATACTGAAACGTCCCAGCCAATTTCCTCCGCGATATTGCCCTGAATGCGCAGCGCTT
>JALEGM010000278.1 GCA_022763145.1 Aquisalinus sp. | reverse complement strand
CGCTGTCCCTGACTCCAGAACAGAACATCCGTTGATCTTGGCGGATTTGACAGAAGCGCTCGCCAATCTGGTCCAATGACGTTCCAGCCAATAACGCCGGCTAAAATCAGCCCTGTAACAACAAAAACCGCTCTCATCACTCCACCTTCCTGAAATCCTGGAAACTATTCGGCCACTATGCGTTTTCTGAAACAATTGGCAATCAGGTCACTGCTTATGGGAGGGGCGCAGACTGCTATCTCAAATGCCTCGGCAACTTTCAGTGAGAGTTAATCTCCCGTTAACCATTTGGTAACGGACATGACTGATTCTTTAACCATGCCTTCTTAGCTACTCTTGCCGCGCGACCCCTGGAGAGACCTGATGCCTTTGAACCTGAGTGTGCCAACCGTGACTGAACTTAAACCAAGAATTTCTGTAATTGGCGTCGGTGGCGCTGGCGGGAATGCCGTCAATAATATGATCGAAAGCCAGCTTGAAGGTGTCGAGTTTGTTGTCGCTAACACGGATGCTCAGGCTGTGGGCCTTGCTCTGGCAGATCACAAAATCCAACTCGGCACAGCTCTCACGCAAGGCCTCGGTGCGGGCTCCCAGCCTGAAGTCGGGCAGGCGGCAGCAGAGGAAAGTCTTGCCGAGGTCATGGACCTCATCTCCGGCTCCAACATGCTCTTCATAACAGCTGGTATGGGCGGCGGCACAGGCACCGGCGCGGCACCCGTCATCGCCAAGGCAGCGCGCGAGCGTAACATCCTGACGGTTGGTGTTGTCACCAAGCCGTTCCATTTTGAAGGCGCGCGCCGCATGCGTATCGCCGAGAGTGGCATTCTCGAATTACAGAAATATGTTGATACGCTGCTGATTATCCCGAACCAGAACCTGTTCCGTATTGCGGACGATAGTACGACTTTTGCCGATGCATTCGCCATGGCTGACGAAGTGCTGCATTCGGGCGTGCGCGGTATCACTGACCTGATGATCGTCCCTGGCCTGATTAACCTCGACTTTGCCGACGTGCGCTCTGTCATGTCGGAGATGGGTAAAGCGATGATGGGCACTGGTGAGGCAGAAGGCGACAAACGTGCCTCCGAGGCCGCAGAAGCGGCGATCTCTAACCCACTGCTTGATGAAGTTTCCATGAAGGGTGCGCGCGGCGTGCTCATCAACATCACTGGCGGCATGGATATGAAACTCTTCGAGGTTGATGAGGCGGCGAACCGTATCCGCTCGGAAGTCGATCCGGATGCCAATATTATCGTTGGTTCCACCTTCTCCAGTGAGCTGGACGGCAAGATGCGTGTCTCCGTCGTTGCGACTGGTATCGACGCGGAGCAGAAAACCGTGACCTCCAACCAGACAGCGCAAGCACAGGCAGTCGCCCCGGCAGTACAGCCTGCACCGCAGGAATCTCGCCCATGGCTTGGGACAATTGCGCCGACAACCACTGTTGAAGTGCCGGAACTACCGATGGCGGATATTTCCGTTTCTGAGGATACAGATGTCGATATTGCAGCCAGCCATGAACTGTTCACAGAAGATCTTCCGGCCACGACGCCGATGGCGGCGCAAGCATCTGTGACGCCAAAGAGTGATGCAACCAAAGATGTGGCTGCGGCAGATGAAGCGGCCAATCCGGTCGGCGATGTGCATGCACGTATTCGCAAGCTGCTGACAGAGGATGCCGATGAGGTAGACACGGGCACATTGCGCCCTGCGACCGAGTCCGGTAGCCCGGGTTTGCGCAATCCGTTCCGTGAGGAGCAGAAAAACAGTCGATCCCCGCTCAACGCAGCAGTGGGTCTTCTGAAAGAAACCTTTGGCGTCGATCAGCACTCTACACCGCCAGCGCGCAATCAATCCGCACGGCGCACGCGATCCGAGGCTGATGACCTGTTCAAGGAAGAGCGTGATCCGGATCTTGAAATTCCTGCCTTCTTAAGGAAAGGCAGTAGAAGGTAATTTCCATATACCTCCAAAAACGCCCTTGTATTGTCTGATTATCCTCGTACCCCACCGCCGTGTTCTACAGGTTCTATTGGTTCATTTCGGATGCGTTCACTCATGAACTCGAAAGCAGCTCGTTGTAATGCGTTGGATTGCCGCTCGGGGGCCGGATTTTGACCATATCCAGTTATTCCTGGATGCTTATGGCCGTCTGGCGTTGCACCTCCCTGTCCGTCAGTTGCACCATCAGTCTCGGCGCCACCAGTAACTAATTTTAACTCATCAGATGTTAGTTCTCTCATAACTGTCTCCTTTAACCATTACGATTAATAGTAGAGGTCACTATTTTGATTTCGTCAATACTTTATAGGTTGAGATTATTTCCACATCACGATTTCATTAAAGACCGCAACTCGGATCTTGAAATTCCCGCTTTCCTGCGCCGCAAAAGTGGTCGCTGAAGCAGATTGTATTATGCTGCACCTGCGGCATACGATTGTTACAAAAATTAACCAATAATAACAGATGGTTAACGGCCATCTGTAGCATTGTGTAACATACCTTTATTTGAATGCGGGCGTCCTCTTGCGCATATTGAAGCTGTCCGGTGGGGGCAATTTTAATCCGGCCAGTTTCTTATGGTCAGGCTGTAGTGTAGGGCGTAATTCCGGTGTTCGATCAGTTAGACACGCATTCATCATTTCTCATGCAAACCACAATCAAGACACCTGTCTCCTGTGAGGGGATAGGCCTGCATTGTGGCGAGCAAGTGACCATGCAGTTGCATCCAGCGCCAGCCGGCACAGGCATTATTTTTCGCCGTATTGATCTCCTGACCTGCAATAGCCTTGATGCACAAGCTGCATCACTGAACCAGGTTTCTATAAAGGCATCGCCTGCAAATGTTGCCGGGACACAGCTTGGCACATCTCTGATCAATGAGCACGGTATCGAAATTTCTACGGTTGAGCATCTGATGGCTGCTTTTGCTGGCTATGGTGTCGATAATGTCATTGTCGAAGTGGACAATGCCGAATTGCCGATCATGGATGGCAGCGCCGAGCCATTCCTTGACTTGATTGAACGCGCAGGTCTGCGCCAGCTGAACAGCCCGAAATTTGCTCTACGTATCAAGGAAAAGATCAGCGTCCAGGATGGTGATCGCTGGGCGTATGCCTTGCCGCTGGATGAGGACGAAGCGTCTGCTTTCAATATTGATGTGCTGGTAGATTATGTTGACCCGGCCATCGGCAAACAGCGCGCCTCCATGACAGTAACGCCAGCCGAGTTTCAGGCCAATGTCGCCCCGGCCCGTACGTTTTGTTATTTGAGTGACGTTGAGGCCATGCGCGCGCGCGGTCTTGCCCTTGGCGGCTCTTATGACAATGCGATTGTGGTCAATAACGGCCAGATTGAGAACGAAGGCGGCTTGCGTCTTACCAATGAATTTGCGTCCCACAAGGCACTGGATCTTCTGGGTGACCTGTTTTTGCTGGGTATGCCATTGCAGGGCCGGGTGACGGCCTTCAAGCCAGGGCACGACATGAACACACGCCTTGCTCAAGCCATACTTGATAACCCTGATAAGGTTGAGCTGGTGAGTGTCAGCGCGGCTGAGGCCGATACAATCCGCGCGCACGCTTAAGAGCTGTACCCAATAAGGCTCTTTCCTGCGCGCACGTTTCTGATTTTTAAGCCATTTTGCCCAGTTCAGCGACGTATGGACATTTGACCATGCGGCGGTTTGCCCATAAGACTTATGGCTCAAAATCGAGTATCTCTGGCATAAGTTGAGGAGCCACTGAATATGCGTCTTGGAACCACTGTTTCTGTCAAAGCCCTGGCCGCTGCCTGCGCACTGGCTCTTGGTCTTTCTGCCTGCTCTGGCAACGACACGGATGCCCGCGATAAGTTCGCTTACGTCGAGCGCCCGGTAGAGGCATTGTACCAGGAAGCGGTGGACAATATGGAGCGCCGCCGATTTGACGAAGCAATCCTGTTCTTTGACGAGGTTGAACGCCAGCACCCTTATTCTTCCTGGGCACGCCGCGCCATGCTGATGTCTGCTTTCGTGAAATATGAACAGACCCAGTATGAAGATGCACTGGCTGATATCGAGCGGTTCCTGTCTATCCATCCTGGTAACAAAGATGCGCCGTATGCGTATTACCTCCGCGCCATGTGCCACTATGAGCGCATTCGTGACGTTGAGCGCGATCAGGATATCACGCGCAACGCGCTGGAAGCTCTTAATGACGTGATGCGTCGCTATCCGGATACAGAGTATGCGCGTGATGCGCGCCTCAAGCTGGATATGACTTATGACCACCTTGCAGGTAAGGAAATGGAAGTTGGCCGTTTCTATCTGCGCCGTAACCAGCATGTGGCTGCGATCAACCGCTTCAACAACGTGGTCGAAAACTTCCAGACAACAAGCCACACGGAAGAAGCATTGCACCGTTTGGTGGAAGCTTATCTTGAGCTTGGTGTCCTGCCAGAGGCGCAGCGGCATGCTGCAATCCTTGGCTTCAATTATCCTGGCGGTGAATGGTACGAAGATACATACCGCTTATTCCGTAGCCGCGATCTGGAAGATGCTTTCAAGGCATCACAGGAACAGCGCACAGCTCAGGCTGACGGTTAAGCTGAACTTCGCGACATTTAAATAGATTTTCGCCAGTGCGGACGTGCGCCCAGTGGTATGGTTAAATGTGTCTCGATAATGTTCTTGTAAAATTCTCACGCAGCCTCTTGCGAAAGTAGCGATTGTTCTCTATATGTTCTTATGCGATTTCTGACCTCGCTAACAGGGTCAGGCGTATATGGAATTAGGAACAATGGATCTGGATTTTACCATTCAGGATGGCACTGACTCATCTTCCACCAGTAACAACGAAGGATTACTGGAGAGTATTTTATCTGGGGAAGGGGCGAAGAAAAAAAAGTCAAAACGTAGCAGATCATGCTCAGCTCCCCTGTCAAGTGTCAGTAAGGCGCAGGCGCGTCTAAGGGATCTCTTCATTCAGGACATCGTGTTGATCGAACGCCTGTCGATTCCCCTCGCCGAAGGATTAACGGCTCTGACCGGTGAAACGGGTGCGGGTAAGTCCATTATGCTGGATGCGCTTGGGTTGGCCATGGGCGGCCGGGCAGATAAGTCCCTGGTGAGGCAGGGCGTCACATCCGGTTCTGTCAGTGCTGCTTTTGATGTGCCTGTTGGGCACCATGTCTGGCGGGTTCTTACCGAAAGCGATTTTCACGACGATGTGCAAGACCTGGGCGAGATCATCCTGCGCCGTGTGCAGGAGGCGGATGGCCGCTCCCGTGCCTATATTAACGATCAGCCAGTCAGTATCAGCCTCTTGAAGACAGTTGGTGCGGCTCTGATTGAAGTACATGGTCAGCATGCAGGTCAGGGCTTTCTGGAGGTTGCAGCGCATCGCGCCTTACTGGACACGTATGGCAAGTTGGAGCGGCAAGTGGCCCTGGTGACTAATGCCTGGCGGGATTTGCAGCACACAAGAGAGGTGCTGATTGAAAAGCGTGCCGCCAGAGAAGCGGCTTTGCGCGAAGCTGATTATCTGCGTCACGTAGTTGAAGAACTGGACGCACTCGCCCCGCAAGCAGAGGAAGAAGCGAGCCTGGCTGAACGGCGCGCCGAATTGATGGCCGCAGAAAAAATTGCAGGCGAAATTGGCGAAGCTGCTGACCTTCTCAATGATGATGCGACAGAACGTCGTTTAACCTCCGTGCTTGCCCGCCTTGAAAAAATTTCCGCTGTGGCTGGCGCGGCGGCAGGTTCCGCCCTGCCAGAGGTCGTCACCCGGATTGATACCGCGCTGACCGAACTCGCCGAAGCCCGTCAGACAGTTTCAGCTGCAGTTGAGACTTTCCAGTATGATGCAGATGAATTGAACAGTGTCGAGGAGCGCCTTTTTGCCTTACGCGCCGCTGCTCGAAAATATAATGTTGTGCCGGGTGACTTGCACCTCTTCCTTCAGCAGTCGTCCGAGGCCCTTTCATTGCTTGATCAGGGGGAGGTGACATTCGAGCAGCTGGAAAAAAATCTCAAAGAGGCTGAAGCCACCTATGCGCGCCGCGCAGAAAAACTCTCCGCCGCCCGCCGCAAGGCGGCAAAAGCCCTCGACAAGGCTGTCAAAAAAGAACTGGCGCCGCTGAAACTGGGCAAGGCGACGTTTACCGTTTCTGTCGAGAGTTCAACTGACAAGGCTGGCCCGGCTGGCAGTGACCGGGTGCAGTTCATGATTTCAACTAATCCCGGCGCGCCCCTTGGGCCTTTGAAGCAGATTGCATCAGGGGGTGAATTGTCCCGCTTTGTCCTTGCGCTCAAAGCAGCCTTGATGGCGGAAGAGAACCGCACCGTTATCATCTTCGACGAAGTAGATGCCGGCATCGGCGGTGCTGTGGCAGATGCGGTGGGTGAACGGCTTTCTACGCTGGCAACCAACGCGCAAGTACTGGTTGTCACTCATTCACCGCAGGTCGCAGCCCGGGCCCGAGCGCATTTTCAGGTGGCTAAGTCTGGACGAAAAAAAATTACCACCCATATCGCGGCCCTTTCGCAGGAAGAGCGCATTGATGAAATTGCCCGAATGCTGTCAGGTGCACAGATCACTGCGGAAGCCCGTGCAGCTGCTGTCCGGCTGCTGGTTTGTGGAACTACAAGGCCTTGAAACTTGCCATATCTGGCCAGCCTATTGTAGGGCGTTGTGTAGTTTCAGGAGGCGATTTTGTGAGCAAAGCTAATAGTATACCTACACGCGTCCGGGCTCAATATGAAAATTTGAAGTCTGATATTCTCAGGCACGATAGTTTGTATTATGAGGGAAAGCCAGAAATTAGTGATAGCAGCTTTGATCAGTTAAGGCAGGAGTTGAAGGAATTAGAAAGGCTGTACCCAGATTTACATGATTTGTTAAGCCCAGAGTTGCTTGTGGGGGCGCCGCCTTCGACTACCTTTTCTAAGGTTGAGCATGGCGAGAAAATGCTATCTCTTGATAATG
>JALEGM010000277.1 GCA_022763145.1 Aquisalinus sp. | reverse complement strand
TTCAGGGCGGCACCCACGTTAGGGCGTTGGGTTAAAAGTTATGAATGCCGCCCTGTTCGTTCCCGCGTCAGATGGTGACAGGCAGGTCGGAAATTGCGCTGACATAGCCGAGGGCGATAATCGCCACGACAGCCAGAGATGCTGTGATATTGACAAACTGACCAAAACCAGCGAATTTAGTGTTCTGTTTGTTAGACATGTGAAATCTCCAATTTCTGTTTTTCAAACTTCGATTTTTAACTTTGGGCGGTTCGGCTTTTGCCTTTCCGCCCTTTTTCTTGGGTGTTCTTACTTGGTACTCTCTGGCCTGCTTTTTTGTTCGGCCTTATTGTTTATCAATATAGACATATCGAAAAACGATGCAAGAGG
This sequence comes from Aquisalinus sp., assembly GCA_022763145.1. Classification (GTDB taxonomy): domain Bacteria; phylum Pseudomonadota; class Alphaproteobacteria; order Caulobacterales; family Parvularculaceae; genus Aquisalinus. The sequence continues at coordinate 17,646 of JALEGM010000277.1, read as the reverse complement.
TTTTTATTGAAAAACGATATTTTTTTGTCGTTTTTCAACAAGCAAGGATTTAACCCATTGAAATGATTAGAAAATTTTCTGGCAAAAAATTAGTCCTCGCGAGCCACAATAAGGGCAAATTGGCCGAGTTTTCCGGATTATTGGCCCCTTTAGGGGTCACAGTCATCTCTGCCGCGGAGTTGAATCTGCCAGAACCAGAGGAGACCGGAGACACGTTTGAAGCAAATTCCGCCCTGAAGGCGCTAGCGGCAGCTAAAGCCAGCGACCTGCCAGCTCTGGCCGATGATTCAGGATTGGCTGTGAGCGCTCTGAACGGCGATCCGGGCATTTTTTCTGCCAGATGGGCCGGACCAGAGAAAGACTTTGGGATGGCCATGCGCAAGATAGAGGACGGCTTGCAGGCGGCGGGTAATGATGACCGATCTGCGGCTTTTATCTGTGTGCTCACCCTTGCATGGCCAGATGAGCACATGGAAGTCACGCGGGGGGAATGCAAAGGCAAACTGATCTGGCCACCGCGCGGCAATGGTGGCTTTGGCTATGATCCGATGTTTATGCCTGTTGGCCGAACCCAGACCTTCGCGGAGATTGCAACGGACGAGAAGAAAGCCATTTCGCATCGGGCTCTCGCCGTAGAGGCCATGCTGGCGAGATGCTTCGAGTAAAGGCTGAACTCAGATATGGCCTTCGGCATCTATATCCACTGGCCTTTTTGCGCACGAATTTGCCCTTATTGTGACTTCAACGTCTACAAAAACCGCGCCGTTGATATCAGCCTGTGGCAAGAAGTGCTCACGCAGGACCTGAGGTGGTTTGCGGACCAAACTGGTGAGCGCACGCTGACCAGTATTTATTTTGGCGGCGGCACCCCGTCTCTTATGCCGCCTGAACTTGTCGCTGCACTGATCGAGGTGTGTAAAGAGCTATGGCACCCTTCCGACAACATTGAGATCACTTTGGAAGCCAATCCAACTGATGCCGAGCAGGCCCGCTTTCGAGACTTCAGATCAGTGGGCATCAATCGCCTCTCTTTGGGCCTCCAGTCTTTCGACGATGCGGCGCTTAAATTCCTGGGGCGCAACCATTCAGCCAGTGAAGCCCGTGCCGCCCTTGATTTGTCGCTCAAAACATTCGACCGAACGACCCTAGATCTGATCTACGCAAGACCCGAGCAAAGCCTTGCTGATTGGCAACAAGAACTGACATCGGCTATTGAGACGGGTGTACAACATTTATCCTTATATCAATTAACCGTAGAGCCAGATACGGCTTTTCAAAAAGCCGTTGACCGCAAGGACTGGTCCCTGCCCGACGACCCTCTGCAAGCAGATTTTTATGACCTGACACAGGAAATCTGTGATGCCGCTGGCAAACCCGCCTATGAAGTCTCCAATCATGCCGCCCCGGGCGATGAGTCTCGCCACAACATGCTATATTGGACGTATCAGGATTATATTGGGATAGGACCTGGTGCTCATGGGAGGTTGACGAAGAGTAATCGTAAAGATGCCGTTACGGCAACGAACAAACCGGGCGATTATCTCACCATGCTACCTGAAGAGAAATTCGAGACTGAAGCCTTGCAGCCCGAGGACCAGGCTGCAGAGTATCTTCTTATGGGTCTACGTCTTCAATCCGGGATTGAGGTCGAAAGATATGAACAGCTAGCCGAAAAATCATTGCCCGCGGGGCAAGTTACTCAGCTCATCAACAAAGGCTTGCTGCTGCACGATGGAAACAGAAGCAAACTCACACCTTCAGGGCGCAAAGTCCTCAATCAGGTTGTTTTGCAGCTGCTGTCGGGTTCCGAGGACCAATCCTAAAAACCAGTTGTATCGCCATATTCATCAGTTGCAGGTGTCATCATGAAACTCTGCGGTGCCGGGTCTACAACCCGGATACCGGACTGACGAATTTCCAGAATGGCTAACCCGCGCTCAACGCGGCCATCCGGTGTCAGCCGGAACAGACCATCAGCGCCGAGAAAACCATTTGGATTAGCAATGTTTTGCGGAACAAAGCGCATGCCCTTCGGGTTAAGGCCGAGCCGAGCACCAAGTAAGGCAGCATCATAAGCAAGGGATGCCAGCCGCGGGGGGTTCTCACCATAGACACTGCTATACTGATTTCTGAATTTCTCTGACAAAGACGGATCCGGTGCTGCAAACCAGCCCCCCGCCAGTGCAGGCTCGCGGGTCAGTCGTGGATTATTCCAGGCGCTGACACCCAGCAGCTTGATGCAATTCACATTCACATCATAGTACGGCAACAACGGCGCAAGAGCCCTTAAAAGTGTGCCTTGTTCCGGCATCAAAACGGCCTGAAAACCACCTGAACCAGCTGCATACGGGTCACCTGGCATTGGGTTAGACAGGCGATCTTCGTTATCTTCAGTTGAGCACTGATCAGCATATTGCGCGAGCCTTTTTGCTGGCTGAAGCATGGCATCAGGTGACTGTTCGTAGCGCTCTTCATGAACCACAATACCACCACGTACATAGGCCTCTTCGGCAAAAGAGCTGCTGACACGCTGACCATATTCAGACAATGGTGTTAGCAAACCAAAGCGCATGAACCCATTTTTCACGGCATAATCAGTAACCCGCGCTATTTCCATTTCCGGCGGGAAACTCAGAAGATACACACCGCCTCCGGCAATACGCATGTCCGACGAGAACGCAATCATCGGCACTCCGGCAGCACGCGTTACTTGTGCGGCAGCTTCCACGGAGTCAGAGAAAAGTGGTCCCAGAACAAGCTCTGCTCCTTCACGTAATGCTTCCTGCGCGGCAGCTTGTGCACCCTCAGCTGTGCCCTTCGTATCTTTCGAGATCAGGAGAAAGCGATCATTGCCGCTTTCAAACACTGCGAGCTGAGCAGCGTTGGACATAGCTTCAGAAACTTTTTGGACATTCTCCGAAGTCGAACTGAACGGCAAAAGCAGTGCGACACGGATAGGTTCACGACCATCAACCTGGAGCGCTTCGGTAGTAACAAACTCTTCCTCATTATAGACTTCTTCCTGAGGCTCCGGCTCATATGGAACTGTTGGGGGCGGTGCAGGGCGCGTAATAACAGGCCCACGTGGCTGATCCATGGTCTCACACGCAGTCAGAAGACCCACGGTGGCAAATAACGCAAGTGATTTGGTAATTATTCCCGATCCGAAACGGTTCATCATGCTTGTCACACCTTCCTGAAAATCATCGCTTCATTTGAGTATGGTATTAACCATAATTTTGACCTGTACACTATCTGGTTGCACCCAAAGAGCAACTGCAAACGTAGGGCACACTTACGTACCGGGCTTGACCTGAAAGCAATGGCCGAGCATGGCTGATCCATGAGCCTACAACCTGGCCTTTATGTGACAGCAACACCGATCGGCAATCTGAAAGATATCACCTTTCGGGCTGTGGATGTTTTGCGCCAGGCAGATGTGATCCTGTGTGAAGACAAGCGCGTTACTGCGAAGCTCTGTCAGGCTTATGAGATTAAGACGCCGCTCAGTGCTTATCACGACCACAATGGTGAGATTGTGCGCCCAAAGATATTGGACCGCTTGCGAAATGATCAAGCCATAGCAATAGTTTCGGATGCGGGCACACCCTTAATATCTGATCCTGGATACAAGCTGGTCAAAGAGGCACGTGACCAAGGGTTTGCGATCTTTACGGTACCCGGACCATGCGCTGCCATTGCTGGCCTTAGTATCGCCGGGGCCCCGACAGACCAGTTCATGTTTGCAGGATTTCTGCCTCCCAAAGCACATGCACGTCGAAAAACCCTGATGGAATTGAGCAGTGTGGGTGGAACTCTCATCTTCTATGAAACTGGCCCAAGACTAACCGAAGCATTAGCTGATGTTGAAGATGCTCTTGGCAATCGGAAAGTGGCCATTGCGCGCGAGTTAACCAAACTTCATGAAGAGCTTCGCAACGGTACTGCGAGGGAACTCTGTACTCACTACAAAGAGTTTGGGCCACCGCGTGGTGAGATCGTTTTGATCGTATACCCGCCCGAAGAGGAAAGCTGGAGTGACGAGCAAATCAGTCAGCTTCTGACAGGTTTGCTCGCAGATCACTCGGTGAAAGACGCTGCGAGTATGGCCGCTGAAGAAACCGGTATGGCCAGAAAAACCCTGTATAAGCTTGCACTTGACCTGAAGAAGCATGGCGAAAAGACAAGCGGATAGACCCGGTTTTAGTCGACATAAGCGACAAAAATCTGAGCAAAAGGGCCGCTTTGCTGAGTCGCTTGCTGAGGTCATACTGCGGCTTAAAGGCTATCGGATTCTCGCACGCCGCTGGAAATGTTCGCATGGTGAGGTTGATATCATCGCGAGACAGAAAGACACCCTGATATTTGTGGAAGTCAAGGCACGAAATTCCACTCAGGCCGCCACTGAAGCTGTCACACCACAAAATAGACGCCGGATCGAACGTGCAGCTTCAACCTTCACCCAAAGGAAACGGCTGAGTCCTGTGCCTGCCTTTCGGTTTGATATTTTTGCCGTCGCGACCTGGCGAGACTGGATCCATAAAAAGGATGCCTGGCGAAGCGGTGATTGAATATCAAAATTAACCGGGAAGACCTCTTTTCTGACGAAATGAACAGCGTATCTATGGAGAGAGATTTCAGGAGGCTTTCATGCGTCTTTCACTTTTCAAAGGACTGCTTGTTGCTGCTGCAGCGAGCGTAATGATCACTGGCTGCGCCACAAACCGCACTTTCGGGGGCGGTGTTGATGATGTGACGGCAGACATCAACTTACGCGCGAGATTGTTTGATGATGGCCTCTATGATTACTCAGACGTTGACCTGACAGTCTATGAGGGGCGCGTCCTACTCACCGGCACCATGCGCACGCGTGAGGGGAAAAAACATCTGGAACAACTCGCAGCCCGTTCTGCAAATGTCGAAGAGGTGATGAACGAAATCATTATCGGGCAGAAAACGCCTTTCAACCAGGGTACTTCCGACGCCCTGATTGATGAGAAGCTCGGCTTCGCCCTGCTGGCAGATAATGGCGTCTATCGCGCAAACTACCAGATCGCCGTATCTGGTGGCATTGTCTACTTGTTGGGAGTCGCGCAAGGACCCGCTGAACTGACCCGCGTCACAGACCATGCCCGTAACATCCGCGGCGTGAATAAAGTCGTCAGCCACGTCCTCTATGTTGGCGACCCACGCCGACAAACGAGAGCTGCTTCGCGCTGAACAACGCATAAGATAAATGCATTGAAGCTATAGTTCATGTAAGTGCGCCGAAGACCGTACTTGCGCACTCTGCACCGCATGACCCAGCATTTGACTTCCACATTCATCTTTCTGGCAGGCTTGATCAACTTCCTGCCGTTTTTCGCAATTACTTCCATTGACCGCATCAGTATGGCCTATGGCATCAATGTATCTGATCCCAATACGGAGATACTTTTGCGGCACCGCGCACTACTGTTCGGTTTGCTTGGGTGTTTTATGATGCTGGCAGCTTTTCGACAGGCCTTGCAACCTTATGCCATAGCTGCAGGCGGCATTAGCATGGTGAGTTTTATTCTGCTTGCATATCTGGCCGGAGACTATAATGACAGTATCCGGAGTATCGTTCGCGCGGACTATATAGCGCTCGCCATGCTGACAGCGGCCACAGGCTTGAAGTTATTCACGCGTAGTTGATCACAACGCTGTTCGCTTGACAGCACGGCATGTGCTTCATACGGCATATGATATTGCTAGCCACCCGCAGGAGCATTCAATGCCAGCATTGAAAATAGCCATCCAGATGGACCCCATGGAAGCAGTTGATGTCAATGCTGACACAACCTTTGATCTTGCTTTGGAGGCGCTCAGCCGTGGTCATGAAATATGGGTCTATCAACCGGATACCTTGCGGTTGGAAAATGCCCGCGTTTCAGCTCGCACAAGGAAAGTCCAAACGCTCACACGGACACAAGGCAGCCACATCACATGGACAGGTGAAGAAGATGTTTCACTGCATGAAATGGATGTGTTGCTGATACGTCAGGACCCACCTTTCCATATGGGCTACATTACAGCCTGCCATATTCTTGAACACCTGATGCAGGATGTTCTTGTCCTGAATAACCCCAAGGAAATCCGCAACGCCCCAGAGAAACTCTTCGTTACCGAGTTTCCGGATTTACATCCGCCAACCCTGATTACCTCAGATGAACAGGCAGTCCGGCGTTTTCGTGACGAGCACAAAGACATTATCCTAAAGCCCCTTTATGGGAATGGTGGTGCTGGTGTCTTCCGTGTGCGACCGGACGATCAGAACTTTTCATCTTTACTGGAGATGTTCCCGCTTGCTTATCCGGAACCGATTATAGCGCAAGCGTATCTCAAGGATGTACGCGCCGGCGATAAGCGCATTATCCTGATTGATGGTGAACCTGTAGGGGCAATTAACCGTGTACCAAGTGATCAGGAAGTACGCTCTAACATGCATGTGGGCGGCGTTGCGACATCCATTGAAATGACGGAACGAGACCTCGAAATATGTGCGCGAATAGGCCCTGAGCTGTCTGCACGCGGCCTTGTGCTGGTTGGTATAGACGTGATTGGTGACTGGCTTACAGAGATTAACGTCACATCACCAACCGGCATTCAGGAAGTGCGCAAATTCGGCGGCGCAGATATCTCGAAACTGTTCTGGGATTGGGCAGAGGCTCGCTAGTCATTTTTCATCTGGTCGATGCACCAGCGTCACGAGTACCCAAGAGATAATCATTAACAGATACCAAGATCCCATCTTGGCGAGCGAGACGATGCGCCAGCCTGCCTCCTGATCAGGATACAGCCACGCCCCCGCGAATGTGCCGATATTCTCGGCAAGCCAGATGAATAAAGCGACAAGGAAAAACCCTATCAACAGCGGCATTCTGTGTTGCCAGCGCCAGACACGGAAGTAGACCCACGTCCGCCAGTAAAGCAGGCCAGCAAAGGCAAACAACGCGAGCCGAATATCCGGCAGAAAATGGTGGCTGAAAAAGTTCACATAAATGAGAAAGGCCAGCAAAACGCTGGCCCAAATCTTTGGATAATACGTAAACTGAAAATCGTGTATGCGTGAAACCCGCGCCAGATACGACCCGACAGCTGCATACATGAATCCGGAGAAAAGCGGTACCGCCCCTTCCCCCAGCTCCAGCCGAAAGATATTCGCCTCAGGGTAAATCCATGACCCGGCTGCAGTTTTGAATAACTCCATCATGGTACCAACAATGTGAAAAATAAGAATGACGAGAGCCTCCGGCGGGCGCTCCAGCCTCGTCAGAAGAAAAGTGATCTGGATACCCACGGCATACAGGAAGAGAAAATCATAGCGTGCTAATATCCAGTCCGCCGGATACCAGAGGCCTGTCAGCAGGATAGCAGCGAGCAACAAGCCCCCAAACAGACATGCCCAAGCCTGTTTGACGCCAAATACAACAAACTCCACCAAGGCTTTGACCAACCAGAGAGGTAGCAACTTCGCAAGCAAGCTTTCAACAGGCGGCAATATTAGCGCGATAGTGCGATCAACACGGCTATCAAGCTGCCTTTGCTCTGCATCTGTCATAAGGTGTTCCTCGATCCACGCCTGTCGCGATAAAAGGCGCTACATTGTTGGCGCACATTCGGTCAGAATATGTAAATTCGATGGTATGTTCATCTCTGAGTCATGTGGTGCATTCACCCCCTCGCCACGGATGATGAATTCAGGCATAGAAAGCTCATGACCGAGACAACTTTCACAACAGAAAATGCCACCGACGGGAAGACGCTGTTCGGACGCAGCCATTTACCTGAAAGCGTTGACACTAAAGCCGTTCTAAGTCTGGTTCACGGCCTTGGGGAGCACTCTGGCCGTTACGCGGAGATGGCTGCATGGCTTAATCAACGCGGGATTGCCGTCAACCTAATAGACCTGCATGGCCATGGGCAAACTCCTGGCGGACGCGGCGTTTGTGAGAGCATGGACTTGATGCTCGATGACATTGACGCCTTGCTGGATTTCAGCCGCGAGAGCGTCCCCGAGATCCCTCATTACCTGATGGGACACTCGATGGGCGGCTTACTGGTTCTGACTTACGGGTTACAACGCCACCCAACTGATCTTGCAGGGTATATTTCCCAGGCCCCGGCACTTGAACCAGTTGAGCTTCCCCCAGCAATCCAACTTTCAATCATGCGCTTTCTAAGGCCTTTGTTTCCAAAACTTGCCGCCTCAAACGGCATCGATCCGGCTACTGTCTCCAAGGACGAAGAAGCTGTGCGAGCTTATGTGAACGATCCATTGGTGCATGACAAAATCTGCATAGCTCTGGGTCTGGATCTTATTGATACCGGCAAATGGGTGCGCGAGAATGCAAGCCTTTGGTCAGAGCCCCTTTTGCTAATGCATGGCGATCAGGATTTACTGACATCCTGCGCGGCCAGCAAGGCATTCGCCAGTGATATCGGTGATCATTGCACTTTCGAAATGGTTTCAGGCGGCTTTCACGAAATCCACAACGATCCCGAGCGAGAGCTGGTTTACCAGCGTATCGCTGACTGGATTGACGATAAAGCAAACTAGCCCACCCACATTGTTCTTATTTTGTTCTTGATTCTGTTGCTTTTCTGTCCTACCTTCTTGATCAGGAATACGGAGAGAGAACATGGTTGCCGAGGTCACCACCTTCGCTTTCGAAGGCGTAGATGCCAGACCTGTGAAAGTTCAGGCACAGGTCACTGGCGGGCACAACAGCATTACCATTGTTGGATTACCGGATAAGGCTGTTTCTGAGGCAAGAGAGCGTGTACGCGCAGCTTTCTCAGCGGTTGGCCTGGGCCTTCCCCCAGATCGTATCACTGTTAATCTTGCCCCGGCGGACCTCCCTAAAGAGGGCAGTCATTTCGACCTTCCCATTGCACTTGCTATAATGATGGAAATTGGGGCTATTTCCAAAGACCTTGCCGAAGGCTTTGCCGTTATGGGAGAAGTTGGCCTGGATGGGAGCATTATGCCCAGCATGGGCTCTCTCCCTGCTGCTGTTGCCGCAAACGGTCTGGACCTTGGCCTGATCTGCCCGTCAGCTAATGGCCCGGAAGCGGCCTGGGCCGGTGGAGACGCCGAAATTATTGCGCCTTCCAGCCTGATCCAGCTGGTCAACCACTTCAAAGGCACGCAGGTACTGGCAAGCCCTGTTGCGGGTGCTCTTGCCGATACTCCACCCCTGCCTGACCTGCGCGATGTTAAAGGGCAGGAAAGCGCCAAACGCGCCCTGGAAATTGCTGCAGCAGGTGGCCACAATCTGCTTATGTGCGGACCACCCGGCTCTGGTAAGTCCATGTTGGCCGCTCGATTGCCGGGACTGTTACCACCGCTGTCTCCAGCTGAAATGTTGGAAATATCCATGATCCAGTCTTTAGCCGGATTAATCGAAGAAGGAAAAATTTCTCGCACGCGTCCCTTCAGGGCACCGCATCACTCAGCCTCAATGGCAGCAATGGTTGGAGGCGGCATCCGCGTGCGGCCGGGGGAAGCGTCGCTCGCTCATCATGGTATTTTGTTTCTGGATGAGTTGCCGGAGTTCTCTGCACCGGTGCTCGACAGTTTGCGCCAACCCCTGGAAACAGGGGATGTGATCATCGCCAGAGCTAACGCTCATATTTGCTATCCGGCCAGTTTCCAACTTGTTGCAGCCATGAACCCATGCCGTTGCGGTTACGGAAAAGCGTCTGGCCGCGCCTGTGGAAGAGGTCCCAACTGTGAAGAGATCTATCAATCACGGATATCCGGTCCTTTCCTCGATCGTATGGACCTGGCTATTGAAACACCCCCAGTGACGGCCATGGATCTGGCAGCTCCGGCTACTGGTGAGCCCTCAGCCACCGTTGCCGCAAGGGTCGCAATGGCTCGAACAGCTCAGGAAGATAGAGCAAGAGAGCTCGCTTCCGCACATGGCAAAACTGTTAAAAATGGAAATACCGCCAGCCCCATCCTCACCAACGCTAAACTGCCTGACCCTATGCTGGAAACAGTGGCACGCCCGGACAGTGATGGCGCGAATCTTCTGGTGCGTGCTGCAGAAACTTTGAACCTTACTGCGAGAGCTTATACACGCACACTGCGCGTGGGCCGAACCCTCGCTGACCTTGATGGCAGCACAGCCGTGCTGCGACGGCATATTGCAGAAGCCATCAGCTATCGCCGCCGTGAGAATAACTCGCCTGGCGTTGAATTCAAAACCGTTACGCAGGATTGAAATACAAAACCGACCATCGGGATATTGCTCCGTTAGCAAGGCCAAATTCAGGAGACGTCATCACCTTTTTTTGAACGGGATCGGGCTGCATGCTTAACCGTTTGTCAAAGCATCTCTGCAAATTTGCTCTTTGAAAGGGCGCATGTAGATGACAATTACCCCAAGAGATATTCTCGATACGCTAAGTGAGCTTGTAGCTGTATCAGATTCACAGGGTATGTGCCTCTACGTGAATGAATCCTGGTGCCGCCTGTTTGGCGGCTCACCCAAACAATGGACAGGTCAGAAGCTCGAAATTTTCTCTCAGCAACTCGCTGCGGATTCTCCTACTTATGCTGGGGCATATTCGGACCCTGCACCAGCTGAGCGCTTTGAAGACAAATTCTCAATCGGGAACCGTGTCTGCTGGCTGGAATGGCAACAGACCGTTGAAGTGACCGGACAAGTTACTTTCATTGGTAGAGACATCACGGATCGTAAAGCTGAAGAGTTAGCGCTGAAGGCAGCTGCGCGGAACGCAGAAGCAGGCAATGACACAAAGATGCGTTTCCTGGCCACAATGAGCCACGAGATGCGCACCCCATTGAATGGCATTCTTGGAATGACCGGTTTGATGATGGACACGGGTCTTGACGCTAACCAGAAAGCCTATGCAGAAGCCATCCGCGAGTCAGGCTCCGCTTTGCTTGCACTCATAAATGACATCCTTGATTACTCCAAAATCGACGCCGGCCGCATCGATCTAGAGGAGACAGTGCTCGACCCGCTTTCGCTTGCGCAGAGCGTTGCAGAACTACTGTCTCCGCGCGCTGCACACAAAGACCTCGAGATTGCCACCTATGTAGACCCTTCTGTGCCCCATCGACTTATCGGTGATGAAGCAAGATTACGTCAGGTATTGCTGAACCTCGCTGGTAACGGGGTGAAGTTTACCGAGACAGGTGGCGTCACCATCGAGATCAGGGCAGAACCCCACGCAAAAGAAGGCACAGAGAATATCCGTATCGATGTGCACGACACCGGTGTCGGCATCCCCGAGGAAGACCTTTCAAACATTTTTGACGAGTTCGCGCAGGTAGATTCCAGTCACGCGAGGAAATACGAGGGCACTGGTCTTGGCCTTGCGATCGCACGTCGAATTGTCCAAGCCATGGGTGGCACCATGTCCGTCAAAAGCAAGATGAACGTCGGTAGTGTCTTCTCTTTCACGGTGCCATTAAGATCGAAAGCGGGATATCACGATGACAGGCTATTATGCCAAATCCATGATCCTGTTCTGCTTGTAACCAGCTCATCAATCCTGAAGCGGATCGTTCGACTACAGCTTGAGTCTGCAAATGTCAGAACGTTCCATGTGACGGACAATGCAGAGGAAGCGTACAGTTTCCTGAGCCGGCACCGCAATGCAATCCTGTTGTGTGATCTACCATTCGCAGCACAGCATGGGAAAAAACTAAGCGCTGCTGCCTCACATTCACTTGTGCTTCTCTCCCCCGTTGCCCGTGGTCGGCTTGAGACGTTCAGGCGCATTGGCTTTGATGGCTACCTCATAAAACCAATGCGGCAATCCAGCCTTTTCCGGCGCCTGTCTGACAAAGACATTCCGCAACAGAAAACTGAGCGTCTCGACTCACCTGCCACAGCCCCAGTGACTGGCCCTGGCAAATTTCGCGTCTTGCTTGCTGAAGACAATCAAATCAACGCCGTACTGGCAACAGCTATCATCAAGCGGGCCGGACATCATGTTGACGTGGCAGGTAACGGCAGCGAAGCCTTATATGCCGTACAATCAGCACCTTACGACGTTGTTTTGATGGATATGCACATGCCGGAAATGGACGGCCTTGAAGCTGCACAGAAAATCCGTGAGCTTCCTGGAAACGAGCGGGACGTACCAATTGTTGCTCTTACGGCCAATGCAATGGCCTCGGATCGTGATAACTGCCTTTCTGTTGGTATGAACGATTTCCTGACCAAGCCATTTGAACCCACTGAATTGATCGGCCTCATCGAAAAGTGGAGTAAAAACAACAGGACCGTAGCCGCTGACTGCGGAGAACAGCGCGCCGCCAGCGCTTGAATAGCGACCCGCTATTACAGGAATAACACCTTCAAACGGCCACAAATGGGGCTAGTCTTGCATCTGTTGGTACAAAAAACAGATAACAGTCCCAGGAACAGCCTATGACAGAAGAGCTGACAGCGCCGCATAAAAGAACAGCCATCAGTATGCTGGCATCATGGATCGAGCCTTATAAACGCCCGGAGATGGCCGCGATGCTCTTGCTGGGTTTCGCCTCCGGTCTTCCCCTTTATCTCGTTTACCAGAAAACATCCTACTGGCTGAGGCTGGAAGGAATAGAACGATCCACGATCGGCTTCTTCTACTGGGTTGGTCTGGCGTACTCTTTCAAGTTCATCTGGGCACCAATCATCGATAAACTGACAATTCCGTCTCTTGGCCCGGCTGTCGGTCATCGGCGATCATGGATGATGGTTGCAATAGCTGGCACAGTACTCGGGCTTCTGATTATCGCCACCGCAGATCCATCTGAGAGTATCTGGCCTGTTACGTTCGGTGCAATTTTATTGGCATTCTCTGGAGCTACGCTGGATGTTTCAATTGATGCTTGGCGAATTGAATCTGCTCCAACGGAACGACAGGCCAACATGGCTGCATCTTACTCGCTCGGTTATCGGGGCGCACTGATATTTTCAGGGCTAGGATTTGTCGTCGCAGATTTTGCCAACTGGAACCTGTCATTCACATTCATGGCAATGAGCATGGCTGTCTGTGCCGCGCTCATACTATTGATAAAAGAACCTGATATTATCAAAGAGCGGCAAGATGTTGACCATCTGCCTTTGCTGGCGGGCGCGCCAAATGCAGTAGCTGTTGGCGTTGGCTTCTTCATTCTTGCGCGTGTGCTGACATGGTTTGGTTTTGAAGCATCATATATTCAGGGTGTATTCGGTGCAGGCGCAGCCATATTACTACTCGGAGCGCTTATCCTGAGACAGACCAAGACAACCTTACCTGTTAGAATTGTCATGATAGGTCTCGGATTCCTGTTCGTATTTGCGCGACCAGTTCTGCAGATTTTAACTGCCCTTCCCGATGAGTCGCGATGGCTATCACTTATGGTTATTGTCTTAAACCTGATCGTTGTTGCTGGCTTCATCTGGCTCGTGGTTCGCAAGCCGCAGAACCAATCTCATGATAACGATATTGGAACCACACCACGTGGCAAACTTTATACCATGTTCGGCACACCCCTTTTTCAGGTGTATGAGCGACTGGGGATTGTGTTACTGCCAATACTTGCCCTCGTCATGATTTACAGGCTGAGCGATTTCACCATGGGTGTTATGGCCAGCCCGTTATATGCCGATCTCGGTTATGCGCCCGCAGTCGTGGGGGGCATACAGTCAGGACCAGGCGTTGCGGCTATCATTATTGGATTATTCATTGGTGGTATCTTTGCTCAGAAAATGGGCGTCATGCGCGCCATGATTATTGGCGCAGGGCTAACCCTGGTCACGAATGGCGCGTATGCCTGGTTTGCAGCCACTGCCGAAACCAGTCCGGATGTATGGCGGCTGGCGCTTGCCATCTGCGCAGATAACGTGGCTGGCGGTTTCGTGACAACAGTCTTTATCGCCTACTTGTCCAGCCTTGTAGACCCCGCTTATGCGGCTACGCAGTATGCGCTATTTTCATCTCTATACGCTCTTTTAAATAAATTCGCAGCCGGTTTCTCGGGAGTCATGGCAGATTCCGTAGGGTATGTGACTTTTTTCATGATAACTGCCAGTTATGCGATCCCGGCGGCGCTACTGGTTATTCTGGTAATGACCCTCCAGAAAAATAACAAAACTACCTCTCAGGATGACACTGCCATCAACAATTCAGCCTAGTCCCTACAAACACTCGGCCAAAATCTTGTCCTCTCCGTTAAGGCCTCTGACCGTTAGTCTGTCTATGAGCCCGGCTTCATTAGCTGTCATGGCATAAATGCGGCACGCCTCTGTATCATACCGATGAAAAGCGCCGACACCTTCCTGCCGCACAAAGGCAGGGCGACCAAGAAAAGTCTCTAACCGGAACATGGGTTGGTCAATGAAATCAGACGCCGACAAGGAAAAGGTTTCTGTAAAGTACGTATTATCGGTAACAACTGCTGTTTCCACAGGGTTAGCATTTACCTCAGTAAATTCATCCGGTGAGTTGGCCGATGTACACCCAACCAGTAGAAATATAGCGCCTACTGAAAATATACTGATTTTTGACATTATATGATGGCTCTTGTGTCTATGTCCCTGTTCCCATAGTAGAGTGCGCTGGAAGTTAATGCAAAATCGAAAGAACAAATGTCTCATGTCCGAACCTAAAGACCTCGCTGCCGTCGGCAACGCAATCGTTGATGTTCTCGCCCATTGTAATGATGATTTTCTAGTCGCCAACGATATCCCAAAAGGAGGCATGGTCCTGATCGGCGCCGAACACGCCCTCAATATCTACAAAGCCATGGGGGAGACAACAGAGGTCGCCGGCGGCTCAGCAGCTAATTCGACTGCTTGCCTGGCATCACTTGGCGGGACAGCAGCATTTATCGGCAAGGTTGGGCAGGACCGCCTTGGCGAAGCGTTCAGGCAATCTCTTGAAGATACAGGTGTCAGTTTCGCAACTGCGCCCATGTCAGATCACACACCAACAGGGCGTTGTCTGATCAATGTCACGCCAGACGCAGAACGCTCCATGATGACTTTCATTGGTGCTGCAGAGCATGTGAGTGAAGCTGACATTGATGAAGATGTTATTGCCTCGGCAGCCGTAACATATTTTGAAGGATATTTGTTCGAACAACCCGTTGCCCGTGCGGCCATGGTGAAGGCATGCGAGATTGCCAAGGCAAATGGACGCAAAACAGCAATTACACTCTCTGATAGCGGCTGCGTAGAGCGACAAAAAAACAATTTTCTGAGCTTCATCAAAGAGCATGTGGATATCGTTTTCGCCAATGAGGAAGAAGCGAAGATGCTAGCTGATACGCTTGTTTTCGATGATGCGCCGAAGCTACTTAATGGCCTCGCTCCATATTTGGCCCTCACAAGATCAGAAAAAGGCTCCATCGTAGTGGGCCCGGACGGAACGGTAGAGTCCGTGGATGCGATCAAGCCGGATCAGCTGGTTGATACAACAGGCGCGGGTGATGGATATGCAGGTGGCTTCTTATATGGCTTTGTCAGGAACATGCCGCTTGCCACATGCGCCAGCCTAGGTAGTCTCGCTGCTTCTGAGGTTATCAGCCATATGGGCCCTCGCCCACAGCAATCTCTGGCAAACCTTGCACAGAAACACGGGCTAATCAGTTAAACACCAAGGTCAGTGCTATCAGCGAGGGCGCGCTGCGCAGCAAGCCAGAACGGCTGCATAGCCTCGAAGGACAACCAAGCCTGATAGACTGTCTCGGCCTGACCTTGTAATTGCTGCGCGCTCCACCCGATCGCGTAACTGGCTCCCATCGCGCGGTGAACATCCAACTGCTGATTTTGGAATGCAGGTTTGGCGGCAATCAAGGCCATCTCCCTCGCGACCACAGCATCGTTCATGACACCGAAAGCATCCTGAAGTTCAGACAGTGCGGTCAAATAAGGTTTGCGGATTTCTTTTGGGTATAGGGGCCTGAAGGCCTGAACGGCATAGCGCAGTTTCTTCAACTCAACACGCAAAGGATGGCGGGCATGGGCAGGGGCACTGGCCAGATCCTCCCCCATAAGGTTGACCTTCTTCAAGCGCTTGCCAAGTGCCCGGACAGCATACTCGCCCGCTGGGAGTTCTAACGCACGCTGCCCTTCGCTTGGCCAACCACCTGGATCCGTCAGTTGCTTCAGGCCTAGACAAAACTCACTGAACGCATAGGCATTCAAGGCCGCTCGAACCCTTTCTCGGGAAATCTCGCGCTTGTCCTCTGCCCCATCTTTCAAGGAAGCTAATATAGCCTGATCAGCCCGGTCCAGTGTTGGCGACGACAATATTTTCGGGATGGTAACGTCTGAAAAAACATCCCAGTCCCGTGCATAGCCCAATATTTTTCCATATTCTTTTGCAACCGGAACGAGCTTGTACAGCAAAGGGTATTGCAATGGCTTCCGAAACATACGTTCGAGAGACCGGAAGCGACGCAAGCCAACACGTAATTGCTTGATGGCTTCAGGATGACCCTCAGCCGCAGCCTGACGATTAGCAATCACCTGCGCAACTGCTTGCTCAAAGGACAGCCTTGCGACATCCAGCGCCGTTGAAGTTTCAGATAGTAAAAATTTGCGGGCCTTCACTCCAGCTTGCGATTTACCAATGAGCAACTGCCGGGCAACATCTTGTGGGTCTCGCGACGCGAGGACAAGCTCAAACCTTCTGCTGATAGTTTCTGCGAAGCGATAGAAGTCTTTTCTGTCACCGCTGGTATGGGTGAGTACCAAGTGCCGTACCCTACAACTCTTCTCGTTGTCTTCAGTGTAGATCTCAGCAGTCTCAATGATGACGCTTACCTTGGCACTATCATGTGAATGGATACCCGCCTCTTGCACCACTTCAAGAGTGACGAGTTGAACAAGGTCATTCTGATGAGCACAGATTAAAGCATCTGTCGGTGCATGAAACCGGGTCACTACAGGCTGATCAGGACGGTTTCCCACCGGGAGTTCTGTCTCTATCTCAAAAGAAAAGTTGCTTTCCTGACCCTTTACAGATCTGCGTTGGGTAATCTGGGTGATGCGTCCGTTACTTTGCTGGATACGAACATTCACGCCGGCCGTATGCAAATGCCGATGATATGTATCAAAGAACCACTGCCGCGAGCGATTTTTCGGACGCGGCGAGATCGACTGATCCCCTAGAAGCTCAGATCGACACACCGAAGCGGCAGCAACAGAATCCAACCTAAAGCGGAGCTCAGTTCTTGAATCCGTGCTTTTGATAATCCTGGAATAGGGGGCGGTACGGTCGTGCATGGATTGAGGCTGTTTATGATCAATCAAAAGTTAACGAACAGCCTATGCCAGCACAAATGAAAAAGAGCGCCGAATGGCGCTCTTCAAAACTCAATCACTAAAATAGTCTTGTAATTATTCAGCCTGACAAGCTGCAACGATTTTAGTTGCTTTTTCACCAAGAGGATTACCGCTTGCTGGATCAAAAGCCATGAACTCTTTCATTGCTTCTTCATCACCTTCAGCTTTGTCTGCAAGGCACTGGCAATCTGTTTTAGACTCAGGATTGTCTGCTTTAAATGCTTCACAGGCTGCTTTCAGATCAAATTCTTCAGCGTGATCATCAGCGAGAGCAACAGCGCCCAAACCCATTGCTGCAACGATAGCGGCCATACTGGTA
>JALEGM010000276.1 GCA_022763145.1 Aquisalinus sp. | reverse complement strand
CTTCACGCCCTTCAAAGGTGCCTGAACGATATTCCCAGGCAACTTCGAGAGTATTCACATTCGCAGGGGTAATAGACTCAAGATCAGAATATCGATTTCCACCCTGATCACCTCCATAAGCTGGCCAGCCTGTTCCCGCTTGGTCCGGGACATCTCTGACAATCGCAGCTTTCCCTTCTATGGTCAGGTCATTTGCAACACCGAGTATGGACCAGATAGCTGATCCACCCAAAAAGCTGATCGCAACGAGACCACCCATCAGCAAAAGAAAGAAACGCATCATGTTCATGGGGCTATATTAACACGCAACCCGAGGAATCAAAACGGCGCTGCATAGCAGCGCCGTTCAGCACTCAAAACTCTGGAAAGCGATCTTAGCCAACGATCTCGTTGTCAGCGAAGAAGAAAGCAATTTCGTCTTTTGCTGTGTCAGGGCCGTCAGAGCCATGTACAGAGTTCTCGCCAATTGATTCGGCAAATTCAGCACGGATCGTACCAGCTTCAGCCTCGGCAGGGTTGGTAGCCCCCATGATTTCCCGGTTACGCGCGATGGCGTTCTCACCTTCCAACACCTGAACTACAACAGGACCAGACATCATGAACTCAACCAGCTCGCCAAAGAACGGGCGCTCTTTGTGCACAGCGTAAAAGCCTTCTGCCTGCTCACGGCTCATGTGAATGCGCTTGGAAGCCACAACCCGCAGGCCACCTTCTTCCAGCTTGTTGATCACCTTGCCAGTGATGTTGCGGCGGGTTGCATCAGGTTTAATGATAGAAAAAGTGCGCTCGAGAGCCATGTTTCCAGTCCTTTTTGGGAAAAATGTTAAAGTTGGGCGCCTATAACAATAGACATTCCCTCTAGCAAGGGGGAGCATTTGGCGTTATAAAGGAATCAATGATCGTTGGGGCGTTCAACGAGACGAGGCTAACTCATGAGTGATAATGCGCTCACAACGACGTCAGATAATGGCGGCAAAGCGACTGCTATTTATATCCTCTATCTCGCAGGATTTGTCACAGGCATCACGCCCATCATCGGCCTGATCATGGCCTATGTATTTCAGGACGATGCACCCGAATGGTTGCTCAGCCACTACCGCAACGCCATCCATGTTTTCTGGAAGGGCTGCCTGTATATTGTCATTTCGATCGTTTTGACCGTCATTATCATCGGGGCCTTCCTGCTTTTGGTACAAATGATCTGGTTCATCGTGCGCTGCGTTAAGGGCCTCCATTACATCTCACAGGGGAAACCATACCCGAACCCGCAAAGCTGGGGCTTTTAATCGTCGCCAGCGCGCAGTAGGAAGCATCAGCGAAGGGGCCAGACGGCCCCTTTTTCTTGGGAACAAGCTGACAAGTCATGCTGCATATTAATGACCTGACATACCGGATTGAAGGCCGGGTTCTGTTTGACCAGGCGACAGCGGCGATCTCCGACGGCTGGAAAGTCGGCTTTGTCGGACGCAATGGCACCGGCAAATCCACCCTCTTCCGGCTCATCAAGCAAGAGATCGCCTCGGATGACGGCGCTATTTCATTACGTAAGAACCGCCGCATCGGCTCTGTCGCACAAGAAGTACCCTCCAACAATGTCAGCCT
This sequence comes from Aquisalinus sp., assembly GCA_022763145.1. Classification (GTDB taxonomy): domain Bacteria; phylum Pseudomonadota; class Alphaproteobacteria; order Caulobacterales; family Parvularculaceae; genus Aquisalinus. Next base: position 2,486 of record JALEGM010000276.1, on the reverse strand, counting down.
CGTTGATACGGTCCTTGCCGCCGATACAGAGCGCGCCAGCCTTCTCGCCGAAGCCGAAACAGCGACAGATCCCACCCGCATTGCCGAAATCCAGACGCGGCTTGCAGACATTGAGGCGCATTCAGCAGAATCGCGCGCCGCAATCATTCTTTCTGGCCTCGGGTTTTCCCATGCAGACCAGCAGCGCCCCTGCTCTGATTTTTCCGGCGGCTGGCGGATGCGCGTTGCGTTGGCAGCGGTTCTCTTCTCCGAACCTGATTTATTGCTGCTGGACGAGCCAACCAACTATCTCGATCTGGAAGGTGCAGTCTGGTTGGAAACGTATATCCGTCGCTATCCCCATACTGCGCTGATTATCAGCCACGATCGCGGCCTGCTGAATGCAGCCATGACACACACGATGGCTTTGGAGAACCGCAAGTTGTCCATCCATAACGGTAATTACGACACCTATATTCGTCGCCGTGCAGAACAACATGCCGTGATGGCGGCACAAGCAGCGAAGCAGGAGCAGGCCCGCAAGCACATGCAGGCCTTTGTAGACCGCTTCAAGGCCAAGGCTTCAAAGGCCCGGCAGGCGCAGTCACGCGTCAAGATGCTGGAGAAACTCCAGGCCCAGGCTGTGGATATCCCTATCGAAGAGCGCACCATCCCTTTCGCCTTCCCGGACCCGAAGCCGACCATGGCCCCGCCTATTGTCCGTGTACAGGAAGCAGATCTGGGCTATGAGGAAGGCAAACCGGTTTTACGTAAAGTGGACTTGCGGATTGATCAGGACGACCGGATTGCCATTCTCGGTTTAAACGGTCAGGGCAAGTCCACATTGGTCAAGGCCATCTCCGGACGCCTCACGCCGCTAGCGGGGCATGTGCGAAAGTCAAAGAAACTAAAGATCGCCTATTTCGCACAACACCAGATTGACGAATTAAAACCAAAGCAGTCCCCTTTTGAGCATGTACGTGAACTCATGCCGGAAGGCACGGAGGCACAGGTGCGCGCCCGGACAGCCCAGATCGGTTTCGGCCCTGATAAAGCAGACACAGCGGCTGAGAAACTCTCTGGCGGTGAAAAAGCACGACTTCTGTTTGGCCTTATCACCTTTGATGGACCACATCTGATGATCCTCGACGAGCCGACAAACCACCTCGATATTGACAGTCGGGAGGCCTTGTCGCTGGCGCTCAACAATTATCAGGGTGCGGTTATTCTCATCACCCATGACATGCACCTGGCAGAAACTATCGTTGACCGCCTCTGGCTTGTTAAAGATGGCAAAGCTGAGCGGTACCATGGTGACCTGTCAGAATATCGCCAGATGATCCTGGATGCCGGGAAGACGCAGAAGAAAACCGAAACGACTGACGATAGTGACGCACTTGCCAGCGGCAACAAGGCTGCCATGCGCAAAGCGGCCGCCGAAATGCGTCAGAAACTCAGCCCGTTGAAAAAAGAGGCCGAAGCGCTGGAGCGCAAAATCGAAAAACTCCAGCAAAATATTGCCAGCCTGGACGAACAGCTCGCGGAACCCGGCTTGTTTGAAAACCAGATCGACAAGGCGACGGCTCTCTCAAAAGAACGGGCTGATCTGCTCTCGCTTGTGGAACAGACCGAAGAGGAATGGTTGGCTGCGAGCGAGGAATATGAAAACGCCAAAGCCCGCGCCGAAGGCCAACTGGCGCGATAAATTTACCCGTTATAGCCAGACGGGTTCTGCATCTGCCAACGCCAATGATCTGCACACATCTGTTCCAGATCGTATTTCGCTTGCCAGTCAAGCAGCTGCCTCGCCAGCGTAACATCGGCATAGACTTCTGCCAGATCACCCGGTCGCCGTGCTGCCACCTCGAATGGGATGGTTCTCGAAGACACGCGCTCAAAAGCAGAGATTGCCTCAAAGACAGAAACGCCTTTGCCAGTACCGAGATTGATATCAGCAGTACAGCCCTCTTGCTGATTATGCAGAAACTGCAGAGCCGCCACATGGCCAGAGGCAAGGTCCTGCACATGGATATAATCCCGTACACCTGACCCGTCCTTCGTTGGATAATCACCACCAAATACACTCAGCTTTTCGCGACGCCCGACCGCAACTTGCGCGATGTAAGGGAAAAGGTTGTTCGGCGTACCTTGCGGGTCCTCGCCAATCAAACCGGAAGGGTGCGCGCCGACAGGATTGAAATAGCGCAAATTCGCAATCCGCCAGTCATTACTGGATACATACAGATCACGCAGGATATTCTCGTTATAATATTTGGTGCGTCCATATGGATTAGTCGGCGCATAGCTAATCGCAGCCTCCGTAAGCGGATTTTTATTACCTTCACCGTAAACTGTAGCAGATGAGGAAAAGACGATGGTATTGCTGCCCACCGCTCCCATGATTTCAACCAGGTTCAGTGTCGAGTTGATATTCGTGTGATAATAAAGCGCAGGCTTCGCGACAGATTCACCAACAGCTTTCAAACCAGCCAGGTGAATTGCACCAT
>JALEGM010000275.1 GCA_022763145.1 Aquisalinus sp. | reverse complement strand
TCACCGATTGCAAGGGACGATGTCAGCCCTGGTGACTCAATACCAAACAGCTGGATAATGCCGGAAACACCGTGCTCGTCTGGCCCTTCAATGCGAAAATCCATCCATTGACCTTGCGGTCCAATCTTGGGCCTCAGCCCGGCATAAGAAGCGTGAAGCTGATCTTCCTGCAGAGACGGCAAGTATTGCGTTGCCGCGAGCCAAAATGCGCGGCGGGCCTCTTCTTCAACTGCGTAGTCATTGAGCGGCACGTTCCAGGTGATGTCAGGTCCAAGACGTCCCTGCCCGCCAAGGTCACACGTATAATGCGTGCCCTGACTGTCATTAGTCGGCATGGGGTAAATCAGTTTCTCAAATGGCGCCTTGCCGGAAATCATGAAATATCGCCCCTTGGCATATCGTGTCTCAGCAATGTGATCGGCGGGGAAATCCTCAATCTGGCGGGCGAATGCCGTGGCGTGCAACCCAGTGCTATTGATCAGATACTTTGCCCTCAATGTTGAAGGCTCTTCTCCGCCAATCTCTATTTGCGCGCCCTGCTCGACCAATTTTACAGCCATGACGGGCGCGTTAAAAACCGCCATGCCCCCGGCATTTTCAAGATCGCCCAAAAGCGACAACATATAGGTATGGCTATCAAAAACCCCTGTTGACGGAGACAAAAGGGCCGCCTCACACGACAGAAGTGGCTCCAAGGCCTGCGCATCACGCGCAGATAACAACTCCAGATCATGCACGCCATTTTCACGGGCACGATTCTGATAATATTCCAGGCGCGGCACTTCTGCAGGAGATGTTGCGACGATCAGTTTACCGCAGTTTTTATAATCAATGGCCCGTTCACGCAGATATGGGTAGAGCAGCTCCTTGCCGCGCACACAGAGCTGCGCCTTCAAGCTACCGGGTTCATAGTAGATACCAGCATGGATCACTTCGGAATTACGAGAAGACGTTTCAGTACCGAACATGTCATGCTGCTCAAGCAACAGCACTTCTCTGCCGGCCAATGCCAGCGCCCTTGCCACAGCGAGACCAACACAGCCCGCCCCGACGACCACACATTCAACAGTATCTGTCATGAGCTGGCTCAGCTGGTCGTTGCGACCCACTCCTCATCTTCCTGCACTTCACGCTCAAATTTCAGGAACTCATAATAACCACAGCGTTTTTGAGTCGGAAAATCACGACATATCGCAGGCCGTGCTTCATAGATAGTGCAGTTCCTGGTCTCGATATCGATGAATTTGCAGATCGTCTCGTAATGTTCATCTGCCTGATGACGCAGCACAACCGGTGTTTCTTTATCACCCCTCTTGGTGTGGCGTTTTTTTGCCTGATCCACGCTCAGACCGAAATACTTTGCCAGCCGCTTCAGATCTTTATCCGTTACCGGAATATGCTCATACGAACAGCAATAGGCTGGGCATTTCAGACAATCATATTTCAGTTTACTCATTGCCGGTGTCTTTCGGAATACTCTCAAGCGACATGTCAGACCATGCCTGACAATATCTGACGGGAAACTAGCGCAGTTTGGCGCTGAGTAAAGCAGGCCATGCAGCCCTGTTATTGTACAGGGCTGTCAGATCCGCCTGATAGCTCCAAAGGGGCGGCCGTGCGGGTGATCCAGCCACCACCTAGAACCCGACCATGTCCCGGCTCAGGCGAGTAAAAGACACATGCCTGCCCCGGAGAAACACCTTCTTCCGGCTCATCCAACTCGATGAACAAGCCTGTTTCATCAGCACCAAAACGGGCTTGTTCAGGAGGGCGTGTCGAGCGCACCTTCACGGCAACCGGTGTACCTTTACTCGGCATGTCACCATCGCCGATCCAGTTGAGCTCCTTCACGTAGATACGCTTGGTTTCCAGCGCAGAGCGCGGGCCGACAATGACTTGTCGCTGATCAGGGTCCAGTTTGACCACGTAGAGAGGGTCACCCATCGCAACACCAAGCCCTCGACGCTGACCAATCGTGTAATGAATAATACCAGGATGCTGCCCTAGAACTGTCCCATCCACATGAACAATTTCACCCGGTTCTGCGGCACCGGGACGCAGACGCTCAACAACGGAAGTGTATTTTCCCTCCGGTACAAAGCAGATGTCCTGACTGTCAGGTTTATCTGCAACAACGAGCCCTAGTTCACGGGCAATTTCTCGCACATCAGGCTTGGGTAAATTCCCCAGCGGAAAGCGCAGGAAATCAAGCTGTTCACGCGTCGTTGTGAACAGAAAATAGCTTTGATCACGATCGGCATCAGCGGCACGGCGCAATTCGGGACCGGCGTGACCCTCGCTGCGAGAGATATAATGCCCGGTTGCCATGCAGGTACCACCGAGATCGCGAGCTGTCTCGAGCATGTCCTTGAACTTCACACGCTCATTACAGCGCACACACGGGATAGGCGTGGCCCCCGCAAGATACGTGTCGGCAAAGTCCTCCATGACGGCATCGGAGAAGCGGTTCTCATAATCGAGAACATAATGCGGGATACCGAGTCGGTCTGCTACCTGCCGAGCGTCGTGGATATCCTGACCTGCACAACAGGCACCCTTTTTCTGAATGGCAACACCGTGATCATACAGTTGAAGGGTGATACCAACAACATCATATCCGGCATAATGACAAAGCGCTGCTGTAACGGAGGAGTCTACACCGCCCGACATCGCGACAATAACGCGCGCGCCCTTCGGTACCCCGAGGTCCAAGGCTGCCGCTGTGCGTGCTGTAAGAGGCATTCCTGCCGTAATATTTTGATCAATGCTCATTGTCGCCGCCATATAAGTCCTGGCGGCGACAATTACCAGTCATTCAGTTCTGCTCACCAGCGGCAAGCAGGAAGACTTAGTTGGCAGATGCAACACGCAGATAGTTACGGTGCAGAGAAACAAGTCCTGTGCTGCCGATCTGGTTCACGACCTGGCCCATCAGATCTTTTTGGCATTCAGTCTCAAAACTACGTACTTCCAATGACCGCAAACCTGAATCTTTGCAGAAGGATTCAATACGTTTTTCGAGACGGCCATACACTTTCTCGACACCAGATTGAGTTGTTAACAATTCACGATCAAAAGTGAACTTGAACTCTTCAGCCTGAGCTGTACCAGTAACAGCGATAACAGCAGCAGCTGCGACAAATAGTTTTTTCATGTGATCTCTCCATCATTTCGTCAGGTTAACGCGGTCAATCCGCCTCCTGATATTGAAACGCCCTATGCTGACATTATCACAGAAAGATGACAGTGACCTTACCATTTGATGAAATCGTGCTTACCTGTGCGTTACGTTTTGGCAACAAACGCACGTGGTACGCTGACGGCTTAAAAGTGACAATTATTTAAAGAAAGCTGTCTGATAACTTGTCGCCAACAACAAGCCATCCTGACGAAACAAACGACATTCCTGATTATACAATGAATGACTGACCGTGGCGCAATCAGCCACAAGGATCAAAAATTCCGTACCCACCGATGCTATATCTTTTTCGGTAGCATATATGTGTGTGGACATGGAGAGCGTCGAGGCCAAGCGCAAGCCCTCCTCTAAAAAAAATGTGCGCGGCATGGGAGTGTCGACAAAGGCGACGATTGCTTGCGCATCAAAGGGGCGACCATCTGCCTCTCGTATGTGAAGGATTGAGCGACCAGTTTCATTTTTCTTGAATGGCTCACCTTCTGCCAGATAAAGGTCGAACAGCTTTATCCAACGCGGCGCCATGGGATTCGGCTCAAGCCTCATGCTTTCTTCCAGCGATTTACACGCAGGCATCTCTGCGCTGTAAGCCAACGTAGATTCCCGTCGCATCCCGGAGATGATGTCTGCGGTGAACAAGACCTTGCCGTCGCTCTCATCATCACGAGCTGTTACCCGCCAGAAGTCCATCGTGCGGCGCCGCTGCAAGAGATTTATGTAAAGCGTAATCGTTTTTGCTGTGACCGCTGAAATGAACGTAAAGTTCAAGGACGTTACCTCACCACGAAAATCCGCACGCGACTTGAGCGCCTTCAGGGTACCTGCCGACAGCCAACCGCCAAAGGCGCTGGTAAAATTCCAGTACGTTTCATCCGACGTAAGTGTAAAAACTTCATCGGAAACTTTGGTAATCGCAGTCGCTTTATCGAGTGTGTAGTCCATCGAATGCCTCCTTCGTATCAGGCCGTTTGCTGCCGGCGATGAAACCAGATCAACCCGGCCCCCACCAACAACTGCAAGCCGCCGTACAGCAACAGCGTGAACAAGACCATGTCGCCCAGCAGGTTTACTTCCCCAGGCCGGGTCGGAAACAGAGAGGCATTAATCAGCAAACCAAGATTTGTATTGCGTATCGCAACCTCAATCTGGATTGCGGTCAAATCTCCCCTTGGGCATTTTGCAAAATGCGGCACTGCCGTGCTGACGGACACCAGCACCAGTGTAAACAAAACGACCAGCAGCGCATTAATGCTACCGAAGGCGTCCATATCCAGTCGACCGGCAGCGCTTGCACCGATAACGATCAATAGAATGATAAACAACGAGCCACGTATACACCATTTAGACAATGTTGGTGCCAAATCCGGAAATTGCCGCAGGGTAAACATACCCGCCAGCAGGGGCAGCAATAGAAACAACATGATCTCGAAAGCAATACGTCCGGCAGGCATGACAAATGTATCCGGCATGTAATCCCGTATCAGAAGTCCAAGAATCAGGGGCGTTGTGATGAGAGAAGCTACAGTTGTCAGACCAGTAATTGAAATCGACAGGGAAGAACTGCCGCGCGCAAGATAAGTGAAAATGTTGGAAACTGTGCCACCAGGAATCGCCGCCAGCAAGGCAAGCCCTGCCAGCACGCCAGGTTCTGCTCGAGACAAAGCAATAAAGAGGAATGCCACCACAGGAACCAGAACCACTTGTGTTCCCGTGCCAATCACCAGTGAGCGGGGCTGATCCAGAATTTTTCGAAAATCCTCAATGGTCAGGGTCGCTCCCATGCCAAGCATGGCAAGCGCCAGCTGTACCGCTGCAAACCAGTACTCATAGGCCAGATAGAAATCGCCCATACAAACTCCGCTTTTGTATTATCGAGTTGGGCGAGCCTATCCGCATCCCTGTATCGGCGCCAGATAAACGCGCACCTGTTGCCAAAACAGCAAAACTGTCTTGCCCGGTGGCGGGCTTTTGAACAGCACCATGGCTTTCTATATCTGTCTCAACAGCTTTCCGAAAAGGAGACCCTAAAATGAACAGACGTGAAATGATTGCTGGTGGCACATCTGTGGCAGCCACCGCCGCTTTAACCGGACAGGCCGCAGCGCTGGTGCCGGAAGACGCCATGCGCTTACGCCCGGCTGAACAACGCGGCAAATCTGACCTTGGCTGGCTGAAGTCGAACTTTTCATTCTCGTTCGCGCAATATTACGATCCGGCCCATACGCATTTTGAATCCTTGCGCGTCATCAATGATGATCTCATTGCTGGCGGTGGCGGATTCCCAATGCATCCGCATAAGGACTTTGAAATTTTCTCTTATGTCCTGGATGGTGCCATCGAGCACAAGGACTCTATGGGCAATGGGTCTGTCGTCAAGGCGGGCGGTATTCAATATATGAGTGCCGGCTCCGGCGTTACTCATTCGGAATTCAATCCGTCTGCTACAGAACCTATGCGCCTGCTGCAGATCTGGTTGATGCCAAATATCTTCGGCGAGAGACCAAGATACGATACGCTCGACATTGACCCGGCGGATAAAGATGGGCGCCTGAAGCTCTTTCTGTCACCGGACGGGCGTAGTGGTTCTATCGCAGCTCGGGCAGATGCCGATGTCTATGCGGCGACACTGACGGGCGACCAGGAGATAGACTTCACTGTCAAAACAGGCCGCAAAGCCTGGATACAGGTCGCGCGCGGCAATGTTACTGTAAACGGCATGGAGCTACGTCGCGGTGATGGCCTCGCCATCACGCAGCAAGGCGACTTGAAAATCACTCAAGGTGAAGACGCAGAGTTTCTGCTCTTTGACCTGAAGGTGATGTAGATAGAAAAATATCCTGGGGCCTTGCTTGCCCCAGGATACATAATGAAGCTCATGGAGATTACCTGCTCAAAGGCCGCCCAGTAAAATATCATCAATGCTGGATATAGCGTCTGCTTGTGTGATCCCCTGCAAGATAATTGTGGAAGTATCTCCATCAGATGATGCAATCAGGATTTGCGCAAAACCATCAACCGTCTCACCAATTTGAATCGAGTCAGTTCCGCTCAAATTGCTGAGGTCGAGCTTGTCTTCACCAATCATAAAATCATTGATCTGCGCTGTAGCAGAGATGAAATCTTCGCTCGGCCTGAATATATCAGCACCCGCATTACCGGACATGGCGGCCTGATCGCCAAAGACGATAGTGTCATTCCCTGCCCCGCCACGAATGAAGGCTTCCATATCACTGGCAGAATCACCCAGTTCGCTTTCATCAAAGCCATCCACAAAAATCATATCGTCCCCGGCTCCGGCATTGATAACATCGACTCCGGCAACACCGTTGATGGTATCATTGCCGCGTCCACCGACAATCACGTCAACACCAAGCCCCCCATCCAGAAAATCATCTCCACCACCGCCGAAAATCATGTCATCGCCAAGGCCACCTTCACAACTGTCGTTGCCACCCCCGCACATAATCATGTCATCGCCTTCGCCAGCGAAAATCGTATCTGCAAGCCCATTACCGAAGACAGTATCATCACCAGCCCCGGCATCAATAAGGTCACTGCCACGTTGGCCATTGAGCAGGTCATCGCCCGCACCGCCAAAAATCTGGTCTCGCGAGCGGCCGCCGAAAACTTCGTCATTGCCCGCACCGCCATCCAGAAAATCATTTCCCCCGCCACCATTAATCAGATCACGGCCAGCACCGCCCTGACAGATGTCATCACCATTGCCGCAATCTATAGTGTCATCTCCCGCGCCTGCATTGATCGTATCATCGCCGCCAAGCCCGCGAATATCCTCATCGGCATCAGTGCCGTTCAGTGTGTTGTCAGACGGTGTCCCCTGAATAATGGGATCAGCATCACCATTTACCGTGATGCTGACCGTACCTTGAGCAGAGCCACCGTTTGGGTCCGAAACAGTGTAACTGAATGAGTCCGTTAACACATCGCCGGGTCGTAAAACGAGGGGTTCAGCCGCAGCTGAGTCATCAATCGTATATGTAAATTCAAAGCTGCCATCAGCTCGTACAAGCACTGTAACATTGCTGTCTAATGTCAATACAGCTGGTGTATCGTCCGTAACTTGAAGTATATCTTCTCGACCTACGATAACATCATATTTGATCTGCGTGATCTGCAATTCATCCTGACGATCCACATCGCTGTCATTCTGCAGCAAATTCCCCGTGGCAGTTTCAGATTCAGAGAATGTCACCTCATCGTCTTCCGCCACAGGCATATCATTGACGCCCTCAACAATGATCGACACCGTAGCAGTATCACTTGAACTGACTGCAGACGGAATGCCAAAGAGCACCGTAGCTGACCCGGCCGAGTTAACATCATCAGGAGATGCACCTGGCGAACCGATACCTATATCATCCGCACCGTCACCATTAACGTCGCCCAGATTAGCAACCGAAAAGCCTGCTTCATGACGCCCGTCCGCCCCTCGGATAACAAAACCGTTACTCCCATTGAGATCAGAAGTACTAATACCGCTGCTGAACTGGGTCGTACTGCCATAGATAAGGTAGGCCTCACCAATATCCGTAGCTGCACCGACTGACGTAAACGGGCTGCCAATCAGGATATCCCCAAGGCCGTCCCCATTAAAGTCTCCACCAGACGAGAGGAATGTACCCGTAACACCGGTGCCGGTTTCAACGCTGATAGTGAAACCATTTATCCCATCAAGATCATTGGTGGAAATTGAACTGGAAAAGCCGCCAGATTGGCCGAATACAACGTACACTTCACCTGGGCCATTATTAGCAAACCGCCCGATGCGCCCTGTGCCAATGGCAAAATCATCAATACCATCACCATTGACATCACCAAGGTTTTCAACGCCAAAGCCGCTGTAATCCTGGGCATCAGCCCCGTTTACAACAAAACCATTACTGCCATTGAGGCTAGCAAGATCAAAGGAGGTACCAAGGCCTGTGGATGAGCCAAAGACCACATAAGTAACACCAGCATCCTGTTGGTCGTTCACGTCAACGCCATAAGCGCCAACGATCAGGTCATCAAAACCGTCACCATTCACATCTGCAGAAGCAACCGACCGACCGCTATAATCCTGGTCAGACAGGCCACGCAGAACCGTACCGTCACTCCCGATAAATCCAAGATTAGTAGACCCACTAAACCCTTCTTCTGTTCCGTAGACGATATAGGTCTCACCTATGTCGTAAGCATATGGGTTTTCTGCACGTGGTGCTCCAACAACAATATCCTGGAAGCCGTCACCGTTGAAGTCACCCGAGGTTACATCTGCACCAGAATAGTCAGCAGGGCTAGCGCCATTCAGTTTGAATGAGGTCACACTATTGAGCGTAACTTCAGAGTCAAAAGCTTCTGAACTGCCAAAAATGACGTGCGTTTCCCCGGAATAGGCACCACTTCCACCATTGCCATATTCCACACCCATCGCAAAATCATCGAAGCCATCTCCGTTGATGTCTCCAAGAGCTTTGATGACCTGGCCTGAAAATTCGAAAGCGCTGTTCCCGTTGATGACGAAACCGTTAGTGCCATCAAGGTCTGTCAGCGCATTCTCAAGGACATTACCGGATGAACTGCCAAATACGACATAAGTTTTCCCGGCACTGAACGTATCACCAACTGACGATCTGGGAGAGCCAATAGCAAAATCAGCCACACCATCGCCATTAATGTCGCCAACGCCGGTTAAGGCTTCGCCTGTCCGGGCCAGCAAGGTACTGTCATTGTATCTGGCGCCAGAAGCAGCAACAAGGTCCGCCAGAAGAAAAGGGGTCGCAGGCAGATCAATATCTACTTGAACAGCACTATTCACTGTATAGGTAAACGTGAAACTCGCAGTTTCACCAACTGACAGATCATTGAATTGCCCGCCATCAGGATCGAAAGGTAAAGTGAAGGTCCAGTCACCGTCAGACTCAACGACAATATCGAAAGGCAATACCTGGAAAACGACATCCCCAAGTAACTCAATTTCCATGCCGTTAGCGGTAAGAACAACTCCGGCATCAATATCATTGGCTAACAGGTTCGGGCCGGCGAAAGTCCCCGACTGATCCTCTGTTATTGTGATTTGATCATCTACTGCGGTAACAGCCATCCATACATCTCCCCTTAGAACGAGGAAAGTATACACCAAAACTGCGCTTTACCCCAAATCTTAGTATCTACCATGGTTTGGACGAAGAATGTGAGGTTCCAGTCAAGTTTATAGAACGCTTACCATTCTGGATTTTAGGATTCCCTGAACACGAGAGCAGGGAAAATTTGATCAGATTAAAATATCGTTTTCCAATTCCGCAATGGTGATATTTAGCACAGCCAGAACATCATCACCCGCCGTAAAAACGACATCATCGGCAGATTGTATCATTAGTGCGGTTGCTTCAGATACATCGGAAAAACCAAATGCTGTCAGATCAAGGAAGTCTGTATTATCCTGAAAATCGGTGACAGTCGTTTGCTCATGACCTTGAGCAAAAATGAACGTGTCCGCCCCCGACTTGCCCGTTAGTTCGTCAATACCGGAACCACCTGAAAGCAAATCATCACCACGGCGTCCATCGAGAATGTCATCATCAGCGCCGCCAAAGAGCATATCGTCGCCTTGCCCGCCAACAATTATATCATTACCGGCGTCACCATTTATGGTATCTCGCCCCCCGTTTCCGCGAAGGTCATCATCTCCATCACCACCAAAAATAATATCAGTCAGACCACGGCCAGCGACAAAATCATTACCTGCGCCAGCGTCAATGAAGTCAGACCCGCGACGGCCAGATATATTGTCGTCACCATCACCACCAAAAATAGTGTCGGCGCTGTCACCGCCAATTAATTCGTCATTACCAAGACCACCATCAATCGTATCGCGGCCTCCGCCACCTTCAATAAGGTCATCTCCCTGGTCACCATTTAAAATATCCTGACCGCCATTGCCAAAAATTTCGTCATCGTCATCGCCGCCAGAGATTATATCCGAGCCAGCCCCCCCGATAATTGTGTCAATGCCAGCGTCCCCTGTTACCGTATCTGAACCCGATCCAGCATCAATAATATCATTACCCCCATTACCTGTGATTATATCCGACCCACCAAAGCCATTGATGTCATCACCTTCATCAGTACCTATCAATTCATCATCACCAGTAGTGCCATCCAAAAAGACGTCGTTAGCACCTACGACATTGACCGTGACAGAGGCTGTACTGAAACCCTCGGAGATGGAAGACGAACCATAGATAACATACGCCTCGCCAGCATTCGTAACCCCATTGGGAGAGGCAAAAACGGCAGAAACCAAAAGATCATCCACACCATCTCCGTTGACATCACCTGCTGCCGAAACTTGCGCCCCAGCCCGCGCATCAAATGTATCGCCATTAATGGCGAAACCATTTGTACCGTTCAAAGAGGAGAGTTCAAAAGTACTGTCGAAACCATCAGTTGTACCAAAAACGACATAAGCCTGTCCTGCACGTTCTATTCCATTAACATCAACAACGGACGAGCCAATGATTAGATCATCAATGCCATCGTCATTAACATCACCGGCACTGCTGATTGAACCAGTACCACTGCCTTCAGTAATCCCATTCAGAGTAAATCCATTCGTTCCGTTTAAATCAGAAAGGTCTAGTTCTGCACCATAACTTGTGGCACCGAAGATTATGTAGAATTCTCCAGCGTCTTCACGGCCACCTGGATCACCTCCCTCAGCCGAAATTGCAAGATCCTCAATGCCGTCACCATTGAGGTCACCAGCAGAACTAATACCACGAGTACCGCCCCCTCGCCCGCTGATATCATCAATATCAATGCCATTGATAACGAAACCATTGCTGCCATCAAGGCTAGACAATGAGAAGTCAGAAGCAAATGTATTCTGTCCGAAAATCACAAATGTTTTACCGGCATCGTCCACGCCATTGGCTGTTGCGCGATAGGCGCCGACAGCGATGTCATCTATGCCATCACCGTTAAGGTCCCCCGCAGCAGCTACCCCACCGCCCGTAAGATCAAAAAATGCACCGTTGCTGACCAGTTCAAACCCATTTGCCCCATCAAGATCAGATAAGCTTAGATTCGCTGAAAATGAAGATTGTCCGAACACCACATATGCGCCACCCGGGTTGCCAGCAACTGGATTTGCAAAGGGAGCACCAACGAGAACGTCATCGAAACCATCATTATTTATATCCCCGGCAGAGGAGACCTGAAAGCCACTAAATTCGCTTGCAGATCCATCGAGCCTGAAGCCATTGCTGCCATCCAAATCTGATAATTCGAGGCTGGCCTCAAATCCTGTTCCCCCAAACACGACATAAGTCTCACCAGAACCTATATTAGCATTACCCGCCCCGATAATGACATCATCGAAACCGTCATTATTGACATCACCAGCTAGCGCTACAGGCGTATTGAATGGATCGGCTGGATCAATTCCGTTCAGAACCAACCCATTCGTTCCATCCAGATTTGAAAGGCTTGTCTCGGCATCGAAGCCATTGGAATTACCGAACACAACATAACTAGCTCCCGCATCTGTTCTCCCATCAGGGTCCGCACCAGGTGCGGCTATGATAATATCGCCGATACCGTCTCCGTTAAAGTCGCCAGCCGAAGACAAATCCAAGCCCAATCTGTCGCCTTCTCCTAGCCCCTGGAAGGTTACGCCATTGACACCATTCAGGTTTTCAAGCCCGAAAAATGCAGCTCCGGTCGTCTGGTCAGATAACGTATAAGTGAATGTATCCTGCACAAACTCATTTGCACTCAGAGAACCGAACAAACCGTTTGTATTATATGTCCAGTCGCCATCGCTATTAACAGATATTGTGGCTCCGGAATTAAGGGTGACAGTTTCTCCGACTAAGACAGCTTCCCCATTGATCGATACGACAACTAAACTTGTCCCATCATCAATATCATTTAAAAACAGGTTAGGACCGCTAATATTTTGTACATCTTCATTGATTTCGAGAAAGTCATCATTGGCAATTGGTACAGAGTTAGTCACGCTTCTCTCCCTAATATTCCACGAAATAAATAAATGATATACCAAATGCGGCCAACTCATCATGAAGATTTCGTGACACGCACCCTTCGTTCTAACACCTTCCGTTTCGCCTTTATTTTCCCGGCATTGACGCGGATCTTTAGCCAGCACAGACCGAACTGCAGCCATTGGCGCCACATCTGGAGGTGTGCAGCCCTGCCCCATTTCTGGTACTTCTGGCGCTGGCGCAGCTGGTCAAAATAGCGCACTTCGATACCCTGCCCGAAAACGTTTGAGTACCAATTAAGGAAAAGCACGATACCATAACCGCGCATCATCTCTTCCCATTCCAGAGACTGCGCAAGAGTAATAGCTTGCTGAAAATCAGATTTGAGGATAGCCCGTTCACCGGAAATCGGCCCGAAGAACCACCCCCATAAATTTGCAACTGGCCAGCCACGCAGGAAATTTGGCCAGTTCAAGGGCACGCCGCGCGAGGACATGACCTGCATCAGCGATGACGCCTTAAAGCGCTGCACGATGTCCGCCATATATTCCGGCTTCAAATTAACAAGATCAGCATCGCACCACAAAAGGATGCATTCTTCATCCAGACCATCCAGATGGCGCATTATTGCCTGCCCCACCGGCACACGCGTCTCCAACGAGATGACCTTGACGCCTTCCGCCTCAGCCGCAGCCCGCGTCCCGTCCTCTGATCCGTCATCAACAACCTGCACCTGGTCAATAGCCTCACAGGCTTTCAAGGCACGGAGGATTTCACCTACGGTCGCCTCCTCATTATAGGCGGTGACACAGGCAACAACTTTCAGATCCTGACGGGAAACAGACATGGTGATGACAGACTTACCT
>JALEGM010000274.1 GCA_022763145.1 Aquisalinus sp. | reverse complement strand
TGACAGACTTCCTGTATCGCGCGAAGCAGGAAGGCTATGCCGTGCCGGATACGGCGCTGGAAAGCGCTTATTCCGCCTTGCAGCAACTGACCACCACAGACCGTTGGGTGTCTGTTAACTATATCACGCGCATTGAGCGAGGGACCATCTATGCGGATAATCAGGAATTCCTGAGACGGCGTACCGCCGCTTATGCTTTCTATGTGTTGGCGAGAGCGGGTCGTGCTGATTTGTCTGATCTCAGATATTTCCACGACTCGTTCATTACGGAGGTGCCGAACCCTCTGGCTAGAGCTCACGCTGCAACCGCTCTTGCCCTGATGGGTGACAGGACGCGAGCAGCTAATGCGTTTCGCCTGGCGGAGGAGGGTCTTGGATACAGTAATGCCGAGAACTACTATCAGTCGCCGTTGCGCGATGCTGCTGCTATGATTCCGTTGGCGAGTGAGGTGAATAATCAGGCATTGGTCGAGCGACTGACAGGGGCGCTGGATCAGTATCTGGGACGCGAATATTATAATACGCAGGAGCAGGCTTTCCTCCTGCTAGCTGCTGCCGCGTTACTCGAACAGTCCGGCGATGTCTCTATCGCGCTGGATGGTGTCGCAATTGAAACTGGCGGTAAAACGCCACAGCTTGCTCTGAGCCGTAATATGCTGCGTGAAGGCGTCAGCATCACAAATGAGAGTGACGGCCCATTGTTCCGATCCGTGTCCGTACACGCCACACCAGCGACAGCGCCGCCAGCTGAGGCAAGTGGTTTTACACTGAACAAGCGGATCAGAACGCTGGACGGAAGACCTGTAGACCTTGCGTCTGTTTCGCAGAACGATCGTTTTGTGATCAGTGTTTCCGGGCAACCGCAGGATTTCAGACTGCACCCCGCAATTGTGGTGGATATGCTGCCCCCGGGGTTTGAGATCGAGTCTGTTGTCTCCGAGGCAGATGGCGCGCGTAACGGTATTTATGGCTGGCTTGGTGGTGTCAGTCGGGCGAAGGTCGCTGAAGCACGGGATGACCGTTTCATAGCGGCGATTGATCTGCGCCGCTATGAGGGGACGCAAGGCTTTGGCCGCTTTATGCTTGCATATGTTGTGCGGGCCGTCACGCCGGGCACATATGTTCTCCCGGGCGCTGTGATTGAGGACATGTATCGTCCGGGTACATATGGCCGCACGGCAGTGCAGCAAGTGAGCATTGCGGCAGCAAACTGATATGCGCGCGACAGATCATCTGAAGCAGGTATCGCGCTGGCATTGTATGACTGTCGTCAGTGTGTTTCTGCTACTGGCTTTGTTGGTACTCGACAGAGTCTTTCCGCCCCCACTTGATGCAGTGAGAACCAGCGTTGTTGTCATAGACAAGGATGAACGCTGGCTGCACGCTTTTACGGTGCAGGATAATGAGGAAGAGCGTCGCTGGCGGTTTGAGGCTGACCTGGAAGCGATTGATCCGCTCTTTGTGGAGCGGCTGGTACATATTGAGGACAAGCGCTTTTGGTCTCATCCGGGTGTTGATCTGCTTGCAGTCATGCGTGCAACAAATAGTTTGTTTCAACACGGAGAAGTGGTTTCCGGGGCATCTACCATTACCATGCAGACGGCGCGATTGATGGAACCAAGGCCACGTACAATCCCTTCTAAATTGATTGAGATGGCGCGTGCTGTGCAGATTGAGCTTCGCCTTTCCAAGCAGGAAATCCTGGAGTTGTATCTGACGCTCGCCCCCTATGGCGGTAATTTGCAGGGCGTCCGGGCCGCGAGCCTTGCCTATTTTGATAAGGAGCCAAAGTACTTGACGGATGCACAACAGGCCTTGTTGATTGCGTTGCCACAAGCACCAGAAGCGCGGCGTCCCGATCGCAAGCCCGAGAATGCAGCTGCCGCCAGAGACCTCATATTAGAGAAGCTGGCCCTGACAGAACACGTTACGGATACTCAGTATAGGGAAGCGAAAGAAACGCCTATATTGGCCAGTCGCCAGACCTTCAAACGCCTTGCTTGGCATGCGAGTCATTGGGCCACAAACACCATACCTGCTGGTGGTGAGATACAGTTGACGCTTGATGCGGATTTACAGGAGGTCACAGAGAGACTGGCAAGCGATCATGCCTTGCAGATTGACGATGACGCAAATCTGGCGGTGTTGGTTATAGAAAACGATACACGGCAAGTGCGTGCTTTGCTGGGCTCGGCTGACATGTCCCGGGGTGGTGGTTGGGTTGATATGACAAGCGCACGGCGTTCTCCCGGGTCAGCGTTAAAACCTTTCATCTATGGGCTAGCCTTTGAAGATGGTTTTGCCGCCGGGGAAACATTGATTGATGATGCGCCGTATTCTTTCGATGGGTACAGGCCTGAGAACTTCAGTCGCATGTTTCATGGTGATGTGACTCTCGCTGAGGCATTGCAGCATTCATTGAATGTGCCGGCTGTGCTGGCGTTGGATCTGATTGGACCGCAACGGTTCGCAGCCTCGCTGGAGGCGGCGGGTGTAAATGCTGATTTACCAGGCGGTAGTGACAAAAAGCGCAGTTTGGCCATAGCGCTTGGTGGCATTGGCCTGACCATGCGCGATCTTGGCATGTTGTACGCCGGCCTTGCCGATGACGGGTGCATCAGGCCACTCACCATATCGATTGATGCCGTGCTTTTGGAAGAAAGAATGTGTACGTATCAGTTGATTACACCGAGCAATGCTGCGCGATTGACCCGTATCATGCAGGAAGCACCAACACCTGCTGGCAGGCCGCCTGCGGTTCTGTCTCGCGCAGCGCCGCGTATCGCGTTCAAGACAGGCACGTCATATGGGTACCGCGATGCTTGGGCAGCTGGTTATACGGATGACTACACCGTCATTGTCTGGGCCGGGCACCCGAACGGCACTCCACGACCGGGGGTAACTGGCCGCGAAGCAGCACTGCCTTTGATGTTTGAAGTCTTCGATCACTTACCTGACCTTGACGGCGCAATACGTTACGCTGAAGTCGAAGGTGGCGACTTGTTTGAAACTGGTACTGGTCTTGAACGACTAGCACCCCAAAAACGCGAGATGCCGCCGGAGATCGTTTTCCCCGAAAACGGTGTAACAGTTTTTTTCACTAAAAGTCGCGCAGAACATGGCTTTGCTTTGGCGGCACGAGGTGGCGCTGGAAATTACGCATGGTATGTCGATGGCGTACCCGTGGATTACGAGCCTATTGGAGGACGTAGTATCTGGCGACCGGATGAAACAGGTTTTTACCAGGTCACAGTCGTCGACTCTGCCGGGCGCAAAGCAACATCATCTGTAAGGGTGCAAACTGCAGGGTGAACAAAAAAGGAGGCCGAAGCCTCCTTTTGAAAATTGATTTATGCAGATATCTAGGCTGCGATTTTCTTTTTATGTAATGAAGCTTCCATTTCTGCCACAGCAGCCATCTGGTCTACTTTGCGCACAGCGGCAACTTCTCTTGCCATGCGATCTACGGCCTGCTCATAGAGTTGACGCTCAGAGTAGCTTTGCTCGGGCTGATCACTGGAGCGATAAAGGTCACGTACCACCTCTGCAACTGACCTCAGGTCACCTGAATTGATTTTCGCTTCATATTCCTGAGCCCGTCGACTCCACATGGTACGTTTGATCCGCGCCTTGCCTTGCAACAGGCTGATCGCATGATCTACTTCTTCGTTAGAAGAAAGTGGGCGCATGCCTTGTTCATAAGCACGGTTTGTTGGTACACGAAGTTTCATTTTTTCGTGTTCAAAATCAATTACATATAATTCGATTTCCATGTCCGCAATGGATTGCTTTTCCTTGGCAAGCACTGTGCCTACGCCATGGGCAGGATAAACAATCTGCTCTTTGACGTCGAAGGTAACATTCTCCAGACCTTTCTTTCGGAAGGGCTGACGCCGGACAGGGCGACGGGCTGAAGCGATTTTTGGAGAATCGGTTTTTGGGGACTCTTGGGCGTTTTCAGTACTCACGTTTTTACCGGTATCCTTGTTCTGAGATGTCGTAGCTGATTTAGGCTTAGTCTGTTTGTCACCAGACTGAGCATCGCTCCTAACAGATTTTGTATCAGCTTCGGAAGCCTTCTTCGCAGTATTTTTTTTCGTCGTCGCTTTTTTTGCTGACGCTTTTGGCGTTGTAGCTTTTTTGGTGGTTTTTTTAGTTGCTGCTTTTTTTGCAGCTGGTTTGCTGGCGGCAGTCTTTTTGGTGGCTGTTTTTTTTGTTGCTGCTTTCGTTGCCGTTTTTTTGGCAGCTGTCTTCTTTGTTGCTGCAGTTTTGGTGGTTGTCTTTTTTGCAGCAGTTTTTTTGGTTGCCGTTTTTGTCGTCGATGTTTTAGCCGTTGCAGCCTTCTTGGTGGTGGCTGCCTTGGTCGTTTTTTTCTTTGCAGCTGTTGCCATCGTCATTCTTCCTTCATCGGATATAGCGACCGCCCCTTGAGGCAGCCGGTTGCCAATACTCAAGTACGCCCCGAATGAGGCCCAGATTTAGGTGAGTGTCATGAAGTTGTTTGTGAACCGGTACCTTTGCTCTGTTTCACTGGTTTTGTAGACTGGTGTATATGCCAAAGAGGCGGTTCATCACTCACTTTCCAAGCGAAATGCAAGCCATTTCGCCCTTACGAACAGACACTTTAGCATAAAATTGCGGATTTTTCCAGTTGAAATTTAGCAATAGCTACAGGGTCTTAGTCGCCTTCGCCTGGGTTGGGACTGAACAATGTATCCAGCTTATTCTTGATCTCGGCGTATTTGTCTGCCTCGGGCAATGGCTCTTTCTGACGTGTGATATTCGGCCACTTTTCAGCATATTCGGCATTGAACTCGGTCCATTTGCCATCCGGGTCTTCTGTATCTGGCTTAATCGCCTCGACAGGACATTCTGGTTCGCACACGCCACAGTCTATGCACTCGTCCGGTTTGATTGCGAGGAAATTTTCTCCCTCGTAGAAACAGTCAACTGGACAGACTTCCACGCAGTCTGTGTATTTGCACATGATGCAGGCATCTGTGACAACATAAGTCATTGCCGAAATGTCTCCCTAGACGCTGGACGCGGGGTTATGCCGCGTGTCCGGTTTATTGGCAAGGTCAGGACTGCTCACTTATGCGTGCTTCAACGCGCTTTCTGGCTTTGGCACTGTCCTGATCGGAAATATAGATAAGCCCAATGAGACGACGAACGATCATCTCCTCATACTTGTCGCTTTCGTTGTCCGAAAGAATGATTTCCCACATGCCTTCAAGCAACTCGATTTTCTCTTCAACACTGAACTCATTCTTGACGACGGAGGAGAAGCGGTAAATGTCAACAGCCTCTTCCTGAGCTTTTTCTGCCTCAGTTCGCAAACTGGTTGCAGCTTCGGCGTCAATCGCAAACTCTTTCATGATGAGCCGATCAATCAGAGCGGCCTCAGCATCCGTATAATTCTCATCAATACGTGCGGCTTCTACAAGCAGGGCCGTATAAGCAAGCTGACCCGGGTCTGTTGAGTCGTCCGTTTCCGCCTGCTTTGGTTGGCCGGCGAGTTTCTTTAGGATTCGATCCAGCATGAGCGTCCTTTCAAACTGTCTGGGTCGGGGCTTATCAGTCACGGCCAGAAGGAGCAATGCGGGACGACAGATTCGATACGGCACATTTGCGGACCAGAAGTACAGTTCTTATGATGGGGCCGGGAGGGTGCGATGCTGTTCGCTTATCTGATGTTAGTTGTGCCGTTGGGGGTAGCCCGGCTCATCAGTCTGTTCACAAAAAGCGACGAAATTATACGTATGGGGGGGCTCGCCGGAGGCAGCCTGTGCTTTGTCGCTTTTGGGGCAATGCACTTTGTTGCAGCAGAGGCTGTGATGCAGATGCTACCTTCCTGGACGCCCTTTCGCCTGGAGCTTGTTTATGCAACCGGCCTTCTGGAAGTAATTCTGGGGACTGCGTTACTTGTTCCACGGCTTCGAGTGGGCGCAGGTTGGGGATGTATCCTTTGTTTACTAGCCTTCTTTCCCGCTAATATTTATAGCTGGCTGGCAGGCGTAAACATACCGGGACACGGGTCGGCAGTAGAGTTTTTCCTTGTGCGCATGAATTATCAAATTCTATTGATCTGTTGGATATGGTGGTTTGCAGTTAAGAAGAGTTAGCCAAAAATCCGCACAAGTCTTAAGAAGATAAATACAGAAATATCTTGCAATGAGTGGTGCGCTCGTGCTGCAGTGCAAAAAAAGAGGAGAGAGCCCCGAACTTATGTTCAATGAGATGGGCACAGAGCAGAATGTCCGCTCCCCTTATGCCGTTGTGTCGGACTGGGTGAAGCAGACGGGCATAGACCTTTTGCAACAGCGCAGCGCTGAGGCAGAAGCATTATTCCGTAAAATAGGTATCACGTTTGCCGTATATGGTGAGGACGCTGATCCGGAGCGTTTGATTCCGTTCGATATGATCCCACGTGTCTTTTCAGTTGATGAATGGCGCATCATTGATCGTGGGGTAAAGCAACGCGCGCGTGCTCTAAATGCTTTTCTATATGATATTTATCATCGAGGTGAAATTATCCGTGCAGGTATTGTGCCTGAACATCTTGTCTACCAGAACAGTGCTTATTTGCCGAGTATGGTTGGTATCAATCCACCAGGAAAGGTCTACAGCCATATTGTGGGCATAGATATTGTGCGCACAGGTGAGGACGGTTTCAGTGTCCTGGAGGATAATTGTCGGACACCGTCCGGTGTAAGTTACATGCTTGAAAACCGGGAAATCATGATGCGAATGTTTCCCGGGTTATTTCACCGCCAGGAAGTTGAGCCAGTTGATTCCTATCCGGGCGATCTGAAAGATACGCTCAGTGAGGTCGCACCTCAAAAATGTGAGAACGATCCTTGTATCGTTCTTCTTACACCAGGGCCGCTGAACAGTGCTTATTATGAGCACTCCTTTCTTGCAGATTTGATGGGCATTGAGCTTGTTGAGCCTGGTGACTTGTTTGTCGACGACGGACTTGTCTGGATGAGGACAACTTTGGGTCCGCAGCGTGTCGATGTGATCTATCGGCGCATTGATGACGATTATCTCGATCCACTATCGTTCCGCCCGGATAGTATGCTGGGTGTACCAGGCATCTTTGATGTTTATCGTTCTGGTGGTGTGACGATTTGTTCTGCGCCAGGTGCAGGAATTGCAGATGATAAAGCGGTTTACTGTTTTGTGCCGGAGATGATTCAGTTTTATCTCGGCGAACGGCCAATTCTCAATAACGTGCAGACATGGCGCTGTGCACTAGAAGATGATCTTGCTTACGTGTTGGGGCATCTGGACGAGTTAGTGGTTAAAGAGGTACACGGATCAGGTGGTTACGGCATGTTGATTGGGCCAAAGTCAACAAAAGCAGAGCAGCAGGAATATGCCAAACGGATCATTGCTGATCCGGAGGATTTTATTGCTCAGCCGACACTCGATCTCTCAACGGCGCCGACTGTGGCGCCGGATGGTTTAGGCGCGCGACATGTCGATTTTCGTCCGTTTTGTCTGGTTGGAAAAAATGTACGTCTCGCCCCTGGAGGCCTGACACGTGTAGCGTTGAAGGAGGGGTCTCTGGTTGTGAATTCCAGTCAGGGCGGCGGCGTCAAGGATACTTGGGTGCTGGCGGAGAAATAATGATGTTGAGCCGCGCCGCAGAGAATATCTTCTGGCTGGCCCGCAATATCGAGCGGGCTGAAGCCAATGCGCGTTTGCTGGAGATGGGGCGTCGCATGACCATGCTGCCCGGGTCTTCCGGGCGCGACGAATGGCGTTCTGTGTTGAGGGCAAGTGGGACAATGGGGCTTGTCTCCCGAGATGAGCCCGTGACTGAAGAAGTTGCCGTTAATACGCTTCTACTGGATAATCAAAACCATTCCTCCATCCGATCATCACTGGTATTGGCTCGCAATAATGCCAAAGCGGTACGCACGGCAATGACTCAGCAGATGTGGGAGACGCTAAACACAGGGTGGCGCGACTTTGATGGTATGACACCTGCTAAAGCCAGCGAAAATCTGGAACATATCATTGAGTCTGTCATGGTCCGATCGGCCACTTTCCGTGGTGCAGCTGAAGGTTCAATGCTGCGCAATGATCGATACGACTTCTTGCGTGTCGGCTGGTTCCTGGAGCGTATCGACAACACATTGCGCCTGCTGGATGTAAAATATTACATTTTGCTACCAGACAGTGATGTGGTTGGCGGTGGGCGTGATTACCATCAGTGGACGTCTTTATTAAGTGCCGTCTCGGCCATGCGTGCCTTTTATCACGCCTATGAAAGTGATTACGCTCCCTGGCGCATAGCTGATTTTTTGATCCTCAATGATGATTTTCCGCGTTCTATCAGATATTGCCTGCGCCAGGTCGCGACGCATTTGAATGCATTAGGTAAAAGATATGGGCAAAAGATGCCGTGTCAGGATACGGCAGATGGAGTACTTTCGCGGCTTTCCAATCTGGAGACCGGTGAAATCTTCCAGTCTGGGTTACATGAGTTCTTGACGGAAATGATGTCTCTGAATGCGCGTGTATCGCGTGAAATTGCAGTGGACTACAATTTTACGGGATAAAGATATGCGCATGACCGTCAGTCATATAACTACGTATACCTACGACCCAGCCGTTGAGCGCACAGCTATTCGGTTACGCTTATTCCCCTCTGTCTGTGACGGTCAGACCGTGGAGTCCTGGGAAGTTCTTGTGAATGATAAAATAGTGAGGCCATTGCTTCGGTCAGGGTTTGGTGACGATGAAGCGCTCTTTATGTGCTACGACCCCTTGTCTGAGCTGAACATTGTTGCGCGCGGTGTGGTTGAAACGCATGACATGTCCGGTGTTGTCAGTGGGTTGCCGGATACAACTCCAGTCGGTGTGTTTTTGCGGCAAACCCCGCTGACCCGACCAAGCCAAGCGATACTGGATCTTGGGGAACGCGCCCAGAAAGACGATGCACTTGATGAATTGCATGAGCTCTCCAGAATCGTACGGCAGGAAGTGGATTACGTCTCCGGCAGCACAGACGCTGATACCACTGCTGCGCAGGCTCTTAACCTCGGGCGTGGAGTCTGTCAGGATCATGCGCATGTGTTCTGTGCAGCAGCGCGGTCGCATGGTCACCCGGCTCGCTACGTTGCCGGCTATCTGTTGCCCGAAGCGGAAGAAGGCGCACTACATCAGACCCACGCATGGGCCGAAGCTTATGTTCAGGGTATTGGCTGGATCGGCTTTGACCCTTCCAACAATATTTGCCCCACGGAGCGCTACATTAGATTGGGGTGTGGGCTTGATTCCCGGGACGCTACCCCCATTCGAGGGGCAATTTCAGGCGCGGGGGAAGAAAATCTGGTTGCATCCGTAGTCATAGAGCAAGCACAATAGGCCCAACGAATCGTAAGGCGCGGGTTTTGTAAGCGTAATGACCTATTGTGTTGGCTTGAAGCTGAATGACGGGCTGGTGATGCTGGCCGATACACGCACAAATGCAGGCGTGGACAATATCTCAACTTACCGGAAGCTGTTTAGTTGGGAAATTCCGGGTGAGCGTGCCATCGTCATGATGTCATCCGGTAATCTATCCATCACCCAAGGGGTCATGACACGCTTGAACCGCGCTATCCATCAAGCCGAGACTGATAGCACTATTGAGACAATCCTGAATGCTGAAACAATGTTCCGAGTTGCGCAGATCGTTGGCGATACAATGCGTGACGTACAGGGGCGGCACAGCGCTGCACTGGAGCAACGCGGTGCTGCAGCGGATGCGATGATCATGATCGGTGGTCAGCGCAAAGGGGGCGAGCACAGGCTGTTCTTGGTCTACACGGCCGGCAATTTTATCGAAGCAACAGACGACACGGGTTACTTCCAGATCGGTGATCACAAATATGGCAAGCCGATCCTTGACCGGGTGCTGGAAAAATCGACACCCATCCATGAAGCTGTTAAGGCGGCGCTGGTTTCGATGGACTCGACCTTGCGCAGTAATCTCTCTGTCGGCATGCCACTTGATTTAGCAATCATCCGTACAGATGCTTATGCTCTGTCTCATCAGAAGCGGATCGAAGCAGACGATCAGGATTTCAGCGAACTCAGTGAGGCGTGGTCACTTGCTTTGAGAAATGCATTCCACGGTCTGCCTGGCAACTTCGACAGCTGATATATCATTTTATTGCGTGGTCAGGCTGATTGCTTTGTCCAGGGCAGGATCTTTTCCAGCCAGAAAGTCTTTTACCGTCAGTGGGGCAGCGATGTCCGGGGTGATACCATAGCCGTCTTCGAATCCCTTGACGTTATTCACATAGCGAAAGACCGGGATGCGGCCTCGAACGCCTGAGTTAGGCAATGTCAATGTCAGGATCACACCAGCTGTTGCACCGTTTGGAGAACCGCCGGATTTCTCGCCTACCAGTGTCGCGTTGCGAGCTGATTTAAGAACAGCAATAAGGTTTGTGCTGCCGGAAGAATTATTATTACTGGTAAGGATAATCAGGTTACCGGTAAAGGTATTTTTTGCAGGCCGCATGACTTTCAACCCGTCATCGAAAAGCTCGCGGAGGGAGAACGTGCCGTCATCGTTTTTGCGGAAAGCGACACGCGGTGGATTGATGGCTCTCTCGTCCCATGTGGACAGATATTGCTCCAATCCGGAGTGATCAATCGTGGCAACTCGCGCTTCCGTGACGAACTTCATCTTTTCCGTAATCAGTCGGCGTGCAAGTCCATTGGACGCATCTGTTGAACCGCCGCCATTGCGTCGCAGATCAAGGATAAGAGTAGAACGTTGTTCCGTCTTGAGAGTATCAAAAATCGGATCATAGATGTCGTCAGGTGAGACGGGTTGGCGATAGTTTACAAATGTGTCGACCCGTAGATACGCCGCATCATCCCCAATAAGCTCGAATGTCACGGCGTCCTTAAAGTTTCTGGCAGGCTGATCCGGTTCTTTGATTTCTGAATACGCATCGAACGTCACCCGGTTTGCAACGTGAGTTATCTCCTGACCATCAGGCTTTTTAACAACCACCGTCACTGCCGGTTGGGGCTGTTGAAGGAGAGCACCGAAATGATCCACAGCCCCGCCCATGAACTCGCCCGATTGTGCGATGCCGCCGCGTCTTGCCCATGGCGTGTAACCATCAACCGGGATCAAGGGCGAAACCTCTTCCATAATTGTCGCAAGAGGTTTGCCGTCAATGGCGATGATTTCATCTTGTTTTGAGAAAGGGGACTCTTCTGGTGTGGCTGTGATGAAACCGCGCCCCGAAATGACGGTCCATTTGAAGGGTAAATACACAGGTGTTTCATTACGATCTTCCCGGAGGTCACGGGGAAGCTCAACTTTTGTATGGTCACATGAAATGACGGTAAGAGCGCGTTGAGTCTCAATGTAGAATTGGCCAACTGTTATGCCACCTCGAGCCACCTGCCGTAACCGCTCCCAGGCTGCAGCCATTTCTTCTTCGCTTGCATAGCGCGTATAGCCAGGGTGAATGCGGCTATAGGCTTCTTCCATCAGATTGATGTCAGAAAGTGCCTGCTCTTCGCTTAGCATCCTGTCGGCGGGTGATGAGGCCTGCGCAGCACAGATACTCAAACTGGTTGCGAATAGAAGGATAGCGATTTTCTTTAACATGGATGTGTGTCCCCTTGATTGCTTTAAGGACTGCACGCCAAAAAAGTTTGAGGCGCCCCATATCCCTGAAAATAGTCAGTTTTACTGCTTTTGAGACGTTCTGTATTGGCTGGGTGTGACGCTTTCGCGCTCCTTGAAAACGCGGTTGAAGGTTGCTTTGGAATTGAAACCTGCACTTAAGGCGATCTCAAGTATGGTTGCATCCGTTTGCGTCAGCAGCTTGCGCGCATGGTCAATCCGCATGTCATTAATCATTTCGGTGAAGGTTTGGCCCAGACCTCGATTCACAGCGCGGGATACGTAAGTCTCATTAGTGGCGCGACGTTCTGCGACATCACTAATGGTAAGACGGGGTTCAAGGTGCCATTCACCTTTCAAGACTGCCTTGCGCAGCAGG
This sequence comes from Aquisalinus sp., assembly GCA_022763145.1. Lineage (GTDB taxonomy): Bacteria > Pseudomonadota > Alphaproteobacteria > Caulobacterales > Parvularculaceae > Aquisalinus. The sequence goes on along the minus strand of JALEGM010000274.1, from coordinate 8,482 downwards.
GCACCTTCTTTCACCCAATCCTTTTCGGCTTTGTTGGATACCGTGGGCTCGGCGAGTAATGGACCAAGTTTGGGAAATGGCTCGTGTAGCCGGGTTAAGGCATCAAATGCCAGCCAGACCAGACAGGCCATGATCAGTACCTCAAAGGGGAATGCGGCGACATAACTGACTGGCATAATGAAAGAGATGAGTATTCTCATTCCGGAAAACACAAGGGCTGCCGGGATGAGGGCAATCACCAATCTGGTGAGCCATACAGGTTCGAAATCGAGAGATGCTGACTGGGTGGCCGCGAGATAAGTTCTGTAGCGTTTTGTCAGCTTGTAAATTGCGAACAAAGACCAGCACATCAGGCCCAGGGCGATGAGAGTTTCCAACGGGATAATATATGGCTCGTGGAAAGCATCATTATAAGCCCATTTTGTTTTGTAATCTCCGAGGAACAGGAAACAGGCTGTGTAATAAGTGGTTTGCGCCAGCCCCGGTGCGAGTAGCCACTTGCGCCACCCCAGTGGACCATCTCGCATCAACCTGTCCGCATGAAGATAGAGCAGGGGGCCAAGATACAGCTCTGTGCTGAAAGGGGCAAAGGTAAGTCCTGGCCATCTATCATAGAAACCGGCAAAGCCGATAATCTGAGGTATCTGACCGGTCACGGCAGCTATCAGAAATAGTGCGAGCCATATCGTTGCCTTTCTCTCTACATCGCGGCTGACAATAAACAAGGCGGCCAGAACTATCGGGAGACAGACAGAAAACATCAGCGCAGAGCGCCAGCCGATATCAATAGCAGGTAGATCAGTCATGGAGGGATGATGGTGGTCCGTTTTGGGGAAAGGCTCAATTGTGAATTAGAACCGACCTAGTGTGAGGACTAAAACTAATCGTCTCGAATGACATAACTCATGCTGTTTTCGGCTTTTGAGACCTTTGTCAGAGCTGCCTCATAATTCCTGACGGACTTTTTCAAGATCACGGCGGTCCTTCTTGGTCGGACGACCAGCGCCTTTCTCACGCTCGAAATTACTAACGGCAGCTAGGTTCTTTTCCGGCTTCGGTGGTGGGGGAGGCGACAGGTCTTCGTAAAGAGCTTGTGCTTCAGGGGCTGGCCCGCGGCGCAAGGCGCAGGACTTGACGCGCACGATGAACAATCGTGTGTGTCTTGTGAAAGCAATCGTATCATCCTGCTGCACCGAAAAACTGGCTTTGATGATTCGCTGAGTCTGTTCACCGCGCGTCAGACGCATATCACCAGCGGCGACGGCTTTGCCTGCAAGTGATCTGGTTTTGAAAAACCTGGCACACCAGAGCCATTTGTCGATGCGCTGGCTCGCTGGAAGCTCTGCCTCAGTCATTATCGCCTTTCAGGGCAGCAAGAGCAGCGAAAGGTGAATCCGGGTCGGCCTGTTTCTTTTTGTCTGGTCCGGCGGTGAAGACACGCGGTCCTTTCGGCTTGCCCTTGTGAGGTCCGCCTTTGCGCGGTGGTTTGCCATCTTTGCCACGCGGTTTTCCACCTTTGGCAAACTTGCCTTTTGCGCCGTCCTTATCGCCGGGCTTACCGCGGCGATTGTTCTGTTGTCGCGGGGCAAGTCGCCATAGCGTGAGCTCAACTTCAACAAGTTCTGCATCTACTGCGTCTTGATCAGGCGTTTCTATTGCCGGTTCTGCGCTGGTTGAATTGCTGTCCACTTGTTCTGAGGCTGTTTCAGTTGCACTGTCAGCCACATTGGCTTCCGCCGGTACTTCTGTGGTTGGTGCCGTTTCTTCTGCAACAGGAGCAGTTTCAGCAGCAGCCTCATTTTCGACGGCCGGATTAGATTCTGCGGTTTGAACCTCTCCAGCCACTGTATTATCCGCAGCTTCATTATCACTTGTTTCAGCTGTAGCGGGAGCTTCTGGCGTTTCAACCGGAGCTTCCTGTACAGGTGGTTTGGGCACCATTTTTTTGACAGTGTTTTTGCGCAACCCGAGGGACTTCAGGATACCCTCGAAGTCATCGCCGGAACAGCCAACCAGTGACATCATCCGGGAGGTGGCTTCAAAGCCCTCGCGCATATCAGCTTTTTCGCGGGCACCGCGAATCTCCTGTGCCAGACGCTCCAGCATATCAATACGCACAGCCCGCTGACCGGAGGGGCGATAGCCGGTTGCGTAATAATAGGCATGAGGAAGGTCTGAATTCAGCGGCACCGATGTTAGCCCTGCCTTTGGTGGCTCAAACTGTTCCGGGTCCTTGTCGGACCAGAGCGCCCAGAGCAGGGTCAATAGTCGCGCTGATGCAGGCTTTAAGAGAGCGGGCATATGGATGGTGAACTCCCCGAATCGCACGCCCAATTTGCGCAACTTGCCGCGCTCATCTTGCGGCAGCTCCTTGACCTCGTTCAGCACCAGTGAGCGGGAGATCGCGCCGAAATTTTCGACCAGCCGGAAGGCAAGTCCGCGCGTGCCAGCTGCCAGCATGTCTGCGTCATCGCTACCTGTAAGATTTACAGCTTTCTGCAACGAGACGAGTGGCAGCAGCAGGCCTTCGAGGTGACCGCTAAACCAGTTTGTCAGGCGCTCTTCAATGCGTGGCAGCATGTTTACGGGCAGGTGTTCGATGGCAACCATCTTCAGATTTGGCCGTAACGGTGTTGGCCCTTTTTCAAGGCGGGCGACAGCTGAGTGACGCCACCAGATGACCCCGCCATCTGTCATGGTCAGATCACCATCTTTCGCGTTCGCCAAAGCAGCAGCACGCGCAGCCAGTTCCGGTTTTAGCGCCGTCAGGGCTGCATGCCTGACGGCTTTGGCGTGGGGTCCCTTGGCGCGTGGGTCGAGAATGAACTGAAACCCGATCAAGCGGCCAACAAATTCGCCTTCCACGATGACTTCTCCTTCAGCAGTGACGCCAGCCAGCAATGGGGCATCATCTTTCAGCCGCTTCAACAGCATTGAGGTGCGCCGGTCAATGAATTGCTGAGTCAGCTTCTCATGGAGCGCATCAGACAGGGCGTCTTCTATCGCCCGTGTGCGCTCCTGCCAATAGGATGCATTGTCCAGCCAGCCTGAGCGGTGCGTTAGATATGTCCAGGTACGAATATGAGCGATGCGGTTTGTGAGCGTGTCCACATCCCCCTCAAGTCGGTCTAGGCGCTCCACCTGACCCTTGAGCCAGCCTTCCTTAAGATGCCCACGTTCCATCAATTGGCGATAGAGGTCTGCCAGCATCAGGGCGTGTTGGTCGGGTGAGACCTTTCGGAAATCAGGCGTCTGGCATACCTCCCAGAGTAGCTTCAGCGCAGCGCCGCCACGTGCTATTTCCTTGATATCCGGCATGTTGATGAGTCGGCGCAAAGCATCTTCGTCATCATCCATCCTGGAGCGAACCAACTCTTGTCGTGGTGGTTTTCGCTCAAGAGCGTTGATCAGTGCTGGCACAGAATTGAAGTCAAGCGCTACGGAGCGCCATTGCAGGGCTGTGACCGGATCAAACTGGTGGTCTTCAATGGCGGCAGCCATCTCGTCATCAAGCCCGGGACAGTCTGCGGTCGTGCCAAATGTACCATCACGGACATGGCGCCCGGCCCGACCTGACACTTGCGCCAGTTCCGCCGGAAATAACTGTCGCATCCGTCGCCCGTCATATTTGCGCGTCCCGGCAAGAGCTACATGGTCGATATCCATGTTCAGGCCCATGCCGATGGCGTCCGTTGCCACGAGATAATCCACTTCGCCGGACTGATAGAGTGCTGCCTGCGCGTTCCGTGTACGTGGTGACAAAGCACCCATGACGACCGCAGCGCCGCCACGTTGGCGACGGATCAGCTCCGCGATGGAGTAAACAGCCTCTGAGGAGAAAGCCACGATTGCCGTGCGTCGCGGCAGGCGTGTGACTTTCTTATGGCCCGCATGTGTCAATTGCGAAAACCGCTCCCGGCTAACAAAGCCGATATCTGGGATCAGGCGCTTAAGGATTGGTCGCATGGTGTCGGCACCAAGCAGCAGGGTTTCCTGTGTGCCGCGTGCGAGCAAGAGGCGCTCAGTGAATATCCGTCCGCGCTCGACGTCAGCTGCAAGCTGGACTTCGTCGATCGCCATAAAAGCGACTTCACGCTCCAGCGGCATCGCTTCAACCGTGCAGACAAAGTACTTCGCATTGGGCGGGATGATCTTTTCCTCGCCTGTCACCAGTGCGACCTCGCGCGCGGATTTACGCGCCACCATTTTATCGAAGACTTCTCGCGCCAGCAGGCGCAAGGGCAGACCGATCATGCCACTTTCATAAGCAGCCATTCGCTCAAGCGCGTAGTGAGTCTTGCCAGTGTTGGTCGGGCCGAGAACAGCCGTCACAGACTGGGTGATCACCTGATGGATCGGAGTGAGATCGTTTTGATGGCCATGGGACGGCATGGTCTGAACTTCTTTCCAAGCTAGACTAAGATAATTGCGCCGATCACACCCGGCAATAGACAATCATATACTATCAAAAGGACTATGCTCATATGCGCTGGAGATATTTTACCGTCCAAAATGCCATTGCAGCTACACTTTAATGGCTCACTCTCATCCTATTGCAGTATAGGGAGATCTGTTGGAGTTGACTAAACCTTGTTCTGCGTGAGCAAGTTATGATTGAGTCAAAGTATATTCGTAAGCGAATTAAAAGTTTATTAGAAGAGGAATGGCCTGACTTATCTCAATTAGGTTTGACAGGCTCTGAGCATGAAAGGCTAATTTTCCTGATCGAAAATAAGAGAACATTTTCAGTTGGGGAAATTTCTCAAGTTTACTTGAAACTTCTCAAGAAGGGCCTGATGGAAAGACTATCTAAGAAAGAGTCAGCAAATACCGAGAGTTTGAGTTTATCGCGGGCAAGATGGATTGCACGCCAATACCATTTGCTATCTGAAGTAGAAATCAGCGCCCAAAATCGAAGTCACAATTAAGTTACTTCCTGAGAATGCTTACTGAACAATTGACGTTGTACGTTCCGTCATTAGATATGATCCTTGGAAGAAAGGATGTTGATATGACAGAGCGTGCAGTGCTGGCTGGAGGGTGCTTCTGGGGTATGCAGGATTTACTGCGTAAAGTGCAGGGCGTTGAGGCAACACGTGTCGGTTACACGGGCGGACATGTAGATAAAGCCACATACGATCAGGTGAAAACTGGCAAGACTGGGCACGCAGAAGCGATTGAGATCAATTTTGATCCCGCTGTCGTATCTTATCGCAAAGTCCTGGAATGGTTTTTTCAGATTCATGATCCGACAACCGAGAACCGCCAGGGTAATGACCGTGGTTCACAATATCGTTCTGCCATTTTCTATACGGATGATAGTCAACGCGAGACAGCTTTTGCTGTCATTGATGCTGTCAACCAGTCTGGTAAATGGCCAGGTAAAGTCGTGACGGAAGTGGTGGAAGCTGGAGCGTTTTGGGAAGCCGAGGACTTTCATCAGGACTACCTTGAAAAATATCCGAATGGCTACACGTGCCATTTCGTTCGTCCGGACTGGAATTTGAAAGAGGACGCTGCCTGAGAAGAGCGCTGTGTTTAGGCAGGGAAGGGGATGCCTTCATCTCCCTCCCGCCATTGATCGTATTTGGTCATGATAGTGATAAAGCCTTCCCAGGCGAGGAAATCCTCCAGCCATGATTGTACGTGCGGAATAGTCTGGGCAAAGAACCATTCTCGGTCCACATGTGCGAACTGCCTGACAAAAGGCTGCAGGGCGATGTCAGCGACACTGCGCTGGTCGCCATAAAGCCAGCCCGTCTTGGATAAACGCTCATTCCATTTTGTGAGTATTTCCAGAGCAGATGCGCGCTGGTTTTCCGGGTTGATGTTCTCCTCCGGATAGCGTCCGGGATACTTATAACGGTCCAGAAACTGTTTGAACGGCAAATCGTTTTCCATAATCAGCGCCATGAGGTCATCACGCGCTTCATGCCAAGGCAAAAGCCAGTTATCAGGGTCATGTTGCTGCAGGGCCCAGAATATGACGTCTATGCTTTCTTCCAGTACCTCGCCACCAGGCAGAACGAGTACCGGCACGGTTGCCTTAGGCGACGCCTCGATCATGCTTTGTGGTTTATCACGCAGCACAACTTCCCGCAGTTCGGTTTCAATACCACTGGCAGCAATGGCAAGTCGCGCACGCATCGCGTATGGGCAGCGGCGGAAAGAATAGAGGATGGGTTTGCCGCTCATGCTTTTTCTCTTCTCGCAGCAGCGCCAATATGTGCCTCTCCCCGCTGGCGCGCGAGTTCCATCTGCTTCTGGCGTTCCTCAAACCGCGCGATGTCTTCATTGCTCCGCGTACCAATACAATGCGGACAGGAGACGCCAGGCCGATAATGTTCTGAGTGTTTATCGTTGGCGCTTATTGGCATCCGGCAGGCGTGGCACATGTCATAGTCACCAACTTCCAGCCCATGTTTGACCGAGACACGGTTATCAAAAACAAAGCAGTTTCCCTGCCATTTGGTTTCTGCTTCCGGAATTTTCTCAAGGTACTTCAGGATACCGCCTTTCAAGTGATATACTTCGTCGAAGCCTTCACGCAGCATGTAGGAGGAGGCTTTCTCGCAACGGATGCCGCCCGTACAGAACATGGCCACTTTGGGTTTTTGGCCGTCTGGCAATTCCTGTTTCAGTTTTTCAACATAGGCCGGAAACTCTCGGAAAGTCGTCGTCTTCGGGTCCAGAGCGTTCTCGAAAGTGCCGATAGCAACTTCATAATCATTGCGTGTATCAATCAGAATGAGGTCATCCTGTGTAATCAGGTCATTCCAGTCTTCCGGCTCGATATATGTTCCGACCTGCTCATTCGGGTCAACGCGCCCTGCACCAAGGGCAACGATCTCTTTCTTGAGACGGACTTTCATGCGCAGGAAGGGCTGCTCGTCCGTATAGGAGAACTTTGCTTCGACTTCGCCGATCAGCGGATGTGTGCTGATCCAGCCGAGCACTTTGTCGATGCCGTCCTGTGTTCCGGCGATCGTCCCGTTGATCCCCTCATCAGCTAATAGTAACGTGCCCATCACTTGAGCTTCTTCACAGATCCGCTGTAGCGGCGCCTGTATATCTGCAAAAGTTGGCAGGGAAATGAACTTGTAGAGTGCGGCGACGGTGAAGGTCATGTGTTATCCCGCTCCAGCATCCGCCAGCCGATATCTTGGCGACAAAATCCTTCTGGCCAATCGATCCTGTCCACGGCGACATAAGCCTGACGGATCGCTTCACGTCCTGTTTTGCCAGTGGCTGTAATATTCAGAACGCGCCCACCTGTAGCTGTCAATTTACCATCTGCGATAGCTGTTCCGGCATGGAATATTTCCACATCACTCAGGGCGGCAGCTTCCTCAACGCCTCTGATCACAGAGCCCTTCTCATAGGCGCCAGGGTATCCCTGATTGGCGAGAACGACCAAGGCAACGGCTTCATCTGTCCACTGAAAGGACTGGCCGTTCAGCTTCCGTGTAGCCGCACTCATCAGAACTGGCACGATGTCACTTTGCATCCGGCGCATCATGACCTGGCATTCCGGGTCTCCAAAGCGTGCATTATACTCAATCAGCTTGGGGCCGTCCGGGCCGACCATCAGGCCAGCATATAAAACACCACAATATGGCGTGCCGCGTGCAGCCAGAGCTTTCACGGTCGGCTCGATGATCTGGCTCATCACCTGTTGCTGAATGTCGTGCGTGAAGACCGGAGCGGGGGAGTAGGCTCCCATACCGCCAGTATTTGGTCCTGTATCACCGTCAAAAGCGCGTTTGTGGTCCTGCGCGCCAATCATCGGTACAATGTGGATGCCATCTGTAATGGCAAAAAAGCTGGCCTCTTCGCCAGGCAGAAACTCCTCAATGACGATTTCTGCGCCAGCTTCGCCGAAGCGCCCGCCGAGCATCTCGTCAATCGCTGTCTCTGCTTCGGGCGAGGTTTCCGCGATAATCACGCCCTTACCAGCTGCCAGACCATCCGCCTTGATGACGTAAGGGGCAGACATGGTGGTGAGAAAGGCTTTTGCGTTTGTCTCGTCATTGAACCGGCCATAGGCGGCTGTCGGAATGCTGTGCTCGGCGCACAGGTCCTTGAGGTATCCCTTGGAGGACTCAATCTGGGCTGCTTCCTGTGAAGGCCCGAAGCAGGGAATGCCTGCCTTGTTGAGGTCGTCTGCAAGCCCCATTGCAAGCGGTGCCTCTGGACCGACTACAACGAGATCAATTGCCTTTTTCGAAGCGTAATCCATGATCCCATCAATATCTGTGTCCGTGAGCGGTACGTTGGTGCCCAGCGCTGCGGTGCCCGGATTGCCGGGTGCGCAGTGTAGTTCTGTCAGGAGAGGGCTTTGGGAGATTTTCCAGGCAAGCGCATGTTCGCGGCCCCCGCTGCCGATAAGCAGTATTTTCACGTGTATTTCCTCGTGGTCTCACGTATTTTTCACATGACAAGCACATACGCGCTCGCCATAGCTTAAATCAATGGTGGGACC
>JALEGM010000273.1 GCA_022763145.1 Aquisalinus sp. | reverse complement strand
TCTGGCACTAATCATGCAGATTTTGTGTCATTGAGGGTAAAGCGTAGATACAGGAGCGGCCAATGAGCAAAGTAGGCGGCAAAAATTCAGGCGGTAATAACGGCGGCGGCGATAACAAGAATACGCTTTATTGCTCATTCTGCGGCAAGAGCCAGCACGAGGTGCGAAAGCTGATTGCCGGGCCAACGGTCTTTATCTGCGATGAATGCGTCGAACTTTGCATGGACATCATTCGCGAGGAGAGCAAATCCTCGCTCGTCAAGTCCGGTGAGGGTGTGCCATCGCCGCAGCACATCATGAATGTGTTGAATGACTACGTGATTGGCCAAGCGCACGCCAAGCGCGTTTTGTCGGTTGCGGTGCACAACCACTTCAAGCGTCTCAATCACGCGACAAAAAATAATGATGTGGAACTGGCCAAGTCGAACATCATGCTGATCGGCCCCACCGGTACAGGTAAGACGCTTCTTGCCCAGACACTGGCGCGCATCCTGGATGTGCCATTCACCATGGCCGATGCGACGACACTGACAGAGGCCGGTTATGTCGGTGAGGACGTCGAAAACATCGTTCTGAAATTGCTTCAGGCAGCTGACTATAACGTCGAGCGCGCCCAGCGCGGTATCGTTTATATCGACGAGATCGACAAGATTTCCCGCAAGTCTGACAACCCGTCGATCACGCGTGATGTGTCCGGCGAGGGCGTTCAGCAAGCACTCCTCAAGATCATGGAAGGCACTGTTGCATCTGTGCCACCACAGGGCGGGCGCAAGCATCCTCAGCAGGAGTTCCTGCAAGTCGACACGACGAACATCCTGTTCATCGTGGGCGGCGCATTCGCTGGCCTCGACAAGGTTATTGCCAATCGCGGCGAGGGCGCCTCTATCGGCTTCGAGGCCGAGGTTAAAGAGCTAGATGATCGTCGTGTTGGAGATATCCTGCGCGAAGTGGAGCCGGAAGATCTCCTGAAATTCGGTCTGATCCCTGAATTTGTTGGCCGCCTGCCGGTTCTGGCGACATTGGAAGATCTCGACGAAGATGCTCTGGTCCAAATTCTGACCTCTCCGAAGAACGCCCTGGTCAAACAGTATCAGCGCCTCTTTGAGATGGAAGACGTGAAGCTGACCTTCAGTGATGAAGCCCTGGCAGCGGTTGCGCAAAAGGCGATCAAGCGCAAGACAGGCGCTCGTGGCTTGCGCTCCATTATGGAAGGCTTCCTGCTGGACACAATGTTCGATCTACCGACGCTGGAAGGTGTTGAGGAGATCGTCATTAATAAGGAAGTTGTCGAAGGCAACGCCCAGCCGCTCAGCATCTACTCCAAAGAGGGCAAGGCGGCCCCGACAGCAGAAGTCGACGCCAGCGCCTGAAGTTGACTGCGAGATAAAGTTGATGGGACACGCTCTTTCGAGCGTGTCTTTTCATATAAAGACTGTCACAAATTCAGAACTTGAAATCGTTAATCCTGCCCCCACATCATTCTCAGCCCGGGCGCTTTGTATCGGCAGGCCTTTTCCACAGGTTCGAAAAAGCTGTTTGCGCCCTCCGGCAACACTGACCACACTGCCGTGGTGCTTCTTTAGAAGGCCCGGCACTTCAATAACTGCCGCTAGGAGTTTTTATGTCTGATTTAAGAGCCTATCCTGTTTTGCCCTTGCGTGACATCGTCGTGTTTCCGCACATGATCGTCCCGCTGTTTGTGGGCCGGGAGAAATCTGTCAAAGCGCTCGAAAACGTGATGACGGATGATAAGGAAATTCTGCTGGTTGCTCAAAAAGACGCCAGCAATGACGATCCAAATCCTGAAGATATTTACAGCGTTGGTGTCGTTGCCAAAGTCCTGCAACTCCTGAAACTTCCTGATGGCACGGTGAAAGTGCTCGTCGAAGGTGCCCAGCGTGCCACGATTGTGAAATATCTGGAGAACGAAACATTCTTCGAAGCAGAAGCAATGCTGCTGGAAGAAGAAGAAGCAGAGCCAGCAGAGATTGAAGCGCTGGCCCGTTCCGTCAACACGCAGTTCGAGTCCTATGTGAAGCTTAACAAGCGTGTCTCACCAGAAGTTATCGTTGCGGTAGGCCAGATTGATGAAGCCTCGAAACTGGCAGACACGGTTGCTTCCCACCTCAACATCAAGATTTCCGAAAAGCAGGAGTTGCTGGAAGTCATCAAAGTGACAGACCGTCTGGAGGCTGTTTACTCCCTCATGGAAGGTGAGATGAGCGTCCTGCAGGTTGAGAAAAAAATCCGCAACCGGGTCAAGCGCCAGATGGAGAAGACCCAACGCGAGTATTATCTCAACGAACAAATGAAGGCGATCCAGAAGGAACTCGGCGATAACGACGAAGCTCGGGATGAGTTGACTGAACTGGAAGAGAAAATCGGCAAGACAAAGCTTTCAAAGGAAGCAAAGACAAAAGCCGAAGGCGAACTGAAAAAGCTTCGCCAGATGTCGCCAATGTCTGCTGAGTCAACGGTTGTCCGCAATTACCTCGACTGGATCCTGTCGATCCCGTGGGGCAGCAAGAGCAAGCTCAAGAATAATCTCGAAAAGGCCGAAGAAATTCTCGATACGGATCACTACGGCCTCGAAAAGGTCAAGGAGCGGATCATCGAGTATCTTGCGGTGCAAAAGCGTACGAACAAGCTGAAAGGCCCGATCCTCTGCTTGGTTGGTCCTCCAGGCGTTGGTAAAACGTCTCTTGGTAAATCTATTGCGAAATCAACCGGACGGGAGTTTGTGCGGATTTCATTAGGCGGTGTACGCGATGAGGCGGAAATCCGCGGCCATCGCAGAACGTATATCGGCTCTATGCCCGGCAAGATTATCCAGTCCATGAAGAAGACCAAGAAAAGCAATCCGCTGTTCTTGATGGATGAGATCGACAAGATGGGCCGTGACTTCCGCGGTGATCCGGCCTCAGCATTGCTTGAGGTTCTTGATCCTGAGCAGAATGCGACCTTTGCCGATCATTATCTGGAAGTGGATTATGATCTGTCAGATGTGATGTTTGTCACAACGGCCAACTCACTCGATATGCCGCAACCTCTGTTGGACAGGATGGAAATCATCCGTATCCCTGGATATACGGAAGACGAGAAAAAAGAAATTTCCCGTCGCCACCTGATTCCAAAGCAGCTTGAAAATCACGGCATGACGGAGAAGGAATGGGAAATCACAGACGAAGGCCTGGTGGGGCTCATTCGCAATTACACACGCGAAGCAGGTGTGCGTAATCTTGAGCGCGAATTGGCCAATCTGATCCGCAAGGCAGTGCGTGAGATTGAACAGCGCGGTGCCGAGAAGGTTGCATTGACTGAGGATAACCTCAGTGAATATGCAGGTGTGCTGAAATATCGTTTTGGTGAATTGGATGGCGATGATCTTGTCGGTGTTGTGACAGGCCTTGCCTGGACATCTGTCGGTGGTGATATTCTGAAAATTGAAGCTGTCAAAATGCCCGGTAAGGGCAAGATGACCCCGACAGGCAACCTGAAAGATGTGATGAAGGAGTCAGTTTCAGCAGCGGCTTCCTATGTGCGTTCGCGAGCGACGGAGTTTGGCGTCAAGCCACCTGTCTTTGACAAAACTGACATCCACATTCACGTGCCCGAAGGGGCAACGCCAAAAGACGGGCCGTCTGCAGGCGTGGCGATGGCAACAGCTATTGTCTCTGTGCTGACAGGCATCCCGATCCGGAAAGATATTGCCATGACGGGCGAGATATCTCTTCGCGGTCGCGTCCTGGCGATTGGTGGTTTGAAAGAGAAACTACTTGCGGCACTCCGGGCTGGCACAAAAACTGTGCTGATCCCGGAAGAAAACGAGAAAGACTTGGCGGATATTCCGCAGAATGTGCTCGATTCACTCGAGGTCATTCCCGTCACCACAGTTGATGAAGTGCTGCAACATGCTCTTACGGGCGAGCTGACACCGATTGAATGGAACGAGGAAGAGGAGCTCCTCAAAGCCGCCGCAGCAGCTGGTGGCAAGGACGATCCTGGTTCTGTCATGACACACTAACAAATAGACCGGTCTGAGAAAAAACTCAGGCCGGTTTTTGTTTGTTTGAGGCGAGGGGAAAGATCATGTATCAGGCCGCCATGAGTAAAGGCGAAGAAAATAAAATACTGGCACCTGAAGCCTGTGATACCATGGAACAAGTTCGTGCCGGAGTAGATGACCTGGACCGGCAGCTTGTAGAATTACTGGTCACACGACAGGGCTATATGGAAGCAGCTGCGCGCATCAAACCGGCTGAGTCTGATGTGCGCGTACCCTGGCGGATTGAGCAAGTTGTTGAGAATGTTCTCGTAGAGGCGAAAGAAAAGGGTCTCTCGCCGCGAATCGCTGAGCCGGTTTGGCGCATTTTGATCGAAAAATGCATAGAGCATGAGGGGGAGAAGTGGCGCACTCTTCGCGCGCATGATTGAAAAAGTCTATAAATTACAGTAGGTTGAGAATCAGTCCTGATATTTTTCCACTATATCGTTAACAGCGATTTGACGGATCACCCTGTCCGGACATACTGGGGTCGCTAATAAGAAACCTTCCACGAGAAAGGGGAAGCCAATGAACAAGAGTGAATTTATTGATCGCGTGGCCGATCTAGCAGATATGAGCAAAACTGATGCTGGCAGCGCAGTTGATGCCGTTTTTGATGCCATCACAGAAGCACTCAAAAATGGTGATGAAGTCCGTCTGGTTGGCTTCGGCACTTTTTCTGCAGCCAAGCGTAAAGCACGCGATGGTCGTAATCCGCGTACTGGCGAGACCATCAAGATTCCCGCTTCCATCCAGCCAAAGTTTTCCGCTGGCAAGGGGCTGAAAGACGCTCTTAATTAAGACAAAAAAATTACGTTAGTGGCGCAGCAAATTCTTGAACATGTGATTTTGCTGCGCTAACAGAGCAGTCTGTTTCAACGCATATAACTTCATCGCATTGAAATAAGGGCGATTAGCTCAGTTGGTAGAGCGCTTCGTTTACACCGAAGATGCCGGGAGTTCGAGTCTCTCATCGCCCACCATCTATTTCCGGTTCAGATTCGCTGAAAAAATCAGTCCAGTGGACTGATTTTAGCGTAATTGATGCCCCGGCAGGGGCTGCAGCAAATGACCGAGTTCCTATTGAGACTGAGCGGAAGCGAAGTCGAGATTGTGGAACGAGAGTCTCGCACTCATTTCCTCTATAAGAGTAATGGAAGTTTTGATTACCCACCCCTTGAAAAGAGTCCCGCGCGTTCCCATTTTGTTCTTTGTGGCTAGTTATCCTGCTGGCTGATGTGTAAACGCTGCTGGCGAAGAAAAATAAAGCCATTAAGTTCGTGATGCAGTCGGGCTTGATATTAGGGCCGGACGGCTCGCGCAATGGAATAATTAGGTTCTCGGATTGAGTTATGCCTGACACAGAGTATCTGATTATAGGAGCTGGCTTTTCCGGACTGGCGATGGCTTATCGTCTGCAGGAAGCAGGGCAAAAAGATTTTATTATTTACGAACGTGCAGATGAGTTGGGCGGCACCTGGGCCGCGAATACTTATCCTGGCTGCGCCTGTGATGTGCCCGCACACGTCTACTCGTTTTCATTCGAACAGAAGCCGGACTGGTCAAAACTTTTTGCCAATCAGCCTGAGTTGCTTGCTTATATCAAGGATGTTGTAACCAAACACGGGCTTGAAAAATACATTCAGTATAACAGGACTGTATCGAGGCTCACTTATGATGAGGTTGCGCAGATATGGTCCGTACAAACAGATGATGGCAAGACCCTAAAGGCGCGATACGTCATCGCTGCTGCAGGGCCGTTGGCAACGCCCATCATGCCGGAGATTGAAGGCATAGAATCTTTCGCTGGAAATCTGTTTCACTCTGC
>JALEGM010000272.1 GCA_022763145.1 Aquisalinus sp. | reverse complement strand
TGGCCGATTTTGGCTTTCAGTTCTTCGGGTTTGATCGCTTGCATATGTCCTGTCTCCTCCTGCCAGTGCGACGGCTATTATGCTCTATGATTATTCGGCGTGAGGGACCGGATGCAAGGACGGGCAGCAGTTGGTGCTGCAGTCGGCTGCTCTTAGGGGTTACCGACTGAAAGACCACATCTGGCGGCCAGCTTTTCTGCGAACCGGTAAGCACGATCCCGGCTTTCCTTGCGCATTGCCGGGTCAGTGGCAGGCGGCTTATCCTTGCCATCCATGCGCAATCGCTCAAACTGGGACCCGGCAATAAGAAAGAACGTGCTTTGAGGGTCTTTCAGCGTGATACGCAGGGGTGGTGTATCAAAATGACCGTACCAGTATTTTCCCGGCTGGGCAGCCTGACGCGCAGGCGGTGAGTCCAGAACATCAATTGCTTTGATAAAAGAGAAATCAATACGGCTGAGCACGAAAGAGCGCTCATTGAGGATATGCAGGCAGTCCTCCTCGTCATTGAAGGTGTGCATTACGTCCAGCTGGCCAAAATGCAACTGATTGACGGACGGGACAAAACCGTCAGCCGGTTTGGCTTTGGAGGGATCCCCCAGAATGAGATTTCGTAGTCTCCGCGTCAGACCGGTCACACTGAAAAGCAGTAACAGATAAAAGACGATAAGCCCGGCGCGCAGAACCAGCCCAGGCAACGCCGCAAACACTTGCCGCATGTCTTCGCCAGTCAAGAACATCGCGATCACCACACCAATGGTACTGATCAACAGGATCACCAGCGTGGTGTAAAAAGAGGCAATCACAGTACGACAAAAACGCTCAAATGCTTTCCAGACCTTCATCAGTGGCCCGTCTGGCTTTGGCGGTTTCTGAGGCGGCTTCAGTTTTGGGGTGAACTGATCGGTTGTCTGCTCATACGGCCCAGTCTTCACATTAAATGAATTCACTGGAGCGGCGGAAAATCCTGAAAGGTCCGTCTTAAGTTGCGCAAATGCGCTATCTGGTTCACGCGTTCTGGATCCCGCCTTGAAGGACACTGGTAAAACCCCTTTTTCCCGCGCACGGGAAACAACTCTCCTCACGTAAAATTAGCAGGATGCATGAAGAAAGAAAGAGGCTGACACGTGAATATTTTAGGACATTTGGTTATGTTACCCCATCCAGTCCTCGTCACCGGCCACACGAACCGGCACCATATTTGATAAAATCTAACTGACGATATTTTGTCTGCTTAAAGATTAAGCTATCAAAGAAGCTAGGACGCGCCGCTTGCCTTCAAAGGGTCTGCGACCATGCATTACGATATAGTTGTCAACGAGAACAACATCGCCTTTTTGCCAATTCATATCAAATGATAATTCGTCCGCCAACTGAATGGCGATCGCCATATCATCAGGATCAATCCTACTGCCATCCCCGAACGTGATGGATTTTGACGGGTCATTGCGCTCGTCTTTCCAACCACGAAACGCAGCAATCAGCTGATTAAAGAACACTTTTCGACCATCTGCGAGGGTCTTCACGGCATCCAGCCTAGGTGTTGTGACAACCAGCACATCGCCCTCCTGCCACTCCCAGCTATACTCAAGCTGGCGAAGGCGCGCTTCTGCCTCTTCTTTTGTTTCAGCGGTCAGTGTGCTGCGCCAACTGCGGCCAAGACCTGACTGGGCATCATCATTCGGGGGCATCACAGTTTTGTATTTGACGCCCTTGGCTTCCAGTGCTTGCACAAACTCTGGCGCTTTTTCAGCAAGTTGCTCCAACAAAACATCCGACCGACATAAAGGCGTTGCACCACCTTCTTCTGCGGCAATATCACAGTAAAAAAACAGTTTGGACGGATAAATCGGCGTCTGTGCCATTTCGTGATGCAGGAAAATCGAAATATGAGGCGGTGCCTCATTAGCGGTAAACACCCGCTCAGTAAGATTTACGCGCACCGCATTGGAAAGTGACTCCTTATACGGAAAATTCTTTGCGCCATAGGCTTCAACAGCCTTGTCGAAGTCCTCGACAGACTGGACATCATAACCTCGAAACAAGACCGCCCCGACCTGCTCAACTTGCTCAGTCACAGCTGACTTGTTTGCTGTCATGGTTTCAGCAAGCGATTGTCCACCTTGTGTCTCGCCAAAAATGGCCGGGAAAGCCGCACCATGCCACTCCTGAATATCCAATGCTTTGTCTGTCATGAGTTATCTCCCATTAGTCATAAATCGGGTGGAAGCGACCGAAAGCCTGCTCACAGAAGACACCCGGATCATTGAAGCGGCGGTTTTTATTCAGCGCAGAAATCTGTTCCATCTCTTCGGCTGACAATTCCAGATCCCTGGCAGCAAGGTTTTCTTCCATATGTGGAACTTGTGTTGCCTTGGGAATGACTGATGTACCGCGCTGAATACCCCATCGCAAAACAATCTGAGCAGGCGTTTTGCCATGACGGTCCGCTATCTCGTTGATCACCTTATTCGTCAGCACCATATCCTGGTCGGCAGCCATGCCAAGCTCCAGGTAAGAAGAGGCGCCAAGCGGTGAAAACGCCGTTACTTCAAGGCCATAATCCCCGGCCAGACGGATCAGTTTTTCCTGTGTCAGATAGGGGTGGCTTTCGATCTGCAAAGCACTGGGCTTGATGCGAGCGTAAGCCATAAGATCATGCAGCAGGGCTGAATTGTAATTACAGATACCTATGTGCTTAACGAGGCCAGCATCGACCAACTCTTCCATCG
>JALEGM010000271.1 GCA_022763145.1 Aquisalinus sp. | reverse complement strand
GCATGATTGGCTTTTCACCTATCCTAGCGCCTGTTCTGGCGAAACTCTCTGCCGTGAACAGATACCCAACAGAATTTTCCTCAAGATAAGGCGGTAGGTCCTGTGTACGAATGAGGTTCGCCGGGTCATGGTTTATCGGCTGACCCTCAGGCGTATAAAACCTTGTTTGATGCCGGTTTACTGTGAACAGGCTGTCAGCTACCCCAGCTTCCTGCGCCGCAACATAGGCCTCCAGCATCTCTCCAATCGTCTCTGCGGAAAGTAAGGGATTTGTTGTGTGGGTCATAAAGTAATAGTCAGATGGCTGATTTTTTACATCATCTTCCAGCACGAGATTCATGGAAACAAAATCACCACAGATTTCAGGCTTCCTGTCACGAATGACCACACGTCCCGCGCTGTCACCATCCTCCAGACCATTATCTGCAAGGATGTCCCGCGCGTCGGTATTGATCACAATCCGGTCAATGGCTTCGACCGATAGCATGGTATCCAAAATCCAGCGAAACAGGGGCTTTCCGGCAATATCCCGAAAGTTTTTGGAGGTTACACGTGCACTGTGCGCTTTCATGGGCAACAGGGCCGTAAGAGTTTTGTTCTGGAAGGTCATGGGTATTTCAGGGTTTTTGGTCAGGGCGGTTCAGGTGCGATTATACGCTTTATTATTGAGCCTTGAAGCTTCTTTATCCGTCGCCTCCGGCTTCTGCAATGCCTTGTCCTGCGCCGGATAGTAATAACGTTCTTTCTGCTCGCGGGAGAGTTTGCGGTGCTCATTATGGCCCTTATACGTACCCCAGTACTGCGCGAAGCGGAATGCAACAATTTCAGACGCATGGGAGAATAATTTTTTCTCTTTCAAGGCTGCACGCAGGTCGAGCACAGTGCCAACTGCAAAAAAACGCGCAAAGTCTAACAACGAGAAATGCACTTCCGGCATGATATCCCGAAGCACCAGCGCTTCGCGATAGTACCGGTTCTGTGTCTGCTTATGGGTTTCCTCGTGAATATGCGTCACGGGTGCTGAACCCACATAAGCAATTTTATGCCCCAACCGGTGCAGTTGCTTTGCCAGCACCATATCTTCAAGGCCGGTTACCTCCTCATCAAAGGGATGTTGTTCCCAAACCTCACGCAGAATGGCTGCGTTGGCATTGTTACAGAAGAATCCTTCCTGCGGGATCGCGTCCCCTTCTGGAAAATATTTATTGAACAACCGGTGCTCGGAAAACTTCGATACCGCGTGCCCCACCTGACGACCATAACTGTAAGTGGCATGGCCATCTACAAGCGGCTGAACCAAGTCCTGAAGCCACTTATCATGTGTCGGAATGCAGTGAGCAGAGATGAAAACCAGAAATTGTCCCTGCGCAAAGGAACAGCCACGATTCAAAGACCGTCCAAATGAGAACTCACTTTTTGCAATATGCGTAATCCGGCACCCGTGCTGCTCGGCAATTTCAATGGTTTTGTCGGTTGAACCGGAATCGATCAGCACAATCTCGTAGCTTAGCCCATCCAGCTTCTGGTCGCGACAGGCTGACAAGGCCTGATCGAACCATTTTTCCTCATTCAGAGCCCGGAAAACGATACTGATGTCGGGTTTGGTCACGAAGATCCTTTGTGAGATTAGATCTTATCACCACTTAAAGGTTACGCTTCAGGATGTACAGGAACTCGTTCTGACTTGTGGGTAGTATTGGGTTATTGTGGCTCGATTTTCAGCGCTGCGTAGCGATTGGATATCTGTCGCATTAGCATTTGCCAGCCCATCCCTCATTCGTTAGACGGGCTCTTACGACAGGCTCAGAGGCCCCCAGACGTTCAAAATTACTTGGGAAAATAAGATGTCACAAAAAAAAGCACTTATCACTGGCGTTACCGGACAGGACGGCGCCTACCTATCCAGACTACTCTTGGAGAAAGGCTACGAGGTTCACGGCATCAAGCGTCGCTCCTCTTCTTTCAATACCAGCCGGATCGACCCAATTTACAAGGATCCGCATGTCGATGATGCTAACTTTTTTCTACACTATGGTGATTTGACTGACTCAACCAATTTGATTCGCATTGTTCAGAGTATCCAGCCTGACGAGATTTATAATCTTGGTGCACAAAGCCACGTACAAGTGTCATTCGATACGCCGGAATATACCGCCAATGCGGATGCAGTTGGCACACTTCGGTTGCTGGAGGCGATCCGCATCCTGGGTATGGAAGATACTGTTCGATTTTACCAAGCGTCTACGTCAGAGCTCTATGGCAAGGTGCAGGAAGTCCCACAAAGTGAGACGACGCCCTTCTACCCGCGCAGTCCATACGCTGCGGCAAAACTCTATTCCTACTGGATTACGGTAAACTATCGTGAGGCTTATAACATGCATGCCTCGAACGGCATCCTTTTCAACCACGAAAGCCCGTTGCGCGGCGAGACTTTTGTGACACGCAAAATCACGCGGGCCGTGGCTGCGATCGAGCTGGGTTTTCAGGACAAGATTTATCTCGGTAACCTTGATGCGCAGCGTGACTGGGGTCATGCGAAGGATTATGTTGAAGGCATGTGGCTGATGATGCAGCAGGACCAGCCGGATGACTACGTCCTTGCAACTGGTGAGATGCACTCCGTCCGCAAATTTGTCGAACTCGCCTTTGCTAAAGTAGACAAGAAAATTGACTGGCAGGGCAACGGCGTCAACGAAAAAGGTTTCGATGCCGCCACGGGCAAGGAACTGATCGTGATTGACCCACGCTATTTCCGACCGGCGGAAGTTGAGCAGCTTTTAGGTAATCCGGCAAAAGCAAAAGAGAAATTGGGCTGGACACACAAGGTCAGTTTCGAGCAGCTTGTACACGAGATGGTCGAATCCGATCTCGAGGTCGTCGCGCAAGAAACATGGCGCACACGACGTATTGATGACTAACTAGGAAAACAGGCAGTTTCAATGCAGGATTTTTACTCCCTAAGCGGCAAAAAAGTCTGGGTTACAGGCCATAGAGGCATGGTTGGTGGGGCGCTTGTCAGGCGCCTTAGTTCGGAAGGATGCGGCGATATCCTGACAGCCACACGAGAAGAAGTTGACCTGCGCCGACAACAAGAAGTTGAGGAATGGATTGCCACCAATAAGCCTGATGCGGTGTTCATATCCGCGGCCAAAGTCGGTGGTATTGTCGCTAATGATACGTATCCAGCTGAATTTCTGTATGATAATCTGATGATTACCAGCAACATCATTGAAGCTAGTTACAGGTCTGGCGTTGAAAAACTGATGTTTTTGGGATCAAGTTGCATCTACCCAAAGTTTGCGCCGCAACCAATTACCGAAGATCAGCTACTTACCAGTTCTCTAGAACCCACAAATGAATGGTACGCTATCGCCAAGATTTCAGGTATCAAGTTGTGTCAGGCCTATCGTCGTCAGTATGGTGCAGATTTTATTTCGGCCATGCCAACGAACCTCTATGGTCCGGGAGATAATTTTCACCCGCAGAACAGTCATGTCATCCCCGCGCTGATCCGCAAGGCACATGAAGCGAAGAAAAATAAAGCTGCCTCAATGGAAATATGGGGCACTGGGACACCGCGTCGTGAGTTCTTGCATGTAGATGACCTGGCGGATGCGCTCGTGCATCTGATGAAAACTTATTCTGATGCGGAGCATATCAATGTCGGATCAGGCGAAGACCTGACCATTGAAGAACTGGCCAGAAATGTCATGCATGTTGTTGGTTTCGAGGGTGACTTGACGAAAGATACCACTAAACCGGACGGCACGCCTCGAAAACTGATGAGCGCCGACAAAATAAGAGGCCTTGGCTGGACTCCCTCCATATCGCTGATTGATGGCTTGCAAAATGCTTATAAGTGGTTCGTTGAAAATGAAGGTAATTGGGCTGAGCGCTGACGTCGTCCTGCTGCGAATGCCTTTATTGGAGTTTTAACCAGCCCAATTGAGCCTTCCCGAGCGCACACCGGATTTCCAGTTCTAATACCGCGTTCATGGATATATCCTGACGCAAACTGATTCTGTGTTCAGTGTGCGCCTGCTGGACCGGACACGTAATTCCGTTTACGGCATATTCTACTTTCGCATCCGATGTTAGTGACTGCCACTGGATAATTATGCTTTCGGGCTTGTCCTGAGCAAGGTTAAGCAATGGCACTGTTTCACAGTGACTGGCCTCAAAATACAACCTATCGTCTGCAACGGGAAACAGCCTGGATATGAGAGGGGTTATCACAGGGGAAGCCGCCTTGAGATGTTCAAGCAGAAACCCTGCCGTTGTCTTGAGGGCAGTAAAACGTGAATGGTTGCGCCGAACAAGCTTCCATATTTCACTGCGCCGTTTTCGTGTGAACTCAGCGGTCTTGGTCTCAGCCCCCATCAGAACACGGGACAGGGGTGCGTCAATATGATGGAAAGAAACTCCTGCTTCGTAAAGCCTGATCCATAAATCCCAATCCATGGTGTAATGCAACGTGCGGTCAATACCACCAACTGCTTGCAAAGCCTCTCTTCTCACGAAACAGGATGGTTGCGAGATTGTGTTACCGCGCAATAAATCCGGAGACACTGGTTTTACTGACCGATGAAAACCAGTGAAGCGCTCGCCTGAATCGACAATCGTGCTTTGCCCGGTGACAACCTGAGTCGATTGCTCTGTCTCAAAAGCAGTCAGCACCTTGTTCAAAGCCCCCGGCAAAAGAGCATCATCAGCATTCAGCCAGCCAACATATTTTCCCGGCGCAGCCTCCCAGCCTTTGCCGATAGCATCAGCCTGCCCTTCGTCAGCCCCGTGGCAACGCTCCCAAAAAAGTTCATCAAACTTATCAGCAATCTCTGTGGTGCGCGGATCAGCAGAGGCATCCATTAAAACAACATTCATCGCCACATCCTGCATTTGCAGGGAATTGAGAGCCGTGGCCAGTCTCGGGTCATAATGGCCCACAGGCACGACGATGGCAAAGTCACTCATATGAATACCGCTTG
>JALEGM010000270.1 GCA_022763145.1 Aquisalinus sp. | reverse complement strand
TGGATAAAGGCATTGTGAGCCGGGCGGTAAAAACGCTCATAGACTTGAAGCTGGTTGTGCGGAAATCTTCTGCAAGTGATGGCAGAATCAGCCACCTGTTTCTTTCTGCAAAAGGGGAAGAGCTATATGCGACAATATCAGCGCAGGTGCGGGCTTTTTCCACCACTATGGAACGGGAATTAAGTCAGCAAGAGCGGGAAATTTTTATCAGGATGCTTCGGAAATTGTCAGAGTCATTTTGATGTGTTTCAATTCACAGGTACTGAAAATACTGGACGAGGAGTGTCAAGATGCACAGGCTTTCATTGATAAGTGCCATACTCATGGCAACAACGTGTTATGCGGTCGCCATTCAACCGGCTGTCTCTGAGGAGAAATCTTATGCGCAATCAGAGATTTCCATGGGCAATGGAGAGAGTAACTGGATTATCACTGAAGGGATGATCCGTGATGGTGCAAGCTTTACTTTCCCTGAAGTCAAAATCAAGGGTAACGGTTGGTTAGTAATGCATCCGTTTACGGATGGAAAACCAGACGGTAAGATATATGTCGGTCATACTTATATCCTGGACGGCATCAACAGCGACGTAGATATTTCAGTCGAACCTACCCCTTCATCTGGGGACATGTTCATTGTCATGCTTCACCGGGACGTAGATGAGGATCGGGAATTTGATTTTGTCTTCGTTGATGAGAACCATGTTGAAGACAGAGCAGTCTTTGAAGGCTCCACGATGATTGCGCATGTAATAGCAGCACCTTAAATCAGCTATCCTGTTCGGCGATGAATTTTTCTGCTTCGAGGGCAGCCATACATCCCATGCCAGCGGCGGTCACAGCCTGTCGATAAATATCGTCTGTTACATCGCCAGCGGCAAAAACACCCGGGATATTCGTGGCCGTAGAGTCTGGTGCGGTAATGACGTAGCCATTCTCCTTCATGTCGACTTTGCTTGTGAAAACTTCAGTCGCTGGCGCATGGCCGATCGCAACAAAAAATCCATGCGTAGGCAAATCTGTCCGCTCTCCCGTCTTTACATTCTTTAGTCTGAGAGCGGTGACGCCTAGTGGCTCTTCCGTTCCCAGAACTTCCTCCACTTCGCTATCCCAGATTACTTCAACTTTCTCGTGATTCAGCAATCTGTTTTGTAGAATACGCTCTGCCCTCAGGCTGTCACGACGATGAATTAGCGTTACCTTGGAAGCAAAATTGGTCAGAAACAGAGCTTCCTCTACTGCGGTGTTGCCCCCGCCAACCACAGCAACTTCCTTGCCGCGGTAAAAGAAGCCATCACAGGTTGCGCAGGCAGATACGCCGAAGCCCTGAAATTTTTGCTCTGAAGGTAAGCCAAGCCACTTGGCCTGAGCGCCCGTTGCAATAATGACGCTATCTGCTGTGTACTGTGTCCCACTGTCTCCAGTTAAACGGAAGGGTCGGACGGTAAAATCAACATCGGTAATAATATCAGCAATCATCTCTGTACCAACATGAGCAGCTTGTTTCTCCATCTGCTCCATCAGCCATGGTCCCTGGATGACATCAGCAAAGCCGGGGTAGTTCTCGACATCGGTTGTGATCGTCAACTGACCGCCCGGCTGCAGTCCTTTGATCAGGACAGGTTCCAGCATGGCCCGTGCAGCATAAATAGCAGCCGTGTAACCTGCGGCACCTGAACCAATAATAAGGACCTTTGCGCGTTTGCTGGCTGGGGCGTCGGACATGGCAGTGCTGCTTTCATTTTGTTGAACCGAAGGCGCATATGTACTGTTTGTCGAGGCAGGTTCAAGAGGGGGAAGCATGTCGGAACCGAGCCAACGGCTCACAATCTCGCGTGCTGCCCGATCTGTTTCTCGCAAGGGCTCATATGTCCAATTTTGCAGAGGTAAAGACAGCGACCGGATAGCGCCTAGGTCAATAAGGTCGCGATGAAACCGAGCGAACTTTTCACTTTCTCCAGCCATAGGCAAAAGCGAAACCGGCTTACCAGTGAAAGCCGCTTCTGCGATCATATTGGTGCTCTCCTGCGTCACAAGAATGTGGTCGGCAATGCCGAGTAATCCGAAATAAGGGTTCGCCAGATCGCCAATTGGCTCGCCATTCCAGATAAAAATGTTTTCATGGGTGAGCTGTGAGCGCAGTAATTTGGTATTACGTTCGCCCGTTCGACGGGAGGTGGTAAGGAGAACCCGGCTACCGTTATTGGCAAGGGCCTGAACAGCGTGAATGATTTTTTGGAGGTGCTCTTTATCGAGCTTGTATGCCTTGCTGTCACCGCCGATGAGTACTGAGACAACATGTGCTGAGGCGGGCAGGTCCAGTGCTTTACGCAGTTTTTCTGCGTAATCAGACAACTTTTTTTCATGCAGACGGTTAGGGGACCCATGTAAGGAGAAAACTGTTTCGCCGCTTAATTGATCATGATGCGGAGGGATAACAAGGTCAAATTTTCCTGCGTCACAGCGTGGGGCCTGGGTTTGGACAATGAAACTCTCGCCGGATTCTTTGGCTTTGATAGAGAGGGGTATGGTGAGGCGTCCGCAAGCTATCCATAGGTCAGGGAGCATGCCGCTGAAATCTATTTCCTGCCCCCTCTCATCTGTTGCTAAACCAACTTTCCTGAATGGGTCTGGTCCCCAGGTCCATGAGGGCAGGTAACCCCAGGGCCATTTGGCGCTGATCCGTTTGATTTTGATATCAACCGGCACAACACGGCTCACAGCTTCTGCGAGACCGAGCGCCTGATTTTCCATCCCGGCACGTCCATCACTAATGACCCAGCATGTTTTACGCGTAATTATATTCATTGGTACTGCTTATCAGCAAACGCTGGCTTCCGACAAATTTTAACGATAGTCTTGGAAGAAGGTTCAGGCTTGTTTGTTAGGGCAACTGTATATGTACAGGATATCGAAACACTTCCTCGCTGCAGTTCTCCTCATTGTTGGTATTGTGGGTTGTGCGAGCACGGATCGCCTTGCTCAAAGACCAGATTTTCAGGAACCTCTGAAGGGGGCTGTGTACTCAGGCTTTTCGTTGACCAAAGACCGGCTCGGCGGGAAAGGCGGGCGTATCCATCACGGTATCGATATTCCTGCGCCAACTGGCACGCCAATCCATGCATCGGCGGCTGGGGAAGTGATTGCTATCGAAACGCAGCGTGGTTACGGTAAAATTGTAATTATCGACCATCAAAATGGTTGGCAGACCAGATATGCGCATCTTTCGGAGTTTTTTATAAGAGAAGGTGCCCGCGTCAGGAGCGGTGCCACAATTGGTCTTGTAGGCGCGACCGGCAATGCTACCGGCCCACACCTTCATTTCGAGATACGGCGCAATAATGAGCCTCTAGATCCTCAACAATACTTATATTGAGCGCCAGCTTCGTTTATTTGAAGGTTACACCAACAACTTCGTAAGATCGTGCCCCGCCCGGGGCAGCGACTTCGGCACTATCCCCTTCTTCTTTTCCAATTAATGCGCGAGCAATTGGAGATGAAATCGAGATTCTACCCAGATCAAGATCAGCTTCAAAGTCGCTAACAATCTGGTAGGTCTTTTCCTCGTCCGTGTCCTCATCAGCGATTGTCACGGTCGCCCCAAAGACAACCTTGTCACCAGACAATTTTGCCACGTCGATTACCTGAGCACGTGTGTACTTGTCTTCAAGTTCCATGATCTGACCCTCGATCCAACCCTGGCGCTCTTTTGCGGAGTGATACTCTGCATTTTCTGACAGATCGCCATGAGCGCGAGCTTCGGCAATTGCTTCAATTATTGCAGGCCGTTCAACAGATTTCAGGTGCTTAATGTCAGCTTCCAGTTTCTCATATCCCTGCTTTGTAATAGGGAACTTGTCCATGTCAGTTCTTTCTCTCGTCTGATAGTCGATTCAATAAGCTCCGAGGGGAACGCAAATGCCCGCATCGTGGATGCGGGCGTCAGGTCTCTCTCTGATTTTGGGCTACTGATAGTAGTCTTGCAGTGGCAAAACTTCAAGTGTTTCTTTTTGCAGCACTTCCAGAGCCCGTACAGTTGCTCTGGCCCCTGACATAGTGGTGATACAGGGTATCTTCTGCTGCAGGGCCGTGGTTCTGATCGAGCGTGAGTCGGAGATAGATTGTGCTGTCTCGGTAGTATTGAAGATCATATGCACTTCGCCGTTTTTAAGGGCATCGACAATATGTGGACGGCCCTCGAGAACTTTGTTGACACGCTGAACTGGAATGTTTTGTGAACTCAGGAAGTCTT
Organism: Aquisalinus sp.; assembly: GCA_022763145.1. Lineage (GTDB taxonomy): Bacteria > Pseudomonadota > Alphaproteobacteria > Caulobacterales > Parvularculaceae > Aquisalinus. The sequence goes on along the minus strand of JALEGM010000270.1, from coordinate 2,196 downwards.
GAGTTCCGCCTGTCGCAATTAGAGTATAGCCAAGGTCGACAAGGCGTTGAGCAGGCTCAAGCAGCATATGTTTATCGGAATCCTTTACCGAAACGAAGACGCAGCCTTCCAGTGGTGTTTTGACACCGGCGCCGATCAGGCTTTTTGCACGTGCACGGTTGAAATCCCGATCTATCCCCATGACTTCACCCGTCGAGCGCATTTCGGGACCCAGCACCGTATCGACGCCCGGGAACTTGGAAAAAGGAAAGACGACTTCCTTGACGGCCACATGGTCGTAAGTGTGTTCCTTGATATCAAACTCGCTGAGTTTGGCACCCGCCATTAGTCGTGCTCCAATTCTGGCAACAGGCAAGCCAATTGCCTTAGCAACAAAAGGCACAGTTCGGGAGGCACGTGGATTGACCTCCAAAATGTATATTGTGCCATCCTTGATGGCATACTGAACATTCATCAGGCCGATGACGCCGAGCGCCTTCGCCAGTTCCTTGGTCTGGCGCTTCAGTTCAGAAATTGTCTCTGCATCCAGTGTGTAGGGTGGGAGAGAGCAGGCGCTATCGCCGGAATGAACACCAGCTTCTTCAATGTGCTCCATAACCCCTGCGATCACGACCTCATCACCATCACACAGGGCATCCACATCGACTTCGACAGCATTTTGCAGATATTGGTCGAGCAACAGCGGCAGTTTTGGTGTTATCTCGATATCTGTATTTTTCAGATATCTCTCAAGGTCGACAGGCCCACGGACGATTTCCATCGCTCGTCCTCCAAGTACGAAAGAAGGGCGGGTGACCAGCGGGTAACCGACCTCGGCAGCGATGTCCGAGGCGCTTTCGCGGTTTCCAGCTGTCGCATTTTTCGGTTGTGTCAGATCAAGCGATTGTACCAGTTCCTTGAACTGTTCCCTGTCTTCGGCAAGATCAATCGCTTTTACACTGGTGCCAAGGATCGGGACGCCTGTTTTGTCCAGAGCAGAGGCGAGCTTCAGCGGGGTCTGACCACCATACTGAACAATAACACCAGCCAGTGTGCCGTTCTGTTGCTCTACATGAATCAGTTCGAGAACATCTTCTTCTGTTAAAGGCTCAAAATACAGCCTGTCTGAAGTATCGTAATCGGTTGATACAGTCTCGGGGTTACAGTTGACCATGATGGACTCTAGCCCTGCATCGGCAAGGGCAAAGGCTGCATGACAACAACAGTAGTCAAACTCAATACCTTGACCAATGCGATTTGGCCCACCTCCCAGAATGATAGCCTTACGACGGTCATCAGGCTTACTTTCGCACATGGGAGTATCAGTGACTGAAGGCTCGTAGGTGGAATACATGTATGGAGTCTTGGCAGCAAATTCCGCCGCACATGTATCGATGCGTTTGTAGACAGGGCGAACATCAAGAGACTGGCGATGCTGGCGAACTTCTTCTTCCGTGCCATCACATAACTGGGCAAGGCGCTTGTCTGAGAAGCCCATTGACTTCAATTCCCACATGTCGTGTTTGTTGGCGGGAAGGCCTCGCTCTGCAACACGATCCTCTGCATCCACGATGCCTTGAATCTGGTCCAGAAACCACGGATCATAATTGGTGATGATCCGTACCTGTTCAATTGGCAGGCCCAGGCGGAATGCTTCTGCTGTAACGCGCAGGCGCTCAGGTGTCGGAGCAGCCAGGGCGGCCCGTACAGCATTGACGTCGTCATCACCGCCAATACCCTCAATCGCAATCGGGTCAAGACCACACAAGCCAGTTTCAAGCGAGCGCAGGGCTTTTTGCAACGACTCCTGGAAAGTACGTCCGATTGCCATTGCTTCGCCCACTGACTTCATGGCTGTCGTCAACAGGGGCTTTGCGCCGGGAAATTTCTCGAAGGTGAAGCGAGGAATTTTTGTCACCACATAATCAATGCTCGGCTCAAAACTGGCTGGCGTCGCACCAGTGATATCATTATCAAGCTCATCAAGTGTGTAGCCGACAGCCAGCTTCGCTGCGACTTTTGCAATTGGAAAACCGGTTGCCTTGGAAGCAAGAGCCGAGGAGCGTGAGACACGCGGGTTCATCTCAATGACGACCAGCCGGCCATCTTCCGGATTGACAGCAAACTGAACATTCGATCCGCCTGTTTCAACGCCAATCTCACGCAGAACCGCGATCGAGGCGTTACGCATGATCTGGTATTCCTTGTCAGTCAGCG
>JALEGM010000269.1 GCA_022763145.1 Aquisalinus sp. | reverse complement strand
GCGGCGGTGAGGCGATATATGTCGGTCCTGGCAGCACTCTGCGCTGGATAATTAATAACAGTGAAACCAGCAGAGTTGCTGGTGACGTGAATGCCCGAATTGAGGATGCGGCTTATTATTTTGAAGATGCGACTACCGTCACCTTTAACAATACAGCCGCCAACGTCCCTGAAATTGTCAATGATGACGGAGCGATAACTGCGGGTAGTAATAGTTTCAGTTCTCCTCTGGGTACTTTCCCCACAAATATTGTTGGAAAATATATTGTCATTGAAGGGGCAGGTCCCGGTGGTGCGGGCCTTAGTGCGCTCATAACTGCTAGACCAAATGATGCTACACTCACGCTGGATAGGACAGCGAGCACAACTGTTTCTGGTGCTTCGTATGCTGCGCAAAACGGCTATACATTCAAACTAAAGAACAGCAATGCAATCAAGTTTCAAAACATACGCATGGTTCAAACTGCCGGTATGTTCCTTGAAGGGTGTAGCGGTATTCATATTGATCAATGTAAATACTTCTTTGACGATGTGGGTACGGCTGATGGCGAGGTTGGTCACGTAATTGATTTGCTTAACTGCGATGATATTACCTACAACACGGGTGCCTTTGGCGCGCTCCAACTTTCATTGAACAATGATGGTATCGTTCAGCCAATACGCATTCATCCGTCTTCGACAAAAACACCTACCGGGTCAATCCAGTATGCGGGCGTCGAGTACGGATTTACTGAGAACTCACTTGGTGATCGTCGCGTGATTCCAGTCCATAAAAATGTGATGGATGTTGACATGGCTAGTCTCGTTCGCGCTGCAAGCGCTGGGGCTAATGACTTGGTGCTAACAAGGCCCGTTCATTTAATTGAGGGCTTTGACGGTAACCTAGAGAATATCAACCATTTATGGTGGCTCACTAACGGTGGTAATCCCACTCGGATCGGTCAGCAAATTCTGCTGATAAGTTCGGGGGCAAACGGAACAATTAATTTTAATGATGCCGCCACGTCTGCGGGCCGCAACATTAAAACAAAAAATAGTGCAGGGGATCGCTTTGATAGTGGGGCTGTGCAGGTTTGGCAAGGTGTCTGGGCAGGGGCCGAGTGGCACTGTGTTGGCGGCACTGTGTCGTCACAATAACGAAAGGTGAAAAATGTCAAAGGATAATCTTGAAGAGACGCAAAACGAGATGACTGATCAGGAGAAGTTACAAATCATTCTGGCTCAGCTTCAGCGCGATAATACTGACCTGAAGCAAATCAATGGTGATCTATTGTTATCAGAGAAGCGAGCAACTGCATCTGCTAACCAGCTTAATGGTCAGCTGAATATGATTGCCAAGGAGCTGGAGGCGTTGCGCAAGCAGTTGGTTGCAGCGGAGACGGCGCGCGACGGTCTTAAGACGAAGGTTGATGGGCTGGAAGGGGCTGCCAAGCCGCGTCCGCGTCGGAAGCCAGCGGCCAAGAAAGTCACAGGCAAAGGCTGATGCACGTCCTAGTTGACCGAGTTAAAAGCGGCCCGAACTCGACACTCTCGGAGGTGTCGATTGATGGCTGCTTTACCTGCTACGGATTGGAAGATGAGTTCCGTCTGCTGAAGGTGCATGGCAAGAAGCGCATTTCTGCTGCTTTATATCGTGTCGGCGTGCGCAAGTCAGGTGGTTTCCATACGCGCTATCTACGCCGTTTTGCCCACTTGCTCGGTTTCCACAGGGGTATGCTGCATATTCTGGATGTGGATGATTTCAATTACATCCTGATCCATATCGGTAACTATCATCACGAGACTGACGGGTGCCTGTTGCTCGGGCAGGATTGGGCCAGATATGACGGGTCTGATTTTTGGGTCAAGCGTTCGTCTGCCGCCTATCGGGATTTTTATGGCAAAGTCATCGGCGCAGCATTGCGCGGTGATCTGACGATTGAGTTCAGGGATAATGACAGATGATTTTCAAGCGCCTGAACCTTCAACTCGTTGGGGCCTGCATCGCGATAGGGTTCGTGGCCGGTTCTGGGGCTGGCTACAAGGTCGGTTTTGAAAGGGGCAAGCGAGTAGGGGCAACTGAGCAGGCGGTAGCGGCGACGGCTGAAGGTGCCAAGGATGTGATCGCGGCTGGAGAAGTATTCATAAGGATTGTTGATGATGCCATATCACGAAACATTGAACGGGCGCGAAACGCGGAAGCGGCTGCGAGAGAGTTTTGGCGAGCCAGAGATACGTTTTCCGAACCTTTGGCCATTCCTGACCCTCGGCCTGATCTTCCTGTTTTTAGTAGTCGTCCTGATACAGACAGGTTGCGCGACCTCTACACCAGCTTCGCCAGAGAGCGGACGCGCGCTTTATGTTCAAGGCTGGGAGGCGAGGGAGAAGACCCTGGCGGTCAGTGCGGCCATGCTGGCAGAGGTATCGAGCCCGGAAGCCCCGACAGCTCCATCTGAGTGGACTGATCGGGAGCGCGCTGAGTGGTACAGAACAGAAGTTGTGCCGCAGTTGATTGATCTATTATTTCTGGCAGCCACCAGTCTGGACCAATGGCAGGTTGAGTATGAGAGATTTTTGGAAGTGGAGCCTGATGATGCCATCGCAACAGACGACCGTTAGGCAGGATAGTCTTGATTTCAACTGGCTCTGGACGGCTGTCATCATGCCGATCGGGGCCGGTGCCTGGATGCTGCTGCAATTCATCTTCAAGCGGAAAGACCTACAACAGAAACGTGAAGATGAGGAGCGCTCTCGGTTCGAGCGTTTTTACGCTGAGGAGCGAAAGCGCTTGCAGGGACAGATAGCGGCGCTCAACAAGATGGTGATTGACCTGAAAGATGAGCAGGTGCTGATCGTCAAGGGCTATACGGAGAAAATTGGCCGGTATCAGCAACAGGTGTCTGAATTGCAGGGTGATCTGGCGGAGCGTGATCGCCGGATTCTCGGGCTGTCGAGCCAGATTGAAGTGCTCAACCGCGATGTGACGCGCCTTTCAAAGGATAAGGGGCAGGGCTAGTCAGCCGGTCCGTTCTCTAACTCGAGTTCGATGTCTGCGGCACGTTCCGCGTCTTCGCGCGAATGCGCTAGGATGGTGAATATTATCACCTCGCCGAATGGGGTTTTGCGGTAACACTCATATTCAGTCATCTCGGGGTCCTTTTTCGTACAGTAAAATGCCATAGCTCTTCACGGCTTCCCCAACCGTCTCTAGAGTTTTGTCATCCGGGTGATAAAACTCTAGATCAACAACTTGTGATAGCTGCGGCTCGCCCCACTCTGATGAATCAAACCAGTTATTGAAAGCTGTGTCTTTGTCGCCCAAAGGGCGTACTGCCAGGTCAATGTCGCTGTCGGGACGATGCGTCCCTTTTGCCCTCGATCCAAACAACCAGACCTCTTTTATCGCTGGGGTCGAGATTGCCCACCGGTTGATTTCGATACGGTCGCTTTCTGGCAAGCCTGTTTCAGTCATCTCTATCCGGTCCCTTGCTTTCAAAGAATTGATCTGTCATTATTGCCCTCTGAGACTGAGATATTTCTCATAATCAGCCGGTAGCTCAGTTGGTTAGAGTACCCGATTGTGGATCGGGGGGTCGTGGGTTCAAATCCCACCCGGCCCCCGAACCAACAGGTTTCGATTTTCATACAAACTTCCTCTAAAATTGCTGGCAGGCCAGCGTTGCGATGATAGTGCCGAGGGCGAGCACGGCATAGAAAGCTAGTCGTGTGTCGCTGATCCGTCTCATTCAGTTTCCGCCGCGCTCACCGGCAACAGACGCATACGCTGTCCGTCTATTTCAATCTGGCCGAGCAGATGGATCTCAACGTGACGCTTGTTCGGGTCATCAACGATCAATCTGCTTATGCGCTTGATGCTGAGTGAGCGGCTGTGACGGGTTGACCAGCCCTCTAGTCGAAAGTGCTTGCCGTCGTCTGAGACTTCACCGATTCCCCAGTCCAAATCTCCGAGTGGCTGTCTGTTACCATGCCGGTCGATTTCTATAGGCTCGGGGAATATCCTGGCCTTGTACTGGGCTACATCCTGTAATTCTGCTGGCATCACATCACCTCCAAAATATCTGTCGTATTCATCGGCATCCCAGCCTCTCCAGCGGTCATAGTAGGCCTCGCCAGCCTTGATGTCTGACCAGTAGGGCGTGAGGTGGGAGGGCTCTACGTCAACTGGTTTGTCTTTGACTTTCGCCTTCTTCTCCGACAACGCCTTCCGCCAGCGCTCAATGCGTCGTGTCGTCAGTTGCCTCGCGACCTCGGCCTGCCATACGCCGTGATTGGCAAGTTCAATGGCGAAAGCCCAATCAGCAGCTGTGATTACAGGGCGGCGGCCAGAAGGTTTTCCGGCTGCTTTTCTCGCTGCCATGCCCGCCTTAGTGCGCTCAGCTGTAAGTTCTCTTTCCATCTGTGCTAGGTTCGCAAGCATAGTGAGGACGAAACGGCCAGCCGGTGTTGAGGCATCAATGCCCTCTGTGAGACTGACCAGGGTGATGTCGTCTTGCTTGAAGCGCTCAACGAGATTGAGTATATCCACCACCGAGCGCCCAAGGCGATCCAGCTTCCACACGACAAGCGTGTCGCCGGGCGAGAGGTGTGCCAACGCATACTGAAGTTCTTCACGGTCGAGATCGCGACCCGATTTTTTGTCTCCCCAGATATTATCCTCAGGAACGCCTGCCTTAAGCAAAGCATTAATCTGTAGGTCCAGATTTTGATCATCCGTTGATACACGGGCGTAGCCGACTTTCTTTGGCATTTTTGCAAAACTCGTTTTTCAAACTGTTGAACGAGTCTCTCAAAAATTGCTTGTTTAATGGTTTAATTAGCACTTGTTTAATGCTTAGTAAAGTGTTAAACAAGTGGTGCAGAATAAACCCCGAGAGAGGGTACTCACCGCGTAGCGTTACTGACTTGGACAGGGTGAGCCCACAGCAGATTGAGTAAAATAGGCGGCGTATGGTCGGCTCAATCGCGGCAGGTAGAAGCCAAGGAAACCTGCCGTCCTATCTGGAGGCCGGGTTATGACGGAAGGACTCAAGCAGCATCTGATCTGGGCCACAGCCACCTTGATGTTTTGTATTTTGGCTTTTGGCTGTTTAGTCATCGGCATTGCTCTTGATGACAGCCCGAAAGTCGTGCCGCTCGAATGCGAGATGCACATCACCACCACCAATCCACGATAGGGGCCCCACAGAGGAGAAAGCTAATGTCAGCATCAAAGGAAATGCCGAAGTACCGTTCCCACAAGGAAGTGTGGGCTCTGAAAATTGCGAACATCGAATTCGTTGAGGAAACCGACGCGACACCTCGGAAGGCAGTGATCACTCCTGAAGACGTAGGCTATGCCAAGTTTTCGGTCGATAGCGAGTACCTGGACAAGCACAAGCCACAAATCGGTGGTTACTACGTAGTCTACAAGGGCGGATATAAAAGCTGGTCACCAGCCGACGCTTTTGAAGACGGTTACACACGTATTTAAGGGCCGGTCAAAATGCTGCATTACCACGCTTTGCACCCTGGCATGGCTTTGGTGCTGGCATACCTCGAGCGAAAATCTGTCAGGCTTTATCGGTACAGGGGAGTTGAGCAAGATCTACGCGTGGTGCGTCCTGTAGAATTGACCAGACAGACACGCAGGCAGGTTGAGAGGCTACGCGCCAAGGGAAAACACCAAGAGGCGGAAAGCCTGATTTACGGACGATAGGAAAGGGCCGGGTTATGCAGACCGAAACACTAGACAAGCTTTACCTAGAGTGGTCGCAGTATACTGGTGCTCGAACCGGCAGGGAAATCGCGCTGGCTGGCGCGCTCGAACAGTTGCTCAATTACTTCGATGCAAATTACATTTCCCAAGAAGTCGCAGTTGCGCTTCAGCAACATCGGGCAACGCTGAACAGGAACCGTTAAGGAAAGGCCCGCAATTATGGCTAAGCTAAAATACACGATCTCAACTGAAATGACCGGTGAGATAGAGGTGCCCGATGAAATTTACGAACAGGCCGCCAAGCAGCTAGCTTCGGATGATCCTGACTATTCGGATGTGGATCAGTGGATCAAGCAAAACGTAAATCTGAATTTGGCCAACGTCCATGATAGCACCCTTGAAGTGATAGACTTGGACTTGGTGTAAAGAAAGGCCGGCTGTTTGACCGCTGACCCTCAGCAGGCTTAACTGCCTGCATGTGTAACTTTCACAAACTAAAATCCTCAAAGCAGGAAATCAGAGAACACTTCGATGTTCAGCTAGAACTGGATCTGACGGGCAATGCTGGTGACGAAAACAGTTTCCCGCGACGGCCAGGTTTGATCGTTCGGCGTAATGCTGAGGGATCGAGAGAGATGATCATGGCTGAGTGGGGGCACCCGTACTACAAGCGTGAAAAGGGTACTGGTGCGCTGGCGCTTAAGAAGGACGGCCAGCCTTATGCGCCAACACCAACCGGAAACATCCGCCATCCTCATTATCCAATGTTCAGGGATTATCTGGCCCCTGAGTATCGTTGCCTTGTTCCGTCAAACCGGTTTGCCGAGCCAGACCCGAACTCAGTGAAGGGCGACCCAAGAAATGCCTGGTTCGGGCTAGCCGAGCAGGACGCTCTTTATGCCTTTGCTGGTATCTGGCGACCGTGGGAGAGGCACTGGGATAAGGGCGGTATCGGAGAAGGTCATGTTTTCGCCTTCCTCACATGCGACCCTAATGAACTGGTGGCACCAATTCACCCCAAGGCTATGCCTGTTATCCTTTCTGGGGATGATTATGAGGCATGGCTTACCGCGCCTTGGCCTGAGGCGAAGCGGCTCCAGAAGCCGTTTCCCGCAGATCAGATGGCTCTTTATGAGCGGATGGTTTAGTATTCCCCCAAACCTTCGAGTTCACGCCTAAGATAGCCCAGTATCTCCAAGGTCACCTCACGGGCCATGCGTTCCTTTTCGTCACACTGGGATATGTAAGCATATGAACCAGCCGATCGGACGGCCTTGATATGGGCATCAACGATCCTGGTGACGTGCTTTGTCACTTGATCAGATCTCAACCACTCGCGAAATGCGGCAACAGCTTCTGCTTCTGTCATTAGGCAGCTCCGTTAGCCGCCTGCCTTACCCG
>JALEGM010000268.1 GCA_022763145.1 Aquisalinus sp. | reverse complement strand
GCGCACCCATCATAGTGCGTACCAGAATGTCCCGTCCGTTTGTATCCGTGCCCATCCAGTACTCGGAAGATGGCGGCACGCTGTAAGCGGAATAATTGATATCGTTATATTTAACGGGACTGATCGCTGGCCAGACGATGGCCGCCATTACGATTACAAAAAGAATAACCATAGAGGCCACAGCGGCCTTGTTGGCAAAGAGTCGCGCCCTGGCGTCATCCCACAGGGATCGCCCTTTTACGGCTTGTGCCGATTTCATAGATTGCACGTTGGGGTGTTGATCAGCGTGGCGTGAAATCTGGTTCATCAGGTCAGCCTCACCTTTGGATCAAGCGCGGCCAATACAAGATCAGCGAGCAGATTGAGAACCACAATCAAGGTCGCATAAATTATGACAACCCCCATCACGAGTGTGTAATCCCGGTTCAGGGCTCCAGTGACAAAATACTGACCAATACCAGGTAGCGTGAAAATTTTCTCAATGACCAACGAGCCGGATAGGAGAGCAGCCGTCGCAGGGCCAAGATAACTGATGAGCGGCAAGGACGCAGCGCGCAATGCATGACGGGTCACGATTTTTGTCGGTGACAGACCCTTTGCTCGTGCTGTGCGGATGAAGTTTGACCGCAACACTTCTATCATCGACCCACGCATCAAGCGCGAGATGATTGCAATCTGGGGGAGCGCAAGCGTTATCACCGGGAGTATAAGAGACCTGAAGAATGCATCCAGCCCCTGTTCCTCAATTCCGCTCCAACCAATCCAGCCCGATGTCGGCAACCAGTCATTCCAGACGGCAAAAATCAGTGTCATTACCGGCGCAGTGACAAAGTTCGGGATGGTGATCCCGGCCATAGCAACAGTCATGACGGTGTAATCCGTCGCTTTATTCTGTCGCAAAGCCGCCAGTACCCCAAGAATCGATCCAACCGATATGGCCAGCATGAGTGCAGACAAGCCAACCGTGATACTCACTGGCAATCCCTGCAAAACCAGCTCTGTCACTGAGAAATCTCGATTGACGAAGGACGGCCCAAAATCCCCTTGCAAAACATTGCCAAGATATTTGAAGAACTGAACTGGCAAGGGATCGTCAAGGTTATACTTTGCGTTCAGGTTCGCCTCGATGGCAGGCGGCACATTTCGTTCAGACGTAAACGGACCACCTGGCGCAAGTCGCATCATAAAGAACGCGACGGCTATGATAATAAAAAGTGTCGGAATAGCCGAGAGCAGGCGCTTCAGCGCGTATAGAACCATCTTGGTGCTCTCACTTTACTTCTTACTCAATCTAACCATCGCTGCATAGCGAAGGCATACCGGTTTCATTTTCAAGAACACGAAAGCTAACAGCTAATGTGTGGCGCGGGCAATACCTAAAGTTGAAACCGCGGCCTCAGGACGCGCGCTTGTTTAATGCATCCGCAATATAGGCAGCTAGCCTGTCAGCAACACGGGCTTTAGGCATATTCTCCCAACTCTCCTGACCCGCCTCACTTATCACAGTCACAGAATTGTTCTCCCCGCCCATGGTGCCGGTTCCTGACGAAACATCATTTGCAATAATCCAGTCGCACCGCTTGCGTTTACGCTTTGCTTCAGCATTGCAAAGAACGTCATCCGTTTCCGCGGCAAAACCGATAACCAGACTAGGGCGCCCCACATCCAGCGAGGAAATACTGCGTAAAATATCTGGATTTTCTGTCAAAGGAATCGAGGAAAGGCCACCACGCTCTTTTTTGATTTTCTGATTGGTTTCGATTTCAGGTCTGTAATCAGCTACCGCCGCACAACAGATTGCTGCATCTGCGGGAAGAGCGCTCATGGTCGCCTCCATCATTTCACGCGCGGTTTGGACGCGGATAGTGTCTACACCTGCAGGTGCAGACAGTTCTGTTGGCCCAGAAACAAGACTGACCCTCGCCCCAAGCTTCGCAAGAGCCGCCGCAATAGCATACCCCTGCTTACCCGAAGAACGATTGGCGATATAACGCACTGGATCAAGTGGCTCATGTGTGGGGCCAGCTGTCACCACGACATGACGCCCTTTCAACCGACCATCAGATGACGCCGCAAAATATGCCTCTACAGCATCCGCTATTTCATGCGGCTCAGCCATCCTGCCGGCACCATACTCACCGCATGCCATGTCACCTTCGTTAGGACCAACAAAAAGTGCGCCATCTTTTTTCAGAATCTCAAAGTTTCGCTGCACACCCGGATGCTCCCACATCCGCACATTCATTGCCGGTGCATAAAGCACCGGCTTGTCAGTCGCGAGTAGTGCCGTTGAAGCAAGATCACCAGCGATACCGTTGGCAGGTTTGGACAGAAGGTCCGCGGTCGCAGGCGCCACAATGACAAGATCAGCCGCGCGTGACAATTCGATATGGCCCATTGCAGCTTCATCTGTCAGATCAAAAAGATCCGTGTAGCATTTCTCGCCTGTCAGGCTGCCAACAGAAAGCGGCGTTATAAATTCCGCGCCTGCTCTGGTCAGGATCGCACGGGTCCTGATCCCGCGTTTTGAACATTCCCGGATGAGTTCGAGCGACTTATAGGCGGCGATGCCACCTCCGATGATGAGAAGAACAGATTTGGTTGCCATGAGCATCTTTTAGATGAAGTTCATACGTTTTGTTAGCTGAAACCGATCAGAGCTAAAAATCCACATCAATGTGGATGGTAAACTTGACATAATGTAAAGTTATATATACTTATCGCGTGTAAAGTTTTATATACATCAGGAGTTCGTCATGGAAAAGCAATCTCTTAAAACTGCAAGCCGTCGCTGGATCGGGGGCCATATATTTCTCTGGATGGTCTATACTGTTTTGGTCATCATGGTCGTGCCCAATGTGACAGACAATCCGGCATTCGATAGCTGGCCACCAATGACACGCTTGGCTATCGCAATGCTTCCAGTCCTGCCTGTTGCGATCTGGCTTTACGTGGCAGGCCGGTTTGTGACCCGCACACCGGATGAACTGGGGGCGATTAACAATCTGAAAGCTACAGCAACAGCCGGGTGCATTACCGCACTGGCTCTGTTCGCATCAGGGTGGATAGAGATCATCTTGAAGATGGAAAGTCTGTCGGCTTGGTACTTTGTCGGCCTGTTCGGACTGACTTGGACACTACAACTTGGCCGCCTTGCGCTGATGAGTCGCTGATGCGAAACAGACTTAAAGTTCTGCGGGCAGAGCATAACCTCACGCAAGCTGATCTTGCGGAGAAAGTAGATGTCACACGGCAAACAATTATCGCAGTAGAGAAAGAGAAATTCGACCCCAGTATTTCCCTTGCCTACAAAATCTCGGACGTGTTCGGATTACCCGTCGAGGAGATATTTCTGAAATCTGATATCGATAAATGAAGGTACTTATTATAAACTATTATGGTTCAAAACTTACGTACTTCAAAATGAAGTCCGCCAAATTTCCTTGATACTTTAAGTGAATTCTCGCTTTCAGAGTTCTCTATCAGAGCTTCAGCAGCTGCTACAAACTCAGGAAACTTTTCAGCCAGTCTGAAGGCTGCTCTGGCGCCGCGTCGTGCCTGCTTGGCCAGTGCCTGTGGCCCAAGTCGCCCGGTGATATAGCCACGCACAACCGGGTCTGCCGCTTCCCACATATTGATCTGCGGATCGAGCGCTCTGGCAACCCCCTCGACGACGACCATTGTCCGCTGCAACATGACCAGTTCCGGGCGCAGGTGCATGTCGAAGACTTCTGTCACATCAAAAAGCTGCTGGAGGACGCGCGACATATCCACCGCATCAGAGTCACGACCAAAGATAGGCTCACCCACTGCCCGCAAGGCAGTCGCAAAGGCGTCTACGGAATAATGAGATGGTACATAGCCGGCATCAAAATGGGCCTTCGCAGCCATGTAATAATCACGCTGGATGAAGCCGAAGATAATCTCGGCATAGGTGCGACGGGCCTCTTCATCCAGTCGACCCATAATGCCAAAATCGATCAGCACAAGACGCTTCTGATCATCAATCATCATATTGCCCTGATGCATGTCGGCATGGAAGAACCCGTCTTCCAGCGCCTGTTTCAGGAAAGTGCGCATGATGGTGACCGCCAACTCCTGCCGGTCAATGCCAGCAGCATCAAGGGCAGCGAAGTTCATTACCGACAACCCGTCTATCCATTCCACCGCAAGAACACGACGTGAAGAGTATTCCCAGATAATCTCGGGAATATAAACATGCGTGTCGTCAACCAGGTTCTCTTTCAATTCAGAAGCAGCTCCTGCCTCCATCCGCAGATCAAGTTCGATTTCAGCAGCCTCGGAAAGTGTAGTGATAAACTTCACCGGCTCCATACGGCGTGCTGAGCGGGAGAAAAATTCAGCCAGTCTCGCCCCCAACATGAAAGCCCTGAACTCCAGTTTGGCTTTGCGCTCAATCTTCGGGCGCAGCACCTTGATCGCGATGGTCTCTCCAGAGTGCAGCCTTGCTTTATGAACTTGCGCTATCGAAGCCGCAGCGATCGGTTCAGAGAAATCTTCGAACAGCTCTTCCACCGGCTTTCCAAGTGATTTGGCCACTTCCGTTTTCGCGAGGTCTCGTGAGAACGGCGGCATTCGGTCCTGCAATTCGCCAAGATCATTGGCCATCTCGAACCCGATCATGTCAGGGCGTGTCCCCAATAGCTGACCAAACTTCACATAAGCCG
>JALEGM010000267.1 GCA_022763145.1 Aquisalinus sp. | reverse complement strand
TTCTAGTGAGCTTGTGTCTTCAAACCATAAGTGGTTTGCATTGAGTGAAACCCGAAGTGGCGGCGTCACGTCAAAGTCTGCACCAGCACCCAGAAGTATCGTACCAGGGTTGGTGAAGTTGGATTGTCCTTGTTCTTTGGAAGAGCGAAGGGAATTCAGAATGCCATTACGACCATTGATGCTGATAACGCGGCCGCCGCCGGCAAAAGGAATAGTCTGACGGATCCAGTAGCTTGTATCAGCCCCGGCAAACTGCGGGTTCTCGAAAATGGCATCGAAACCTTTTTCTTCATCATCATACGGATCATCATCGCCACTTGCAAACATGCCTGATAATCGCAGCCTGATCCAGTTGTAATCAACAGAAGGCTCAACGGCGACAAAGTAGGCATTGATGTCAGCGGGCTGATTGGTGAAAATACTGTTCCGGTTCTCACCCAGCGCGTAATAAACTGAAGATGTCCAGTTCATACGCTTCCAGCGACCATCCATATTGTACCCGAGGTAGACGGCATCATAGTCCCGACCACGTAAGCTGCCGAGTAGGGCAGGGCGTACCGGGAAGCCGTTGTCGTCGATCTGCACATCGTCTTTTTCGCGGTTCATGTTGTAGACGATAGTGCCCTGGCTGGTCATCCCGGGAAACGGGAAGTCCTGGCGATAGGCATTGGCCGCAAAAACATAATCGTCACGAATGGCTGACGTGACATCATTCAGACCAGAGTTTGTATCTTTCTCAAGCCGGGCGAATGCAGCAAGGTTGTATTGCCAACGATTGTTATCCCGGTTGCCAAAGAAGCGGATACCGAACTGGTTATCCTGAAAGAGAAAGCCACGGAAATCTGTGTTGAAAGGTTGGATACCAAAGCGCAATGAGTCAAAATCATAACGTTCAGATACGTTACGTATATGATAATCAACAAATGCTTCTTGAATGCCAATCCAGCCATCGCGCCGCGTTGACCCCTTGCTTGGTTCAACAAACAGCACACGTTTCTCGTTTATGTCGACGTAGTTATAGTTGAAAGCAGCCGTGATGCGATACTCATAGTCCTGCGGTTTGAAAGCGGTAGAGCCTTTAATAAGAGCGGCTTGAGCTATAAAAGTCTGTGCTGCAACAAAGCTGTAGGCATCGCCGAAAACATCCAGACGCCCCGGCAACTCAGTCGTCTGCACACCGACAGGAACAGGGAATGTACGTGGTTCAATAATCGTATCAGAAATCCCGCTAAGGGCGAGGAACCAGTCTTTTGTGCCTTTGAGAGGCCGGTCACCTTTTAGGGTATTCTGCCCATACGGATTGAGGAGATTGTGATTAACGAGGCCTAGGTTTGATGCAAGACGCCAGCGGTCAGGTATTGGTGCAGGGTCGCCCACAAGATCATAGGCAGTCGGTGGCTGGATGCCATCAAGATTAGCTGGAGGCACCCGATTTTCTTCGCCGATCCGTGCTGGTCGCCCCGGGCGACGGCGCGTTCCACCATTAATCGTGTCTCTGGCCGATGGGTCATACTCATCTTCGTCCTGACTATAGTAGACTTGTGTAGCCATATTGAGCTGCAAAGGGGATTTGGCCAGGGAGCGGTTGATGTCTGCAACAATGCTATCCGCATTCCAGTTATCCGTCTCAACATACAGGGCGGTGCCGTCTTCAACACCGCCCTCGAGAGCGGCTTCAAGGTCTGAAAGCAGAGCATCTTCGAGCTGCTCATTGCGTTCATTTGATTGATCTTCACGGCGCGGTGGTTGCATCAATGCTAATGCAATGATGGCTTCATC
Organism: Aquisalinus sp.; assembly: GCA_022763145.1. GTDB lineage: Bacteria > Pseudomonadota > Alphaproteobacteria > Caulobacterales > Parvularculaceae > Aquisalinus. The sequence goes on along the minus strand of JALEGM010000267.1, from coordinate 3,162 downwards.
GTAGATGGGGGCGCCCTGTGTATCAGAATTAGCGTCATATGAGTTTGTCATGTCAGTCGAGATGAAGGCGAGTTCAGAATCTCTTTTGTTAGCCCACGTATCATGTATCTCAAATTCAACCGAGGCATAGCGGGCAACTGGTGTCATATCCAGTTGCAGTGGATCGGTAATCAGGCTGTCATTCAGATCCGCTAGTATGGTATCTGCATCGAATACGATAGTATCATCAGTCGCTGCATTTGTGGACAACAGAACGTCGCCCGCCGGTGTGTAGCTACATCCGCAAACCAGAGCGGCAAGACTAGCTGAGGCGAGAAGGCGAGAGGTATTTATTTGATCACGCAGCATGAGGCCCTCACTTACCTTGGCAGACATTTTGAACGTCAGAGTCGACAAATGGCGTAAATGGACAGTTAATGTACCGTAGACGAATTTCTTCTCCGTTGACCGGAACAACAATATTGTCGGCCCGGATTTCTGGAGGTGCATTGTTGATTGTCCCGAGCCTGAGGCCGGCATTATGCAAACCAAGGAATGATATCATGTCGTCTTGGTCAATCCCATCGCCGGACACACCAATGCCGCCGACAAGTTCGCCATCCCGGTAAATTGGAACACTGCCTGGGAAAATCTGAATGCCGTTCTGTAATCTGTTCTCGCCTATAGCAGAGGCGTTATCTGCTTCTGGCAAGAAAGTGCATACTGGAGCTGTATCAGTCGCGGTAATGCCAAGCAGGAATGCTGCATGTTCAATGACATTATCGAGCACCAAATCAATCTGCAGGCCAGTTGCAAAAGGGCTCCATACGTCAATTGGGAGTGAGAGAGGGCCGTTAACGGTATCGACTTCACCGTCGGGAAAATAGGGTCTTGAAAGGTTGCCACCAGAGCGGTCGGCAAAAGCAAAGGTGCCTGTGAGCGCCGTCTGGTCATCAAGAAAATCACGGACAATCTGTACGTAATCACGCTCGAGTGGGGCCGGGATAAACTGATCAGCCACAACGTCCGGGTTCGCTCTGGCAAAATCGCCAACCGCGCTAGTGGTTGTATTTTGCAGATCGTCTGCGGCGTTAGGCCCTGAGAAGAAAGCCGCGGTACGCGCTTTTTGTAGAGATACATCCGTACCGAAAATTGGCGCGTCAGGTCCGCGAATGACGCCAAGGATTTCGCCGTTAGTATCAACAATAGATATCGTAACTTGGGCTAGGCTGTTCAATGGCTGACGAATCTGTCCGCGTGCCTGTGCCATGATACCGAAAGACTCTTCTAGCAGCACGCTAACTTCGTTCGCTGTGAGAGGTGCTGAAACATTGCCCCCGTCTGTACCGGCTTTGGCTGGGTAGCGATTGTTGCCGAAGCCGTCGCTTAGCACATAGGCGTCTGCATTGGAGAATTCCGCTGTTGTTGCAGGCCTGAATCCTGAAGCCTCAGAGCCATAAGCAGTACCTGCACGTACCGTCACGCCAGCTGTATTTTCATAGTAACTGGCAACAGGCGTTAGCAGTCCCTCAACGCCATTAATCGAGGTAAAGGAGGGGGCAGCAGATGGGTCCGTCATCAGGTCGCTTTCTGTAGCATCTGAGAAACGTAAAAAAGTACCGTCTACGGAGATACGATTTGCGCGAATTCCCTCAGGCGCAGCAAATCCTACAGCCCCGGCAATAGCGATCAGCTCTTCAATATCGGTATCAGTATCTAGCGTGTTGGTATCAAAGCCATAATCATTATCGGCAGATACCCCGATAGCGCCAACAACAACGCCATTTTTGTAAAGCGGAATACCACCCGGGTCAGCCGAGAGACCAAGAGGTGATCGTTTTGGACCAATCAGAGGGCCGCCAAAACCGGTCGCACCGAACTGTGACTGCGTATCAAGGCGGCGGGTATTGAGATCCGAGCAGGGTAACTGGCTGAACTGCACGCCAAATAGTGGACCGCTCTCAAGGCCAATTGTTGTTGGCGCAGGGGGGAAATGTTCTTGTACAATCTGGCTCGCTGTACGTGTCGTAAATGCATTCCCCTGAGATGACAGGTAGGCGCCTGTAACAGCTTTGGCGATTGCGGTGACAGGGCGCGGTACGATGGAGATGCCCTGAACGCCGCGATTATCTTCCGGGTTTACGGCAAAATCTACATTCGGTCCTGAGCGTAGTGGCTCAACTGAATTTTCAAACGTGCTGAGGTCTGAAACGGTATTATCACTTGGATCACTGTCAATGGTACCATTCATGGAGAAAACGGCCAGAACATTGCCAACCCGATCGACAACAGCGATTGAGGCAGGAATATTTCGCGCTGATGCTTCCGTCACGGCTTGGGCGAGCACAGTTTCAACATCACTTACGGTAAGATTCTCTTGAACGGGGATGTCAAAAGTGGCCTTCGGGCTTGGTGGGGTGCCATTATTTGGCTCTGGCGCAGGATCACTGCTTCCTCCACCGCTACAGGCCACGGCAAGTAAACCGGCTGATCCCAAAAGTAAGGATTTCAAACTGGACCTTACTGTCATTTCAATTACCTCCCCCAACGCCTCGCGGCTCAGGAACTCCAATCAAATTAGCGCATTCAAATCCCGGACACGGACAGAATGAACAGGTTTTAGTCGTCAGAGCTGTTGCAACTGACTTTGTACACGGCGAATCGCATTGCGCATGCGTGCGAAATCATAGCGGTTCGGATCATCTACAGCTTCGTACGCGTCATCCAGCGCGGGCATAATATTATCAACGACCTCAGGCCCGAGCATCTGCTCGGTCTCCAAAGCATCAAGGAATGTGCCAATTGCAATCACAGCTTGTTCTGCTGCCGCATACTCGGTGTAGGTGGAAGAAAGACTGTCATTGACGATATTGTCCATGATTTCCAGCATCTCACTGCGTCCAAATTCGGCATCGCTCATTGTGGCTGACAGTCTGCCCGCTATAGCTGCAAGGTTTTCAGTCGCCGCAGCATAATTTCCACCGGTTTCGGAAACCGTACGATGGAAGCGTAGACCTGCCTGACGCAACTCCCGGTCCATTTCCGGCGCAACAACCTTCACAGCCGCACGCAGCATGATCATGTTGGAGTCATTGAAGACAGGCACGCCAGGGCCGAGTTGGCGATTCGGATTTGGGCGCCATGTTGGTCGATAATCGGGATCATTAGAAAAAGTCACATGGC
>JALEGM010000266.1 GCA_022763145.1 Aquisalinus sp. | reverse complement strand
GTCATTCAGTTGGCTCATGCAGTTACCCTTTTAGCGCAAGCCAGACTTATTCCCCGCGATAGGCATGCGGTTTATCACCGCGCGAGAGGTCCATGTAGCGTCTTGCCAGAATTGATTGACGGTTCTCAAGGGACGTAACCTTACCATTGATAATAACTGCAACAGGGCGAGAGGACACTTCCAACGGATCACCATCCCAAACCACAACATCAGCGATCTTGCCAGCCTGCAAGGTGCCGAGCTCATCTTCCATACCCATCATTTTGGCACTGTTGAGTGTGATTGCAGCAACTGCTCCCTCATGAGACATGCCATTTGCAACGGCATTACCTGCGAGCTGTGGCAGAAGACGAACATTATGCACATCATCATCATAGAAGCTGACAACAACACCAGCTGATTCAAGCCGAGCAGCATTTTCGAGTGTTGACGCCATGGCCTCAAATTGGCGTGGCAGATTTGCCATCGGATTGAGGATCACAGGGATATCTGCATCGGCAAGCTCCTGCGCGACACGCCAAGCTTCTGCGCCACCAAGCAAGATAACATCGAGCGCGTAATCTTCTTTCAACTGAATAAGCCGTCTGATATCTGGCGCACTATGTACTTGCACGAGAAATGGCTTTTCTCCACGCACATAAGGAATGAGTGCCCGAAGATCAGCTTGTGTCAGGTCACTGGCTGCTGCCATGTAGCGATATTCAGAAGGGTCTTCTGCATAGAGAAGCACTTCATCAAGATATACTCTTAGAAGGGACATCAAGCCAGTTTTGGTACCGCCGGCCCGGCCGGTGCCTGAGAAACCCAGAACAAGGCTTTGAGCGTAACAGCTTTTCGACACAGGGTCAGGACTACCGCTGAAATCTATAACCGCACCACAACCGCCGAACAGTTTGCCGCCCGGCATAGGGGATACATAGGCGCGGGTCACACCAGCCGCGCGGCTGATCGCAATAATGCTGCTATCTGTGTTCAGCGCGTCCTCTGCGTCCAACGCCGCCGAGATCGGAAAGTCACGGTCAGCGGAGCGCTCCGTACCTTCACTATTGAGAGATATCTCCTCCAAACCGATGCCGGATATTGCTGCAAAAATGCCGGGTGTTACCGGTTGGCCATTTGCATCAATCACAGTTGCGTTTGCTGGCGTGCCGACATTAGTACCAACAGATACAATACGACCATTATCAATCACGACACTGCCATTTTCGATAGTGCGCGGATTATCTGTTGATCCGGCAACATGTAGTTCGGCATTAATAATGGCGATCGGTTCAGCTTTAGCCGTCGCCAGAGAAGCCGTAGCGGCCGTGATGACTGTCGCGGAAAGTTTGAGAAGTTTTTTCACTGAAATGACTTTCATTGACCTGCTCCTCCAGTTGTTCCGTTCGACTGCTGACCGACCTCAAAGTCCATTCTCGGGCTGAGCGTCGGATCATTGATGTCATACATCAACGCCCCATCGATGAAGACCTTCTCTGCCTTGGTGTAAACCGAAAACGGATCTCCATCCCACAAGACAAGGTCTGCCATCTTGCCAACTTCGATTGTGCCTGTCTGGTCCAGCACGCCCATGGCTTTCGCTGGATTTGCCGTGATCCATTTGATCGCTTCTTCGGGCGGAATATCGATACCAATCCGCGCCCCATCCGCGACGGCTTTACCAACTTCCTGATTCAGACGCTGAATACCAACTGCCGAGTCGGAGTGCATAATAACGCAGGAACCCGGCTGATTGTGAATCAGGGCCGCATTCTCGCGCACCCCATCATACGCCTCCAACTTGAAACCCCACCAGTCTGCCCAGATCGACGCACAAATGTCATTTTCAGCCATGTAATCAGCGGCTTTATAGCCTTCAACAACATGGTGGAATGCAGTGACCTTGTAGCCGAACTCTTTGGCCATATCGATGACCTGCACCATTTCATCCACGCGGTAACAGTGCATGTTGACCAGAATGTCACCATTTAGAGCGCCAGCGAGTGTTTCGTTCTTGAGATTGCGCTCAGGAGCATCGGCCTCCTCCCCACTCTCAGCTTTCTCGAGATACTCATCCCACTTTTTTTTGTACGCTGCAGCATCAATCCATGCGGCGCGGTAGCCAGCGAAGTTTGCCATACGCGTGGCAGGCCCCCCGCGGTCACCGTAAACACGTTTCGGATTTTCACCGCAGGCCATTTTTAGACCATGTGGCGCGTCAGGAAATTTCATGCCCTGTACGGTTCTGGAAGGTACATTTTTAAGAACAACTGTTCTTCCGCCAAACAGGTTCGCAGAGCCAGGCAAAATCATCAAAGATGTTACGCCGCCTGCAAGCGCCCGCGTAAAACCTGGGTCCTGCGGCCAGACAGAATGTTCTGCCCAGACATTGGCCGTATTCGGGGAGACCGCTTCATTACCATCAGACGTTGATGAGAAACCAGGGGACGGATACACACCCAAGTGTGAGTGATTGTCGATAACGCCCGGCGTCAGTGTTTTACCGGTGCCATCTATCTGCAAGATATCGCCGCGCGGCGCTTCAATCTCACCGGATGGACCAAAAGACTCAATCTTTCCGTCGCGGAAAAAGACTGCGCCATTATCAATTTTGTCGCCTGCACCAGTCAAAATAGTGACATTGGTGATCAGCGTTGGCTCTGATGGATACGGCTGATAGGTAGAAGTAAAGGGGTCCGTCAGCATTGACTGAACTTCTGCCGGCTCATCATTGTCTGATTTTTTCTCGCCACCGCCACACGCTACAAGCGTCAGGGCTGCGCCAGCCAGTAGTAGATACTTCGCCAGAGATTTTCTTGTCTCAGCCATAGGTTTTCCTGTCAGAGCTTTTGTTTCGCTGACCATAACGCCAGCGGGAAGAGTTGCAACATATCACAACCGTAAGGGGAGGCACGTAAACTTTTCGAATCCGTCACAGCCACAGTTACCATGAGACGGTTACGTCAGGTTGAATACCTTGACCGGCTTTAATTTCAATCCGTCCAGAGCGCAGATAGCCACAGGCTCATCGTGACAGCTTGCAAAGACAGCCGGAATAAAGCCGGATAGTCCGCCCCGAATGCCCTTGGCAACAGGCGGCGCTACAACAACAGCCTGTCCGCGACGCAACCGCTCCGCGTCGCCGCCACTAACAGTACTAGCCGGCAGGTCACTGAGTGCAGTTCCAATACCAGCAAGTTCAGCATCCAGCAAATCCCGATCCAGAGTTTCACGATCCAGATCACGAGAAACTGGCTGACCAAGCAGCTCGTCAAATGTAATCGCCATATCTTCGTTAAATGGGCCTACAGCTGTACGACGCAAAGCACTGACATGCCCCTCAGTACCGAGAGCATGGGCGATATCCCGGACGAGCGCCCGAATATAAGCGCCCTTGCCCGTTACGGCTTCAAAAACACTATGATCTGCATCAGAGCTTTCCACTAGATTCAATGCATTAATTCTTATCGTGCGAGCCTGCAATTCAGGCGCTTCCCCCTCACGGGCAAGATCATAAGCGCGCTCGCCATCGACTTTGATGGCCGAAAAAGCCGGCGGCACCTGTTCAATATCACCAGTAAAATCTGGTAGAACCGCTTGAATTTCCGCTGCCGTAGGACGCTTGCCAGAGGTCGCAATCACCTCACCTTCCTGGTCATCAGTCGACGTTGCCTCCCCCCAACGCGCGGTAAAACGATATGTTTTCAGACCATCCTGCACAAAGGGCACCGTTTTGGTGGCTTCGCCAAACGCGACAGGCAAAAGCCCGGTTGCCAAGGGATCGAGAGTGCCCGCATGACCAGCTTTTTTGGCATTATACAACCAACGCAGCTTGGACACGGCTTCGGTTGATCCAAAATCATAGGGTTTATCCAGGATAAGCCAGCCATGCACATCGCGGCCGGATTTTCGGCGTCTGCCCATAATTACACCTCAGAAATGACAAAGGCACCACCGGTTCGGACGATGGTGCCCATTTGAATTTTCGAGGTTCAACCATCACCGGTCGTGACGGTCAAGTCTGTGCTTTAACTTTGAGACTTGCGAGCTGACGCCAGCTGATCAGCGTCATAGCCATAGTCGAGCAGCAGACGGTCAAGATCGTGATCACGTTCATGGATACGGGCAAGCAGGACCTTGTTGAACATTGGCGGAATTGGGAACCAGTCGCTTTCGCCATTCTCTGATTTCCAGCGCATCAGCAGCATCGGCGCTTTTTCGGCAAGACCGTAAGAACTAGATGTGTAAACAGCGTACCCAACCTCAAAACCCTGATCTTCAAAACCCGGGAACAGGCGCATATTATCGATTTGTGCTGCAGAACCGACCTCTGTCGAGGTGGCCTCAGCTGTAGATTCGGGTGCCTCAGCCTTAGCTTCTGTTTTTACCTCAGCGGCAGGCGCTTCTGCCGGGGCAGAAGCAGCGGCTGTTTTAACAGGCTCAGCCTTTTTGATGACTTTTGTTGTTTCAGAAATCTCGTCGGACGTTTTTGCCCGCGAACGCAAAGCAGGGACGATTGCAGCGTCCAGCTCTTGCTTCAAAGCTGATGTTGGATCAGCCGGTGTCGCCCGGAAATCGCGAGTCGTAATTTTTTTCTTGGACTGAAAGAATTTCATAGCACCCCATCCACTGTAGAATCTGAATTTCCCCAAGGAACTCAATAACCGCCATGAGACTAGCACAGGCGGCTGAAAATGCCAGCCCATTTGTGTGACAAAGAAGCCAGCCAGGGGGGAGTTAATTTTCCAGATCGCGGCGCACGTCATCGCGTGACAATAATGCGTCAATTTTTTCGGCGGTCTCGAAGCTTACATCGGCCTTAAAAGAGAGCTCAGGCGTAAACTTCATTTCGATCTGACGCCCCAGAAGCCCACGAAACTTAGGCGCCAGTCTATTCAACGCTTCCACACCCGGATTGATATCGCCGCCGCCAAGTAGCGTGCAGAACACGGTCGCCTGGCGTAAGTCCGGCGAGCAACGCACTTCGGTAACTGTCACTGACTGGCCCTGCAATTCCGGCGCGTCCAACTCTTCACGCTGCAGGATATCGACAAGCGTGTGCCGCACGAGCTCGCCAGCACGTAGCTGGCGCTGAGAAGGGCCCTTAGAAGATGAAAATCGTTTCGACATGGCGATCACTTAAGTATGTAATCGATCAAGTGCAACAGATGCGCTAACAGGTATCAACGCATTCCTTACAAGTGGATCCCACATTCAGTCTTGCCCTGGCCACGCCAGCGCCCTGCCCGCACGTCCTCATCGGCTGTGACCGGGTGTGTACACGGCCAGCAGCCAATAGATGGAAACCCTTGCGCCACCAATGGATGCTGCGGCAGGTTATGTTGCTCCATATACGTTGTAATATCTTCCAGTGACAACCTTGCTAACGGATTGACTTTAATGTGCGTGCCAGAATCTTCGAAAAAAGGAAGGCGAAGCCTGGCGCTGTTTTGAAACTGCTTGCGACCGGTAATCCAGCCATCAAAGCCGGTGAGCGCAGCTTTCAGAGGCTGAACTTTTCGAATATCACAACACTGATCAGCATTGTGACGCCAGAGATCACCTTTAAGATCATTCTCCTGAATTATTGCCTGATCCGGTTTAATCTCCAGCACATTGGTAAGGCCGAATTCATTTATCAGCTTCTTCTTGTGGCTGAGTGTTTGAGCGAAATGCTTCCCTGTTTCCAGGAAAATGATCGGCGTATCTGGTTTCACTTGCGCGGCCAGGTGAAGAAGTACGGAAGACTCAGCCCCGAAAGACGAAACGAGAGCCACATCTCCGGCAACTTTTTCCTGAAGCACAGCGTATAAAATATCGGCTGCTGACGCATCATGATACCTGGCAGCCAGTTCTGTCACCAGATCAGCACGCATCGTATCATGCTGATACTGATGTTGTGTCTTTAATTGCAAAACTGTTGCACTCATGACTACTCTTTCGCTTATACGAATTCCCTCATGCAGAACGACGCAATGGTTTTTGCCTTGCTTGTTGCCTTAGCATCCAGGCGGGAAGAACTTGATCAGCAGCAGGTTGATAGAAGTTTTCAAATTCCACTAACGCAGCGTTAAGCCCTTCAACATCTGTTGAAGGAGAAACTTCAAAAGAGGTAAAGCCACAACGGACCAAATAGAGTATCTGATCACGGATGATATCGCCTGTTGCGCGTACATCACCTTTAAAGCCTAGCTGCTCACGCAACTGGCGGGCCTGAGTGTATGCACGCCCATCCTTAAAGGTCGGAAAGTTGAGAATAACAATATCAGCAGTAACCTCAGACGTCTCAGCAACAGAGGCATCATTATCCAAAGTGAGGCTGTTCAGAGTGGCATCATCGCCCGCTGCAACTTCGAGTTTGTTGTTTTTAAGCTTAAGCAGCATAGAGCGCCTCCTTGAAAGGCTCGCTACCGAGCCGTTTATATGTATCAACAAATCTTTCATCTGACTGACGAGTTTCCAGATAGTAAGTGACCAGGCGCTCTATGGAATCAACGACTTCATCCGTAGACAGCCCGCGGCCGACAATTTCTCCAATTGACGCGTCTTCAGCAGCAGAACCACCGAGTGTGATCTGGTAAAATTCCTCGCCCTTTTTATCGACACCGAGAATGCCGATGTGGCCAACATGGTGGTGACCGCAGGCATTGATACAGCCGGAAATTTTGATTTTCAGCTCACCGATTTCTTCCTGCTTTTCTGGCGAAAAGAACCGCTCCTGTATTCGCTTGGCAACCGGGATGGAGCGGGTGTTCGCGAGGTTGCAGTAATCAAGGCCAGGACACGCGATAATATCTGATACAAGCCCGGCATTGGCCGTCGCCAAATCCTGCTCCGAGAGTTTTTGCCACAGAGAGAACAAATCCTGTTGTCGTACATGCGGGAAAACAAGGTTTTGTTCATGGGTAGTGCGGATCTCATCAAATGAGTACGTTTGAGCGAGATCTGCTATCAAGCGCATTTGCCCAGATGTAATATCACCCGGTGCCATTTCCGGTGACTTAAGAGATATCGTAACAATAGCGTAGCCTGACTGCTTATGAGCTGAAACATTATGTTTCAACCAACGGATAAAATCCGAATTATCTTGCGCGGCTGATGACTGGTCATTCGCCTCTGATAAGTTCTCAAAGGGCGGCGGCGAGAAATAAGTGTTGATACGATCAACTTCTTCTTGCGGCAGATCAACATTGGTCTCGCGTGTGTTCAGCCACTCAGCTTCGACAAGTTCACGAAACTGATCCATACCTAAGGCGTTGACCAAAATCTTGATCCGCGCCTTATACAGATTATCCCTTCTGCCCTGCAGATTATAAACACGCAGGATAGCTTCCAAGTAAGAAAGCAGATGCTCTTTCGGCAGGAAGGAACGGATTACCTCTCCGACATAGGGCGTTCGCCCCAGACCGCCACCAACATAAACTTCAAAGCCGGTTTCGCCCGCCAGGTTTTTCACCAGATGCAAACCAATATCATGAACACGGACCGCCGCACGGTCCTGTGCCGACGCTGTAACGGCAATCTTGAACTTGCGTGGCAGGAAAGTAAACTCAGGATGAAATGTTGACCACTGACGGATTACTTCACACCAAACGCGTGGGTCTTCCAGTTCATCAGCTGTCGCACCAGCAAAGTGATCTGTGGTCACATTGCGGATGCAGTTACCAGAAGTCTGGATAGCATGCATTTCAACTTCCGCCAGATGATCGAGTACTTCCGGGATATCGACCAAGGCAGGCCAGTTAAATTGAATGTTCTGACGCGTCGTAACGTGACCAAAACCCTTGTCATATTTGTCCGCAATAAAGGCAAGCTTACGCATTTGGTCAGAGGACAAGGTACCATATGGAATAGCTACACGGAGCATGTAAGCGTGCAGTTGTAAATAAACGCCGTTCATCAGACGTAAGGGTTTAAACTGATCCTCTGTAAGCTCTCCCGTCAGACGACGCTGAACCTGACCGCGAAACTGGCTGACACGATCCTGCACAATCCGGGCATCGAATTCATCATAACGATACATCAGACATTCTCCTCGCCATAAGGAGGAATCCCGAGCGCATTCTCAACACGGGAAATCCAACGGCCGACGTTGGGATAATCATCCAAGATGTAGCCGCCCTCACCTGCCATTCGGGTGTAAGCTACAAGCGCAATGTCTGGCAGCCCCAACTGATCACCACCAAAAAATGAGTGCTTCTCCAAATGAGCTTCCATTAACTGCAAGCTGGCATTACCCCGTGTCAGCAGCGTTGGGTCGATGTCGCCATCTGATAGTCCGGCAAATCTCTTGCGAAAACGGCGCACAGCAATACTCGATTCATGAAAGTTCTGTTCCCAGAACAACCAGCCAATCATTTTTGCTTTTTCGAAAGGGTCAGATGATATGAGGTCACTGCCTACCTGCTCCGCCAAATAGAGCATGATAGCGCAGGATTGCTCCAGCACACGTCCATCTTCCAGTACGACTATGGGAATTTGCCCGGCAGGACTAAGAGCCAGAAACTCATCTGTCCTTGTCTCGCCCTTCAGAATATCTGTCTCAATCCAGTCATAGGCGATGCCTAACAGGTCTGCTGTCCATTTTACTTTCAGGCAGTTACCACTGATCGCTGACCCATATATCTTTATACGGCTCATTATTCAAACCACGCTCATTGAGTAATCAGAGGGAATAGTGGGTCCAGCATCACGGATCGCTTCGCGCAACGTAGTGCGTCCCGAAGGCTGTACAGAGCCGTTTTCCATGCTCACATCCATAAGATACGGACCAACAACCATAGCCTCCTGCTGCGACGCGAATTCCAGCGCTGAAATGGCACGATCACCTTCGTATACCGCAGCATCTGACAAGAGTTCTGCCCAACGACCATCGCCGGCGAGCCAGACCGGCACACCATCCGTGATGCGATTTGCCGTGATTGCTTTCAAACCTTCGTTGCGGCCTTTTTTGACGCCACCAATGCTTATTTTTTTCTCAGTCATATTTCAGGCACTCAATTTTTCGGCAGTGTTTTGGGCTGTCGCGAGGTCAATCAAACCACGGCCACTTGCTTTCGCAGCAACCTCACCGATGACCAGGATTGCAGGGCCTGTGATCCCGGCCTGTTTAATATCGCTCGGCAGATGTGTGATGTCTGTACGAACAACTTTTTGCTCAGGCGTCGTACCCTTCTCGATAATGGCGACCGGCATAGTAACCTTCATGCCAGCCTTAAGCAGATGGGCAGAGGTGCGTGCTGCTGTACCGACGCCCATATACACGACAAGTGTATGGCCAAGATTTGCCAGGGACTGCCAATCAAGATCAGGGGCTGCATCCCCCTTGGCGTGACCGGTCACGAACGTAACAGCCTGGGAATGGTCGCGGTGTGTAAGCGGGACGCCTGCCACCGCACCACAGCCGGTTGCGGCAGTGATACCCGGAATGACTGCTGCGTTGATCCCTGCAGCGTCCAGCGCATCAAGCTCTTCACCGCCACGCCCGAAGATGAACGGGTCACCACCTTTGAGGCGCACGACCCTTTTACCTTCGCGAGCAAGAGCGATCATCTTCTCTGCAATCTGCTCCTGCGGCAAAGCATGGTCGGCTTTCTTCTTGCCAACATAAATTCGTGTTGCATCTCGGCGAATGAGTTCCAAGATGCCGTCTGTCACCAGATTATCATGCAGAACAACATCTGCCTCCTGGAGCACACGCAGAGCCTTTACGGTAAGCAGCTCCGGATCACCCGGCCCGGCACCAACGATATGAACGAAACCTTCTTCGTTTGCGGTAGGCTGATTAAGCAGCCTAACCGTTTGTTCACGCGCTTCTGACTCATTCCCAGCAAGAACAAGATCCGCAATTGGCCCGGCGAAAAGTTTCTCCCAGAAACTGCGGCGCTGCTCTTTTGGTAAGGTGGCAGCCACCGCCCCACGAAAGTCGCTTGCAAAAGCCGTCAGGTCTGCAAGCCGTTGCGGCAGAAGCGCTTCGAGCCTGGCACGCAGCGAGCGGCCCAATACAGGTGCCTGTCCGCCCGTGGAGATGCCGATCACCAGATCACCACGCTCGACCATCGAGGGCACAACGAAGTCACAAAACTCCGGACGATCCACCACGTTGACTGGTATGCGCTTGGCGCGCGCTTTCAGAGCGATGCGCTCATCTTCCAAGGCGTCTCCGGTTGCCACGATGACGATCGCTGGCCTATGCAAGCGATCACCCTTCAGATCACTTGCCTTAAAGCGGCGCTGTATAAGCTGAGCACCCTCGCTGAATTCTTCACGAAGCTCAGTATCGAACTCATGAGCAACAAAAGTGATTGATGGATTAGCTTTTCTAACCAATCTGGCTTTACGTAGCGCCTCTTCACCGCCACCGGCAATCAGAACAGGTTTATACCGAAGGTCAAAAAAGGCTGGAAAATACCGCATTGCTGCACATTCCTTCAGATTATCTATATAACAATAGTGGTTTGCTATGTGCGTTAAGATCGTTAGAACCACATAGGTCTGCAAAACAACGCCTTCAAACGAATAAACCGGACATATACATTAGATATTCTATCAAATTATCGCTTTTTAGCCTTGCCACCTCGTATTGAATGAGTAAGACAGCGTTTCAATATAGTTTTGATGAGAAATTCTAATCATGCGCCGACTTCCACCTCTAAACTCTTTACGCGCCTATGAAGCAGCAGCACGACATCTCAGCTTTACGAAAGCGGCAGATGAACTGCATGTGACACCCGGCGCGATTTCGCAGCAGATACGGACGCTGGAGGAATTCATTGGTGTTCCGGTATTCAAACGCCAGAAACGTGGCCTATTGCTGACAGACGAGGCACAGGCGAGTTTGCCAATCCTGCGTGATGGTTTTGATAAACTGGCCGCAGCAGCAAGTTTGCTCGCTTCCGCCGGAACGAATAGCGGGCAGCTTACGGTCTCAGTGGCTCCCTCCTTTGCATCCAAATGGCTGGTGCCGCGTCTTGATGGTTTTCAAACTGAAAATCCCGAGGTGGATGTCTATGTGCATGCGGATATGTCGCTGGTCGATTTCGCTGCAGATAATGTGGACGTCGCGATCCGCTATGGGGCTGGACATTATGAAGGGATGACAACCGTCAAACTGATGGAGGAGCGGATCATCCCGGTTTGCGCGCCCGGTCTTGTCACTGGGGAGCCACCGCTCAAAGAACTGTCAGATCTTGCCCATCACACATTGCTGCATGATGGCAGCTCTGACCAATCAGAAGACGCACCAACCTGGGCCATGTGGCTGCGTGCGGCAGGGGCCGTTGACGCTTCCGGCAACCCGCTGGATGGAACAAGAGGGCCGCGCTTCAATCAATCAAGCCTCGCCATCGAAGCCGCTGTTGCCGGGAAAGGTGTGACGCTTACGAAGTATGCACTGGCACTTTCTGACCTTGAAGCTGCTCGTCTGGTGATCCCGTTTGATGTTTCTACGCCCACAGATTTTGCCTATTACCTCGTCTTTCCACCTGCAAAAGCTTCACTACCGCATGTAAAATCCTTTATCGACTGGGTGAAAACACAGGCTGGCGTTGACGCCGATCAGGCATAGACACCGGCAAGCTGAAACTCTTCACCGCCCAGGCCACGCTTGAACTTGGTAACGCCCTCCGCCTGGTCCGGGTGTATACCGCCAAGATCAAGCCAAGTGAGACCGCGTGCCCTCAGCAGACAGATTGCTTCCCACAACAGGCGCTGATGCGCCCGTGCATCTCGCCCTTTTGCATCTGTCCAGCCAACCTGATAGGTCGCGCTGGTACCATGCAGGAACAGCAAGATGGCAGCGATCTGAGCATTATCCTGCTCTGCAACCAGCAGCATTACCTCATCACGCGGTCGACAAAAGCCGTATAAGGACGAGAGCACCTTGACCGAGGGGCCTTGATAAAGCTTATCCTTGCGGTCCTTTTCATACTCGGTCATCAACCAGCGAAAACTCAAGGGGCCATTGCGTTCGATCACATCGAGATTTTTTTTCTCAGATTGATTGAGGGCGTTTCGCCATTTTTGCTTGAGGCTCTTACGCAGGTGTTCTTCATCCCTGTTCAGATCCAGCCAGATAGATTGGTAACCGGCAGCTTTATGAGCAAAGCCACTGCCGGAGAGGCCCCCTGCTTCATCACAGTTTTTTACCTCAGGCATGAACCTGCGGCGTCGACCGAAGCGTTTCGGAAATTCTGCCGCAAACAGATCAATGAAAGCCTGCCAGTGCTGATCTGTAACCTCTTCCAGCAACCAGAGCGGCCCCCTGTCCAGGGTTACTACATGATACATAGGTGTCAGGCGAACCTCGTGAATCTGGAAAATAGCCAGCGTATCGTTGCCATCTACCAAACGCCCGAAGCGCGTCGACATCTGTTTTTCGGCCCGCATCATTTGCGCGTAAGGCCAGGACTGAAGAAGGTTGGAGCGTGGCACACGCACAAACAGGGCGTCCCACTCTTCCAGAGTCAAATCATTCCAAAAGATTTTCATCGGCGCTCGCAGCAAATAACTTTTCAGCTTTTTGCCACGATTCTCAGCGATTCAGCCGTTGATCACTCGCAACCGAGGCGTCCCATGACTTCTGTCTCAAGCATCGGCACCCATTCAACGATGCTCTCACCGATCAGGCATTTCTCCTCATCTGTGACACGTGCGTCTGCCCGCAGATCGTTGATAATGCTGTCTATGCTGTCCGGCTCACGCAGCAACTCAATGCCACCATCACTCTCAGCATCAAGCCGCAACACGCTGGTGCCACCTGCTGTATAAACAGGCCATGCCGGTGCATCGCTGGCAGACGGAACGCCATTACGCGCGAAGTTTGCCCAGTAGCTACCCATGGTACGGCTCAGTTGCTGTCGGTCATCCTCAGTTTTTTTCTGGAACATGATGCGATCGGCATCACCCAGCAGGCTGAACACATTGAACACGAACGGAATTTCCATGGCGTGGGCCGCACCGAGCATTTTTTTCAAGTCCATGAAGAGAAAACGCCCGCCATCGTCCCAATCAAAGCGATAGGCATAAACATCAGAATGTCCGGCACGCCCCATAAGACTGGCAGGCTGATCCACAGAGCGCACGCGCCAAACGCGGCTGGCATAATCCGACGCAGCATCATAAAGGTCCTGATCGCGAGCCACAAAGAAAATGCCAAACATGGTCTTGGTCAGATCTTCATTACCAAGATAAAATAATTTCATCTCGTCACGATTTGTACCGGTCATGATCGGGACATTGTTGAAGTCTTGCGTGTTGCCAAATGCTGCACGCATGGATCCTGCCGGCAGGACAACACCATCTTCAATGATGCGTGGGGCATCCAGAAATCCGCCCACGTCACTCCAGAACGGCGCCAAAAAATCTTCAACGGGCAAGGCACGTAATTCCTCGACCGTGCCGACCCCAAGCCCGGAAAGGATTTCCCCAGAGGCATTGGCAAGATTACCTTCGCTGCCTTCCGCCTCTGCGATGGAAAAGCTGTCAAAACTGCCTGACTGAATGATCGCTTTATGGAACAGACCCTCGGCTAATGGAGATGCCAGAAGAGACACAACATTATGACCGCCTGCACTTTCACCGAAAATCGTCACACTATCCGGGTTACCGCCAAAGGCACTGATATTGTCCCGAACCCATTCAAGCGACGAGATGAGATCAAGCGTGGCGAAGTTCGCCGCACTGTCAGCTTCTGTTTCTGCTGCATTGCGCAACTCGTCCCATGAGAACCAGCCAAGCGGACCAAGACGATATTGTACCGTCACCACAATGACGTTTTCATTTTCGGCCAGACGCGAGCCATCATAAGTGGCTGCAGTGCCCCAGACATTGCCGCCACCGTGAATCCAGAGCATGACCGGCAGGTCTTTTCCTTGCGCATCCTCTGGTGCAAAGATGTTCAGTGTCAGACAATCTTCGGAGCCAACAATTTGTCCGGCTTCGAGCCCTTGGGGCTCATCATAGCGGTTGGTGAACTGCAGGCAGCGCTCGGAAAATTCCAGCGCTTCGCGCGTTCCACTCCAGCCTGATGCCGGGCGCGGGGCGCGCCAACGGTTCTCTCCAGCTGTTGAAGCCGCAAAGGGAATGCCCCGCCAGACATGAGCCCCGTTTTCCGCCGTGAAGCCGACCAGCTTGCCTTGCGCGATGCTGCGCTCGGTTGCAGACGCAATCACAGGCTCAACTGGACCCTCATCTTTCTTTGAACAGGCAGCAGCCAATAGTGACAGCGCTAAAGCGGCAATGGCTTTTTTCATGTTATCCCTCGACAGTGTTTCCAGAACCCTTCCAATGACAGTAGCGCATCTGCTGGTTTTGCCAAATGACGAAAGCAGCGGCGCGCGATAATCTGCTACGTTTTCAGAAAATGTTTCCGCCCTCTCTGCTGGCTGTCTTGACCGGTATCGGAAAAGCGGATCCCGCTTGTCACACGCTGGTGCGAACATGAAATGTGCATAATGTGTTGTGGCATTGGCTTCACTCTCAAAACTTTCGACTGACACAGTACACCTAGTACGAAGGGGGCACATAAGTTTTCGAGGAAGTTTATTGTGTATATTTTTCAATACTTTAGCCGTTATACACCAATAATTTTTTGTTGTATAACGCGACGCTCACAGAAAATAGTACGGATCGATATCAATCGTCTGGCGGACTGAGGAGGGTATTTTGACACCATTGATCCAGGCCCTGATGAAGTTCTGAATGGAAACGTCGCGTGCAGCTTTGACGAGAAAACGCACGCGATAAGAGCCGCGCAATCTGTAAAGCGGC
>JALEGM010000022.1 GCA_022763145.1 Aquisalinus sp. | reverse complement strand
TTCCTGCGGGATTTACCTTGGTTAAGAATTAGGCAGAAAGCGTTAACAGATAGTTTACCAGTCATTGCGATACCCGGATTAGGACAACCATGAGTAAGGACAGGAAGCCTTACTCTCCCAGGTATTGAACATGGCGCAGGAAAACGACGTCGAGCCGGAAGCCGAAGAAGAACCGAAGAAATCCTCCGGGTTTATTGGGCAGATTATTCTCGCCGTCGTCATGGGCGGCGTAGCGTTTGCCGTGGTGTATTTTCTCCCACAGGAAGAGCCTCCCGTGATGGAGTGCCCGTCGGTTTTCACTGCCAAGCAGGAACCGGAGTACAAACCTCCCTCTCTCGACAAGATTAAGTTCGTGGAACTTGAGCCATTGCTTGTGTCGCTCGGCAGTAATCCAAGTGCCAACACCCTGAAAATCAGCCTGACCCTCGAAGCTGACAAAGAAAAGGGCGACAAGGTTCTTGATGCTGAACCCAAACTGAAAGACGCTTTTACCGCTTATCTGCGCGCTGTCGAAGTCGCAGAGCTTGAAGATCCAGCCACCATGGTGAAATTACGCGCCCAGCTTCTGCGCCGCGCCAAAGTGGTCCTGGGCCCGGATGCGGTGCATGGCATCCTGATTACGGAGTTTATAGTACGATGAATATCCTCAGCTTGCTGACAGACCATATATTCGACATCATCCTGATCCTCGTCTCAGGTTCTGCCTGTCTGTACTGCTGGCTTCTGAACCGTCGGCTGAAAGCACTTCAGGACACGCGCAAAGGCATCGGCGCCTCAATTGTAGGCCTCTCCACAGCTCTTTCAAAGACAACCATTGCCGCTCAGGAAGCGCGTCACTCCACCGCGCAGTCTGTCGAGCATCTCCATAAGCTGATCGAAGACGCCGAAGCCTCCATTCCGAAAATCGAAATGATGCTTGAAAATCTCGAGATCAGTGCACGCCGCACGCGCAATGAAATTGAGGCAAGCCAACAACAGGCAACCGCCTCCATCAGCCCGCTTCTGTCCGAAGCAAAAGAGCGCGCCACAACACTTTCCGTTATTGTGGCAGAAATAGATGCTTACTCGCGGCGCATTCGCTCTCTGCAGGCCGCGGCAAACGCCACCGCTGTCCAATCCGGTACAAACCAGGCAGAAGTGCACGTTCTCAGCGAGCACAAGCAAGTCGCGCGATGAAGTCCAGCATCCTTCCTATCCTCGGCGGTATCTTCGCCATTTCTCTGGTCGGGCGCTCCATTGCCCTGAGCGGGGCGAATGCGGGTGTCGAGGAAAAGGCGGATGCGGAAGTAACGGCTGTCGCGCAGCCTGCTGAAAAACCTGAAGAAGAGGCTGAACCGGATGTCTGCGTCTCCGGTCCAATTCTGGAGAGCTTCAAACTGCAACAAGCCAATTTGTTGAAGCGCGAACAGGAGATCGCCGAACGCGAACGCACGCTGGAAGCCGTTGAAAAGCGGCTGACTGAACGCCTCGCTATTCTTGATGAGTCCAACGCCCGCCTGGCTGATAAGATGGAAGCCATGAAGCGCACCGCCAATGAGGACATAACCCACCTCACCAGCATGTATGAAAACATGAAACCGGCTCAGGCCAGCACCATTTTCGACAAGATGGACCCTGTCTTCGCCGCCGGCTTCCTGCGCGAGATGCGTTCAGAGCAGGCAGGTCTGATCCTTGCCAATATGCGCCCAGAACACGCCTATGAAATCAGCATCATCATTGCCAGCAAGAATGCCGATCTGCGCCCGACGGTGAAATAGCCAATCAGGCAATTAACCTTTAGCTGGAACTTTGACGGAACATTAACCTTGTTTTCGCGAATGCCTCGCAGCTAGTGTTCAC
Organism: Aquisalinus sp.; assembly: GCA_022763145.1. GTDB lineage: Bacteria > Pseudomonadota > Alphaproteobacteria > Caulobacterales > Parvularculaceae > Aquisalinus. The sequence continues at coordinate 2,126 of JALEGM010000022.1, read as the reverse complement.
AAATGCCAATCTATTCAGGCAAAATGTGATTGGGAACACAGTTGTGAATATAAAGTAGCTTCCATTTTCTGGCATCTGCACTAGCATTAAAACTCTAGTAACCAGTGAATATCGCAGATGTGGGGCAACTCAGGCACAAATGTATCGGTTCAAGGGTGGTCGTATGACTGAAACCGCCTTCACAACCTATACACTGATCCAAAAGGCTATTGCAAAGATCGATAGCGGGGACCTCCCGCCGTACTATGAAGCCGATCTGCGCGTGTTCCGCGAAATCCTGGCAGATGCCATTGACCCGTCAGAGACCGAAAGCGCCACGCTGAAGTCGCTGAAAGAACAGTTTGCCACGGCCATCGAGAGCCGCGACTGGTTCCGCAACACAAACATCATTGACCGACAAGCTGGTAAATCCGGCCGCCATCAGGTTCTGGACCGCCTGCCAATGGCAGAGCTGAAACACAATCACGAGCACCTGATCAAAAATGGCCTGCCCGGATTATGTAAAGGTATCGGCCATAATCTTTATCACAATTATACACACTGCAGCCGCATGGCGCAGCGTGCCAGCGGATATGCCGCCGAATTCAAGCTTGAATTCTCTGAAGCCGAAATTCAGGCATTAAAGATCGGCATGGTCGGTCACGATAGCGCCCATAGCGGGGTGCTGGGGCCACCAGATCTCGAACATAATGTTCAGTACGCTGTTAAGCAGCTTTATCTGTTCATGGATTATTTCGGGTATTCCAAGGCACAGATCGCTTATGCCTTCGAGAAAGGCGTCCTGCCAACTGTGTCCTTTAATTCCGAATTTGTCCCGCAGGACGCAATCGGCGTCTCGGCAGAATTAGGCGACCTCGCTTTTGAAATCGAGTTACCTCATTTCCTCTCCAATTCCCTGAATGTTCTTAAAGAGCAAATTCCAAGCATCATCCCGCCACCGCCTTCTGTGATACAGTGGCTAAGAAAACCGGTCCGCGATGGCTTTATCGGCACTTATTTGAAAGCACGCATTGCCGATTTATCCAAAATCGACGGCACTAACAAAGAAACCTTCGAGCGCCTGAAAAAATGGATGAGCCACATCAGTACAGAGATTACTGAACTCGCTGACCTGATCGAAAATGGCCACCCTCTGCCGGACAAGTTCCAATTTTTCACCGAGATTGGTCGTCAGGCAGAGGCAACGATTTCTGCGCAGCAGGCTAAAATCTCAACTCAGCACGAGTTCATGGTGAAAAAAGTGCGCCGTTCCATTGTGCTACCGACAGACACTGGCATTATCCCGCAGGGCGCCACACGCACGCCAAGGTCATTCCTTGAACGCAGCTAAATCGGCACTCCCGGGTTTAGAATAAACTCTATCCATTAGGATTACTCGCCCTCCAACAGCCTCAGCGGGTGTTTACCGTCCACCATGCCCATAAAGGCTGAATAAATGGAATAGCCAACCAGAGCTTTTAGTTCAGGCGATAGTTCCCTTACGGTCTCTTTTGATAATTCAAGCAGGTAATTTTCCTGCTGACGTAAAAACGCATCGCAATATTGATGCGTAATCGCAAAACGTGGCTTGTCGGAGCGGTTTTCACCACCGCCATGCCAGGTGGTGCCAAGGAAAAAGATCACAGAACCGGCTGGCATCACCGCTGGTATGGCTTCTTGCGGTTTTCCAACCCGGTCATCACTCCATCTCTGACTACCCGGAATCACGACGGTAGATCCATTGTCTTCCGTAAACTCATCAATAGCCCAGACAGTGGCTGCGCCAAGTGGTGGTCTCGGTCTGGCGATGCGGTAAAATCCGTCATCAATATGCAAGCCTTGCGCAGCTTCCCCTGGCAGAATGTTGATGACCTGACTTTGGCTCAACAAAAAACCGGGCTGAAAGAGCTTATCCATGAGCCCGAGAATACGCGGATGATCTGCCAGTCTGTCGGTCACACGTGTCTTGCCCAGAACATTATACACACGTTGTGTTTTATGCCCTTCAAAGCTGTTGCGCCCGGTATGCTGCAGAAGGTCTGTACAAGCCTCTTTAATTTCTTCGCATGTATCGCGCGGAATCAGATTTTCAATAATCACGTAACCATCGCGCATCAACGTCTCGAAATCTGCATCGATCTCCGGCG
>JALEGM010000265.1 GCA_022763145.1 Aquisalinus sp. | reverse complement strand
AAGAAACACAAGTCCCTTGCCAAGATCAGCCACGATGCCGTATCGCTCAGCATTGAGTTTGTAGACATTTCGGAGTCTTGTCATGCTGACGCAATTTCGCGGCGCACTTAAAGGCGTAGTGGCCTGGTTTATTATTGCTCTACTGGTACTGGCCTTCGGCCTGTTCGGTATCCCTGACTTGCGTAACTTTGCGCAGAGTCCGGCCCTTCAGGTTGGTGGCACCAACTTCAGCACTGTTGATATCCAGCGTGAGTTTGATCGCCAGCTCGACTTGCGACGCCAATCTGGTCAGCCCCTGACACGTGAAGAAGCCATCAATGCAGGCCTTGTGACGGAAGTCCTCGATACGATGAAAGCCCGCGCTGCAGTTAATGAAGAAGCAGACAATCTCGGACTGACTTCTACCAATGAAATGATCGCAGATTTCCTTCAATCCCTCGAAGGTTTGCGTAATCCTGCCACCGGTCAGTTTGATCAAGTCGTTCTGCAAAACCTCCTGCAGCGCAACAATGTTACCATTACAGAATTTCGGGAAGACGTGCGGACGGACCTTAATCGTGGCCAACTTTTTGATTCTATAGCTTCTCCCATGCAGGCCCCGGCAGGATTTGTAGAGCCAAGCCTGCTACGCCTCGCAGAATCTCGCACGCTGGAATATGTGACGCTTACGGCTGAAAACACCCCCTTCTCAACCGAGCCGACGGAAGAAGAACTGCGCACATACTATCAGAGTAATACGGAGCGTTATACGGACCCTGAATATCGAGTGTTTGATCTTGTGCTTCTATCCAAGGAAAATTTTCAGGGCGAGCTGACAGTTCCTGAAGAGGACATTCAGAAACTGTTTGAGCTGCGTAAAGCCCGCCTGGATGTGCCAGAAACGAGAACGATTGTTCAAATTCCTTATCCTAGTGAAGGTGAAGCACTGGCCGCCGTAGCACGGTTGGAAACAGGCGTTGATGTGGCAGAACTCGCTCAGGAGCGTTCCTTTACGCTCGACTCGGTGACGTACACAGATGTCGCTCAATCAGATATCGCGGACGCAGCTGTCGCTGCTGCTGTTTTCGAGGCTGAGCAAGGTAATGTGATCGGACCGATTACAGACCTGTTCGGGAACCACATTGTCGCACGCGTTGTTTCGATTACAGAGGGGCAGGAAAGCACTTTCGAGGAACAGCGCGACATACTTGTCAGCGAATTGCTGGACGAGGAAACAACACGCTCTTTGCTTGATGCTATTGAAATCATTGAAACTGCGCGAGACGAAGGTGCCGTACTGACGGATGCCCTCGCCGAAGTTGAAGATGCGACTGTGCAGACTTTCGGTCCGGTAGACAGCAACCTGATAACCGCTAACGGCGCGATCCCGAATGATCTCCCGGTAGAAGCTTTGGGGGAAGCTTTCCTTCTACGTGAAGGAGAAGAGTCTGAAATATTGCCACTCGATAGTGACCTCGGTTATTTTGCTGTGAGTTTGCAGCAGGTGATCCCACCGTCGCTGCAATCTTTCGAGTCCGTTCGCGAAGATGTTGCTCGTGGTTGGCGTGCGACACAACAGGCTGACCTTATTGCCGAACGACAAGAGAGTATCAGTGCACGTCTGCGCGGTGGCGAAACCTTATCTGCCATCGCCGAGTCTGAAGCACTGGAAGTGGCTACGTTGACTGTGGGCTTGCAGGAAGCTGCAGCCATCTTCCCGCCAGAGTTTCTTGACGAGATCTATAAGGCAAACCTGAATACATCTGTAGCAGGAAACAGTGCCGATTTGCAGTCTGCCTATGTCTTGAACGTGATTGATGCAGCTTTCCCACCGCTGGCGCAGGCTGAGTTTCTGTCACAGATTTATCAGGTGAATGTAGGACAAGTCCTGACTCAGGAACTGTCAGAAGCCTATATTGGTGCTCTGCAGGAGGATATTGGTATCAAACAGAACGATACACGTATTGCGCAGGTCTTCAGTTCAGGTCAGGAGTGATGTCATCACCTGACGGCTTTTCATGCCCCCTGCCCCTGCCGGACGATTTTTCAGAGCCATTCCAAACAGGCCAACCTCAGGTGGTCTGGCGCAAACTGGTCAATGATACAGATACACCTGTTTCTGCTTATCTGAAGATTGCTGGCCAACAGAAAGACGCCTTTTTGCTGGAATCCGTCGAGGGAGGAGAATCTCTTGGGCGCTATTCAATCATTGGCCTTAAACCTGATCTGGTCTGGAAGTTCCGTGATGGTCAGGTCGAGCGTCATGAGATGGATGCTGAAGGAAAGTTTCATCACCAGACGGATGACCGGCCTTTCCTTGAGAGCTTGAAAGCGCTCTTGGCCGAGTCGCGTATCGATCTTCCTTCAGAGATATCGCATAATCTTCCACCAATGTTTGCAGGCGTATTCGGCTATTTTGGATATGATGTCGTCGGAGAACTGGAAAAGCTACCGCAGAATACGGCCAACAATCTTGACCTGCCTGATGCCTTGTTCATTCGACCGACGATCATCGCCGTATTCGATGTCGTTCTGCGGGAAGTGACACTGGTAACCCCTGTCAGACCACAAACCGATTTACAAGTCAGCGCCGCCTACAAGCAGGCCTGTGCCCGCCTTGATGAGACGGCGAAAGCCCTTGCCAGCAACGACTTGCCAGATAACACTCACACCTCAGCTTTTTCAAAACCTGATTTCACCTCTAATCTTGAGGAAAATAAATTCACCGAAATGGTGGAGCGCAGCAAAGAATATATCCGTGCAGGCGATATCTTTCAGGTCGTGCTCAGTCAGAGATACTCCTCATCCTTTGAAGCTGACCCATTCAGCCTCTATCGTGCGCTCAGGCGACACAATCCCTCCCCCTTCCTGTTTTACCTGAACTTCGAAGACTGTGCTCTGGTTGGGTCAAGCCCGGAAATTCTGGTCCGTGTACGAGATAAGAAAGTTCATATAAGGCCGATTGCCGGCACAAGGCCTAGAGGGTCGGACGCAGCGCAAGATCAGCGCTATGAATCTGAATTGCTGGCCGACCCGAAAGAGCTGGCGGAACATCTTATGCTGCTTGATCTGGGCCGCAATGACGTCGGTCGCTCGACCAAACTGGGCAGCGTCGCCGTGACAGAGGAATTTACTGTCGAGCGCTATAGCCACGTCATGCATATTGTGTCCCATGTCACGGGAGATCTTGCTGATGATATGGATGAAGTAGACGCCCTGATGGCTGGTTTCCCGGCGGGCACGGTTTCAGGTGCGCCGAAAATCCGAGCGATGGAGATTATCGCAGAATTGGAGAAAGACCGGCGCGGCCCTTATGCAGGGTGCATCGGGTATTTCTCCGCTGAAGGTAATCTGGACACCTGCATTGCCTTGCGCACCGCAGTTCTCAAAGATGGGAAAATGCACGTTCAGGCCGGGGCCGGCATTGTCGCTGATTCTGACCCCGCTGCTGAAAATGAGGAGTGCCGTAACAAAGCTGGCGCTTTGATGAAAGCTGCCCTGACGGCCACTGGATACTGATCTATCTTAATGAGACTGAGGTCAGCGTCTGCGGCTCTTCCTCCTCTCCCAGTAACTCTGTGACAGTAACCAGTTCAAAGCCACGCATTTCCAGTGAAACCAGCCATGGCCGGATCGTGTCGATCGTTTTTTTATAAGGATGCGCGATTGCGACAGCATATCCTTTGTTACGGGCGATTGATTCCAGTTCGCCCAAGCGCTCACGAATCACGCGCTCACTGAGATTTTGATAGTCTGAATCGAGAAAGACATCGCGCGACAGGATCGACATACCTAACTGCGCCGCAACCTCCCCGGCAACACTGCCGCCGCTGGTCAGGGAATCAACGAAATAAAAGCCGCGCTGGTCCAGTTCCGAGAGCACGATCTTCATCCGGGCACGATCCCGTGTGAACAGACTGCCCATATGATTATTGACGCCGGAATATCCTGAAAACGCATTCAGATTACGATTGATCTTGCGCCTGATAGTGCCAGGAGTGTCGCTAACAAGTAGTGCCCCTGGTCCAGCCCCCTCCTCTTCAGAGGCAGGCTGCATCGGCAGATGTAAAAAGACGTCATGGCCTCTGGCAAGTGCATCAGATGCCAGATTATCCGGATCATTCACATAGGGAAGGATAGAGAATGTCAACGGTCCAGGGAGCGTCCTGAGACTCTCATAAGCCGACTGGTTGAGGCCAATATCATCAAAGATAACAACGATTTTGGGCTTACCTGACAGCAGAAGCGGACCAGCCGGGTTGGTCGCAACTTGGCCTTCTAACGTCCCCAGAGGAGCAAGCGTTTCAGGCAGCTTTGTACTCGCCCCCATAGGCCTTGAGGCATCCTCGAGCACTGGCGTTGCCAGCAATTGCCCGCCTAAGCCGGAAGACTGCGCGAGCACAGCACCTGTGATACCTCCAACAAAGAGTGCCAGCCCATAGACCACAGGCCGCGACAGATTGCTGATGCGCCGTGTAGTTTTTCTTAAGGACTTGAACAGGTTACGCATCTTGCGTGTTGCCGGATGATCGCTATGAAACTTTCTTGGAGTTTCTTTCATGATTCTGGTCATCGATAATTACGACAGCTTTACCTGGAACCTCGTACATCTGGTTGGCGAGATTACTTCTGATATTACTGTCCATCGGAATGATGCTATCCGCGCAGAAGAGGCCGTCAGCTTAGGCGCGAAAGCTATCATCCTGTCGCCTGGTCCCTGTACCCCGGACGAGGCAGGGATTTGTCTCCAAGTGGCCGAACTGGCGATGGAGAAAAATATCCCATTATTTGGAGTATGCCTTGGGCATCAGTCTATTGCGCAGGCGTGTGGAGCTGAAATTATCCGCGCGCCTAAGTTGATGCATGGCAAGACGAGCAAAATCACGCATTCAGGTGAGCGTGTATTTCAGAATTTGCCCTCGCCATTCACAGCGACGCGGTATCATTCTCTCTCTGTATTAAGGGATACACTACCAGAGGCGCTGGAAGTTACGGCGTCTTCCGTTGATGATAATGAGATCATGGCGTTGAAGGTCAAAAACAAACCGGCATTCGGCGTGCAATTTCACCCGGAGAGTATCGCGACAGAACAGGGCGTTATGCTGATTCAAAATTTCCTTGAATTAACAGCGCATGAGTGAGGCGCAGCATGTCAGTATTTAGTGAAATCGTCCGTAAAAGCGCGACTGGCGCGGTCCTTCAACAAGATGAAATGGCCAGGGCCATGCAGGAAATGCTGAGCGGCAACGTGAAACCAGTCCAGATCGCGACATTCCTTACCGCCCTGAAAATGCGCGGCGAAACGCCGGAAGAGCTTGCAGCAGCGGCCCACGCCATGCGCGAAGAAGCAAATCGCTTCGAAGGGCCGGCTGGATGCCTTGATACTTGTGGTACGGGCGGTGATGGGGCGCATACGTATAATATCTCAACTGCCGTTGCGTTCGTCTTGGCTGGCTGCGGCATACCCGTTGCCAAGCACGGCAACAAAGCTGTCAGCTCCTCTTCCGGTTCTTCTGATGTGCTGGCAGAACTAGGCGTCAACCTGATGGCCCCGATGGATATCGTGCAAGACTGTCTTGATGAAATCGGCATCACCTTTCTATTTGCCCAGCGTCATCACCCTGCTGTGCGGCACGTTGCGCCCGTACGTCAGGACATGGGTGTACGTACTCTTTTTAACCTGCTTGGACCGTTGACCAATCCTGCAGGCGCCCGGCATCAGTTGCTAGGGGTTTTCGATAAAAGCCTGACAGCACCTGTCGCGGCCGTGTTGCAACAATTGGGTGGTGTCTCTGCATGGGTTGTGCATGGCTCGGATGGTCTTGATGAGTTGACAACAACCGGGCCTAGTTTTGTATCTGCCCTGAGCAATGGCAATATTGAACATTTCGAAGTGACACCGCAGGAAGCTGGTCTTGACTTGAACACGGCAGATGAAATTAAGGGCGGGGATGTGAAAGATAACGCAAAGGCATTATCCGCTATGCTTGACGGCGATAAGTCTGCCTACAGAAATATTGTCTTGTTGAATGCGGCTGCCGGTCTCATTGTTTCAGGCCGGGCGACTACGCTCAAAGAGGGAGTAAGCCTCGCTGCAACGGCGATTGATGAAGGAAAAGCTGCGAAGAAACTTCAACAACTCGTGGAGCGGACAAACGCATGACGATCCTCGATGACATTGTGGCTTACAAAAAAGCAGAGGTGTTTAAGAGCAAACAGCAAAAGCCGCTTTCCGTGCTTGAGCAAGACATTGCCGCTCGTGACCCTGTGCGACCATTTCAGGAGGCATTGCGAACTGCTTCTAAGGCCGGATTTGGCCTTATCGCTGAGATTAAGAAAGCCAGTCCTTCAAAAGGACTTATCCGGGCAGAGTTTGATCCCCCTGCACTGGCCAAAGCCTACGCAGCTGGCACCGCGACCTGCCTGTCCGTTCTCACGGACACACCCAGCTTTCAGGGGCACCCTGATTACTTGCAAGCGGCACGCCGTGCAGTTTCGATACCGGTTCTGCGTAAGGATTTTATGATTGATACGTACCAGGTTGCAGAGGCTTCAGCGTGGGGAGCAGATTGCATCCTGCTGATTGTTGCGTGTCTCACAGATCAGCAATTGTTAGAGCTGGAAGCTGCGTCGTTCGAGTACGGCCTGGATGTCCTGATTGAGACCCATGACGAACATGAGTTGGAGCGCGCCCTTGCCTGTAAGTCCAAACTTATTGGGTTTAATAATCGTAACCTGAAGACCTTTGAGACTAGTCTCAAGACGAGCGAAAGGCTGGCCGCACGTTGTCCATCCGACAGATTGCTGGTCAGTGAAAGTGGTCTTGCAACACCAGCAGATCTTCAAAGAATGGCCAAGGCTGGCATCAGATCTTTTCTAATTGGGGAGAGCCTCATGCGTCAGCAGGATGTCGAGGAAGCGACACGGGCATTACTTTCTGACGCAAGGTGAAGCAAATCAACCTGTGAATTCCCGAGGATAAAAGCCTAACTCCCTGTTTTCGTTCATAAACCCGAAAATCTATGTGCCCCCCTCTCATGGGGCGTATGGTGCTGTGTTCTGAAGCAAACAACATCAACCCGCCGGATATGGCGAGCCACGAAGAGGACATAAGCAGCATGAAGATTGACCTGACATACGCCAAAGATCCTATGCCCTGCCCACTGATGAGCGCTGCGCATATGTCAGCAGGTATGCGCCTGTTGCAGCGCGAACAGTTTATGGCGGATAAGAGGGCGGAAACTTTTTCCAAAAGTGTAGCAGATCCTGCCAACGCCGCATTCCGCAAGACTTTCGCCGGCGTTCACTGCACACTCTCCTGGCAGATGCTTTGCGAGCGCTGGTTGTCTACTGTATGCGCAGCAAAGAAGTGCTTAAGCCACCTGGGTCGTCATTTGGGAAAGCAGCATCTTTATGTGAGTTATTGATTCGATTAAGTTTTTTGGCTTAGCGTGTTGACCGCTTATGTGAACATCACTAGAACATACATGATTTGTTCTCACGAAGACTGTTCAAGACTCAAAACGGGCAGTCTGGAAAAGGATTGATGATGCTCACAGCAAAGCAACGTGAACTACTCGTATTTATTGACAAGCGTATCCGGGAAACAGGTATCTCCCCCTCATTTGATGAGATGAAAGAGGCTCTGGATCTCAAATCAAAATCAGGCATTCACCGCTTGATTACAGCCTTGGAGGAACGCGGTTTCATTCGCCGCCTGCCCCATCGCGCAAGGGCGCTTGAAGTGTTGCGTTTACCGGACGATCTGGCTTCAGAAGAATCAATCGAACAGCACAAAAAAGGCTTCACGCCTTCTGTTATTGAAGGCAGCGGTGGTCGCAAACGCGGCAATGTGACGGAGATGCCCGTCAGTAACAATGAAGGTGTTGTGGACGTATCTGTATTGGGGCGCATTGCGGCCGGTACCCCGATCAGCGCCATACAGCATGAGCAGGATCGTTTTGCCGTGCCTAAGGCCATGCTTGGCTCTGGAGAACACTATGCGCTTGAGGTGCAAGGTGATTCAATGATTGATGCAGGGATTCATGATGGCGATATTGTGCTTATCAGGCAGTCTGATGATGCGGGGTCCGGTGATATTGTTGTGGCCCTCGTAGATGAGGAAGAAGCGACGCTGAAGAGGTTGCGTAAGAAGGGTGCTTCCATCGCTCTTGAAGCTGCTAATCCCGCCTATGAAACCCGCATCTTTGGCCCGAACCGGGTCAAGGTTCAGGGCAGACTTGTCGGTTTGCTGCGGCAGTACTGAATAGTCTGAACAATATCTCAGGGGGAGTGAACCCAGGGCCGCTCTCCCCGAAATGTCTGGTTTGTGAGGATTTTGGGGAAGCGTTTCTTAAGCTTGATACTCAGTGCGCCTGATCGCTCAATGTAAGCGCGATCTATAATTATGGCATCGCATATTTCAGTGCGTCCCCGATATTTGGTGTTGGGTAAAATAAAAAGCGTTACCTCTGAGCAATCCAGCGAGGATATGTTCTGCCGCGTATCAATCAGTATCCGGTACGTTCTTGAAAAATTTATCAGGCATACAGATCGCCCGCACTCGCCAAGTAAAGGCTGCTCGCGTAAAACGGACTGCAAAGTTCGCGTACCGGCCAGGTCTTCTCCTTCCCCATTGGCGCGCAACCAGTTTTCAAGAGTAAATTTTTCTCTCGATACAGATAAGGGAACCAAACTATCCCGGCCATTAACAGGCAATCTGACAGCGATGTTGTTACCGTTGCGACTGACAAGAATATCAGGCTGGACCGGGCCCAAGGCTAGAACGGTACCTGTCATAATCAAGAAAGCGCCGGCAAGACGCATCGGTGATCTGAGGAGACACAGAATGAGACCGCCAGCGATAATGCTGTAAAAAGCAATAGGGCTGACTTGTGCAACATCAGTTACAGACCCCGGAAGAGAAGAAACTGAGCCGGCAACAAACAGGACGATCTCGACACTGAAAGCCATTGCACGCCACATCAACCCGTCCAAGCCTACGGGAATCAGCAGCGTTGCAATTATTGCAAAAGGCATGATGAATGCAGCCATCACGGGCATGGCGAGTAGGTTACCGGCAAGACCGTACGCAGCATATCTGTTAAAATGGAAGACACCAAAGGGAGCTGTCGCAAGGCCTGCCAGCACACTTGTTGCTGTCAGGCCACCGAAATAGACAAGGCCTTTTTTGACCCACCAGGTCTGAAGGTAATCAGTCTGCATTTTCTGCCGCCATGTTCGTTGAGCGCGGCTGTGCCATTCATAAACTGAGATCAGGACCGTCACGGCAGCGAATGACATCTGAAAGCCTGCCTGCAGAAGCGCTTCCGGCCTCATTATCAGGATCAAGAGTGCTGCGATCGCGACATTCCGTAATGATATCCCGCGTCTGTCCATCAGTATGGCGATGAACACGACAGCTGTCATAATGAAAGCTCGCTGTGTGGACCAGGCGGCCCCCGAAATGAAGAGGTAAATAAAAGCCCCTACCAGTGCAACAAGGGCAGCTATCTTTTTGACAGGGTAATGGAGAGCAATATGTTCACTCCAGACGAGTAACCAGCGGGTCGCAGCAAAAAGGATCCCAGCCACCAGTCCCAGGTGCAAACCTGATATGGCGAGAAGATGTGCCAATCCGGCATCACGAAGAATCCGTTCTGTGTTTTCATCAATTCCGTCGCGTTTGCCTGTAACAAGCGCGATACAAACCGCTCTGGCTTCCGGCGAAACAGATACAAGTGATCTGGATATCCTTGCAGCAATCCTGTCACGTATGCTCTCAACCAAAATCGAAAAATGCCGATGTGTTGTATCTGTTGTCAGCTTCAAGGGTGGCGCAGCGGCATAGCCAACGCCGCCAATGCCTTCGAAGTAAAGTTGGCGTGCGTAATCATATCCTTCCGGTCTGACCGGTTCAGGCGGTGCTGATAGCATCGCCTGCACGCGTACCCTGTCTCCCGCAACAAGGTCAGGCTTCTCGCCTCGCCAGCTCAAGCGAACTTTATCTGGAAAGTCTGTACCGGACATATTCGTCATTCTTGAGACGGATATTGTATATCTCACAGAGTCCAGACGGTCCTCTATGAGGAGTATCTGCCCCTGGACTACATACGATCGAAGGTAATCACTCAGGAAAGTGGTCGCAACCATAGCCGTACGCAAAGTCGCTGCACTGAATCCAAGGGAAATCAGTGACAGAGCAATCGCCATATGTCTTAGTGCAGTAAGTTTTCCGAGAGGCAGGCGGGTACAGATACTGCTGACGACCAATACCGAGGGCCCAATAAGAATATACGGCTCCTCTTTAAGGCCAAAATAAAACGCAATCCCAATCCCGATAAAAACGGGTGCCCAGAGAAACCATCCTCCCTGTTCTTCCCGCAGCCACTCTTTCAGTGATTGAAGAACATCCCTGTCGGGCAGGCGGTAGAACTGACCTGACGACTTCGGCGTGGCACTACTCCCTCGTTCATGCTAAGCGCCCGATTTCCGGCCTTATGAGCCTACAGGAAATTTGGATTATAATGAATAAAATCGTTACGCGTTTTGCCCCTTCTCCAACGGGCTATCTGCATATTGGTGGCGCCCGTACAGCGCTCTTCAACTGGTTGTATGCCAGAGGCGTTCATGCAGACGGTAATGGGCAGTTTTTGTTGAGGATTGAAGATACAGACCGGGCACGACACAATGAAGCAGCGGTGACCGCTATCCTTGATGGGCTGCAATGGCTCGGTATCGACTGGGATGGGGAACCTATATCTCAGTTTGAACGAGCACAGCGACATGCAGAGGTTGCTCATGGCTTGTTGGAAAACGGCCATGCGTATCGATGCTGGTTGGCTGGTGAGGAACTCGAAGTTGCCCGCCAAAAGGCCCGTGAAAATAATACGCGCTTTGAAAGTCCATGGCGGGATTATCAAGGCAAAACGCCAGATGAGCCGTATGTGGTTCGGCTGAAAGCACCATCTTCAGGTGATGTCTTGCTCGAGGACAAGGTTCAGGGAGAGGTCAAATTCTCCGCCGCCGCCCTGGATGACATGGTGCTTTTGCGATCAGATGGCACCCCGACTTATATGCTGGCAGTCGTAGTTGATGATCGCGATATGGGCGTAACGCATGTTATTCGCGGAGACGATCACCTCATAAACGGTGCGCGGCAGCAGCAATTATATAACGCTCTTGACTGGTCTACGCCTGTTTTCGCTCATATCCCGCTAATCCATGGGTCAGACGGAGCCAAACTTTCAAAGAGGCATGGTGCTCTCGGTGTCGAAGCATATCGTGATCTCGGCTATTTGCCGCAAGGGTTGAGCAACTACTTGCTGCGCCTTGGTTGGGCACACGGTAACGACGAGATCATTTCGACGCAGGATGCCAAAAACTGGTTCGACTTCGATGGGATTAACAAGTCACCAGCAAGGCTGGATCTGGAAAAACTGAACCACATAAATGCGCATCACCTTCGTGAGCTTGATGCAGATAGCTTACTCCGTCTGTCGCTCCCGTTCCTCGAAAAAGAAGGCTTCAGCCCAAATGAGATGCAGCGTGAACAACTTTTACGCGCAGCTCCCTTTTTGAAAGAGCGGGCCAGCAATCTCAGTGATGTCGTTTCAGCTTCAGCCTTCATTCTTACAACGCAACCTTTCGATATAACGGGAAAGGCAGCCAAGCCGCTAAAGAAAGAAGGCGCGCTAGAGACTCTAAAAGAGATTAGAGAGCTTCTTTCTACCCTGCCCGATTGGAATGAGAGCGCTCTGGAAAAAGCATTACAGGATCATGCTGAGTCGAAAGGCGTCGGCTTTGGCCAGATAGGCCCCCCTGTCAGGGTAGCTCTGACAGGGGGCAATCCGTCACCATCATTGGGGCAAGTACTACATGTTTTGGGTAAAGGTGAGGCTCTGACGCGGATCGATTATCAGATCGCTTAAATCTGCCAAAATCAGCTATTTGCGATGATTTTATGAGAGTTTTTGCAGCCGAAAGGCTGGATAATTTCAGCAAGACTTCTACTATCGCGCGAAATTATCGTACGTTGCAGCGCACAATGGAGAGATATAATGGAAAGCAAAATCAAGCCTGCCGGTAACGCTTCAATCAGCGTGGATGGCAAAGATGTTAATTTCGACGTTTATAGTGGTACCCACGGGCCAGATGTCGTTGATATTTCCAAGTTTTATAAAGAGACCGGACGCTTCACACTGGACCCTGGCTTCACCTCAACCGCAAGTTGCGAATCCCAAATCACCTTTATTGACGGCGATAAAGGCACACTCCTGTACCGCGGCTATCCTATCGATCAGCTTGCTGAAAACTCAGACTTTATCGAAGTTGCTTATCTTCTGCTTGATGGCGAATTGCCAAGTGAAGACCAGTATCAGAAGTTCAAGCACGACATCACCTATCACACGATGGTGCATGAGCAGTTCAAAAATTTCTTCAATGGTTTCCGTCGTGATGCACACCCAATGGCAATTATGTGCGGTGCTGTCGGCGCTCTGTCAGCCTTCTATCACGACTCTACTGACATCAATGATCCGGAACAACGCCGTATTGCCACACATCGCATGATTGCAAAAATGCCAACAATTGCGGCGATGGCTTACAAATATAGCGTCGGACAGGCATTTGTCTCACCTAGAAACGATCTCGGGTATACAGAAAACTTCATGCAGATGTGCTTCCAGGTGTCTGCCGAGGATTACCAAGTCAATCGTGTTCTGGCTGATGCTCTCGACAAGATCTTCATTTTGCATATGGATCATGAGCAGAACGCTTCCACATCGACCGTGAGGCTTGCTGGCTCCTCTAATGCTAACCCGTTTGCCTGTATCGCTGCTGGTATCGCCTGTCTCTGGGGGCCATCACACGGGGGTGCAAACGAGGCAGCACTGAATATGCTAGCTGAAATTGGCTCCGTTGATCGCATCCCGGAATATGTAGCTAAAGCCAAAGATAAGTCTGACCCATTCCGTCTCATGGGCTTTGGGCACCGCGTCTACAAAAATTATGACCCTCGTGCAAAGGTCATGCAGCAGGCATGCCATGAAGTTCTGGGGGCATTGCAGATCAAGAATGAGCCTTTGTTGGATATAGCACTCGAGCTTGAGAAAATTGCTCTCGAAGACGAGTATTTTGTTGAGAAGAAACTCTACCCTAATATCGATTTTTACTCTGGCATCACTTTGCGTGCACTGGGCTTCCCGACAGACATGTTCACGGTGCTGTTTGCGCTGGCCCGTACGGTTGGCTGGATTGCTCAGTGGTCAGAAATGATTGAAGATCCAAACCAGCGTATTGGTCGTCCGCGCCAAATTTATACTGGTGCTGCAGAACGAGATTTCATCAATCGCCACCAACGCTAAACAGTCTTTTGTCACGCAAAAGCTGCAAGATTGCTTCAGCTGCCTTTTCGGCAGCTGGGGCTTGATCTATCTCTAAGTCTGCGAGCAGCTTACCAAAAGCAGCTTTTTGATGTTCACGTTCTTTACTATCTGTGAGGAGAGTTT
>JALEGM010000264.1 GCA_022763145.1 Aquisalinus sp. | reverse complement strand
GGTCAGGTACCCTTGTCTGAACTGGTTGTAGAAAATTCCTTCTAAGGCCGGCATCAGGCGCTTTCAACGCTTGATCATACATCTTGAAAGTTGGTCACCATTGCTAGTTTGCTGTAACAAGTTGCAGAAAGAGTGAGCAAACAGGACGGCGTGATGGTGAATTCTATTTCCGCGACGAACTACCCAAAGAGATGGCAGAATGATCTCACATGTTTGGCGCTTCCTTATTGGCTCTTGGTTGTCGCATCCATCGGCGTCATTTTGCTCACAATAGTCCCGGCTCACAGTAAGGAGCCGGGCAACGCCGAACTTCTTTCTGACCTTACCGGACTTCGTTATGGTGTTTCGGTTACCGACCTCGATGGCAATGTCCTGGTTGCGTATCGGGATGAGGAACGATTTGTCCCTGCATCAAATGTGAAGTTGTTCGTGACGGCGGCGGCTTTGGCGATAGAGCAGGAACTGTCTGGCCTTGATACCGGATTGCGCGTTGTAACTGAGCTGACCGACTCAGGGGGCACAAACATCGCGCTGGTGGGGCGTGGAGACCCTACCATAGGCTTTGGCGCAGATTGTCAGATACGCTGTCTTGAAACGCTTGCAGAAGCTGTCGTTGAGGCTGGTATAACGCAGGTTGGCGACATTATCGGAGATGATCAGTGGTTCGCTGATCAACCAAGGCCGGTGGGTTGGAACTGGGATGACCTGAAATTTGGTCACGGAACATCTATTTCGGCCCTGTCGGTGAATGATAATATCTTGCGTTTACGGGTTTCGCCGACCAATGGGGCAGGGGCGAATGTTAGGGCGTCATGGCTCGATAACGGCTCTGGCTACTTTGAGCTGAACAATCAGGCGAGTACGGGGGGTGCTGATACCCAGAAGGCGTTACGGCTTGAGCGGCGGATCGGCGAAGACGTGGCGCGGCTTTATGGCGAGCTGCCAGCTGGCTCAAGATCCGTGACGCTTGAGCTGGGTGTCGATAAGCCTGCGCATCTGGCCGCCTGGTACTTCAAGCGGGCGTTGGAATCGAAGGGAGTGGCCGTTTCCGGTGATTTGCGAGCGCGCAACAGGCCGCTTCAGTATGCTGATGAACCACGGCCCCTGGATGCGGATGAGGGGATTGCCGGGATGGTATGTGCGCAGGGTAAACAGCAAGCGCCTGAGGGGGCTGTGCTTGCTGCTCTGGAGCCTGCACCGCTTCGTGATATTGTCAACGAAACAAACCTTGAAAGTAAAAATCTTTATGCGGAAGTACTTCTTCGTCAACTTGGGCGCATTGCCGGCACGGGCTCCTCGTTTTGCGGATTATTGAAAGTTCAGGCGTTTCTGGAAGAGGTTGGGGTTTCTCGAGACTCTTATGATTTTGATGATGGTTCAGGACTTTCCAATTACAACCGCGTGACACCAGAGACAGTCACAGCACTGCTGCGCTATGCTGCTGCGGCGCCATGGGCAGATGCTTATCGTGACAGCCTGCCGGTTGGGGGCGGCCAGACAGGGTCGCTGAAGAACCGTTTTCGCGGCACAGCTCTTGAGGGCAAGATCTTCGCCAAGACCGGGACGCTTAATCATGCAGATGTGTTATCCGGCTACATGATTGCAAGCAGCGGCAAAGTCCTGGCCTTCTCCATTATCGTGAACGACCGCCCGCTCGGGTCTTCTTCTGCACGACGCCAGATAGATTCAACTCTGCTGAAGATCGCAGAGCAATTCTAGATCACGGCCAAGCAATATGTGGGTGAAGGTACGTGCGTAATTACTTCAGGTGCCTGCTACAGCACTCATCGTGATGTTGTCGCCGTGGAGAAAACTGCCTACAAAATGTCCAGTCTGAATTTGGAGGGGCAACCATGAAGATATGGATACTCATGAGCTGTTTGTTGTTGGCAGGTTGTGCGCAGCAAGATGTAGACCAGCAACTGAACGACACGGAAAGTGCGATGCCCCCTGAAAGACCATTACCTGTAACCACAGAAGATCGTTTCGCCATCCTGGCGCTCGATTGTGTACATCGTGAATATCCAAATAAGATCAGTCACGTCATGCAATCAGCTGATGATGTTGCCGCGCCACGCCATCTGACGCCGGCGTTTTATGGCTGTTTCGACTGGCATTCTTCTGTGCACGGTCATTGGCTTCTGACGCGCATGCTTAACACACAGCCGGACAGCGTTCTTGCCGGTGAGATACGTACAGCATTGGCAAAGAGCTTTACGTCGGAAAAAATGGCTGGTGAACTGGCATACTACCAGAAGGAGGGGCGTGCCTCTTTTGAACGCCCATACGGTATCGCGTGGTATTTGCAACTGGTGGCTGAACTAGAAGAGAGCAATGATCCGCAACTTGCTGAATGGCGGGAAACTCTGCGGCCTTTGGAAAAGGCTATTGTTGCGCAAGTGCGGGACTGGTTACCGAAATTGCGCTATCCTATTCGTCTGGGCACCCACAACCAGACCGCGTTCGCCTTTGGTCTGATGATTGATTATGCGCGCATAGTGGGCGATGATGCATTTGAGGCGGACCTTGTTGAGAAGACGCTGACTTTTCACCTGAACGATGTAAATTGTCCGCTTGCGTATGAACCGTCAGGGGAGGACTTCCTGTCTCCGTGCCTGATGGTAGCAGATCTCATGCGTCGTGTGTTGTCAGGCGAGGACTTTTCTGCCTGGCTGTCGGCGTTTCTGCCACAAATCCCTGTAGACGGATCGCCAGACTGGCTTGCGCCGGGGATCGTGCTTGATGCTTCCGATGGCAAGCTGGTGCATCTGGACGGCGTGAACCTGTCACGCGCCTGGGCACTGGAAGGGATAGCAAGCGCCTTGCCAGATGGGGATGCGCGCAAACCCGCCCTGATGGCCTCATCTGCGTTGCACAGGCAAGTCGGCATCGCAGCCGTCTCGGACGAGCATTATTCCGGCAGTCACTGGCTGGCGAGTTTTGCCATGTACCTCACGACCCGGCGGGGGATACCATCTGCTCAATGATGTTCCGAAAACAACCAGCGTAACGATCAATAGGTGGTTGTTTTGAGTTAGGGCTCGCGGGTTTGAGATTCTAAGTATCTTATGGGTGCGGGAAGCTGTATATAACGGGTAGATATTTGATATTATGTTGTGCTTACAAATGAAGGTAATTTAATGGAACCAACATTTATTCAATTACTCATTTATGGACTGGTCGGAGTGGGGTCAATTTCTGCTGCCTTAATTGCAGTTTTCAATTATAGTCAAAAAAGGACAGAGTGGTTTTTCACACTATACGAAAAATACTACGAGCAAGATAAATTTCGCGAGATTGAACAAATTCTCTTTTACGAAGAGCCTGAACGTTTAGATGAACTTGAGCAAGCAATTATTACTAAGAATAATCGTTAACTACTTCATGCACTAGACAGCTATCTCAATTTCTTTGAACTGGTAGGTTCACTGAGAAGATTAGGGCGTATTAGTAAGCGATCTGCAAAAATGCTTTTTTCTTACAATATTTATTGCATAGGACGGCATGCATTCTTGAGGTCATATATCAATCAATATGGTTATGAAAATTTGGAAAATTTAATTGCTAAATTAAAGTAATAAGATTTAGTGGCTATAGGTGGAGGGTGATGCATTGTTTGTCACCCGGTGTGCGATATCAAAGAATAACCAATTCTCCGAGTTCCATTCGATTTGATCAATCGTGCCTGCTAGTATCATAAGAGAAGTTTCTATCGCAGTTGTTTAGATGCGTCAAAATCGAGTGTGAGGCGCTAGGGAAACTCGAAGCATACATGCATCGAAAATATACCCAGCGCGATACTGGCTTGTCTCACGCACGCGTTGGGGGCTTTCTGGTGAGTTGTGTTGAAGCGTGAGAAATTTACTTCCTTGGTTTTGCAATTTTTGCAATATCTAGTTTCGTTCTGCTAATTTGCTTTTCAATTCTGGTTTGGGCGGAATTGCAGAACTCAATAAAATTTTTCGAACTTATACCAAGCCATGTCTTGCTCTGCCATGTCGAGTCGCTGTTATAAAAAGGCAGTTTATTACCTGTTGCATTTCCAGCCAACGTGGCTTCAATCTTCTTTTTCGCGGACTTACTTGCAGGTAATTCTCCACGTGAAACAGCCAAAAGTACATTGCGTAGTTCAGGACTAGTTGTTCTGCCTAAAAAACAATTAGAAATTATTTGGTATATAACGAACTCATCATCATTATCATCATTATTTTTTGATTCTCGAAACACGGAGAGCCTGATCTCATCGTCCACAATTGACATTAAGTTCCACTCTGGAAAAAATTTCTCCCAGAACAATTTGATATAGTCCTTGTCATCTGTAGAAGGAAGGGTTTGGATGAGCGCTGGTAGTTTCTTAATTAGCCAGAGCCGTTCAAACTTACCAATGTTCATGTTGGCTAACAATCCGATGGTTTGATCGTGTGTACGTTCCGCGGCAATTTTTTCTACGATTTCGAAGTATCCTTCATCACAGTAATTAGCTAAGAAAAACGCAGTGAAGTATTCCTGAAAGGATCGGTGAACAAATGTAATGATATCTCCATCTTGTATCAAAATACACGAAGCTTCGATTGCATCATGCATAAATTCCTTTGCCTGGTTTTCTTCTATTTCATCGCCTAAAAAAAATTCAAGAGATTCTGTTAAATGTTGAATCAATTCATCCTTAGTAAATAGCATTTGTGAATTGACATATGTTGAACAGCAAAAAAAGGAAAAGAATCGAGCAAATTCCTCAATATCGAAATTTGAGTGTTTTTTTCGTTGAAATCCACTCCCTTTCATTGCGTCATGTTTTGAGTACAGAGCTTCATAAGTCGTTTTATAGAATATGTGCATTTTGTCAGAAATTTCTGAACTGATCGTTCTTGTGAGAAACATCATATGCGCCAATAGAGGTGTTTCCAGAAAGAATCGATGTGAGTCAAAAAGAGAGTCATTTATCTCTTCGATAAATTTCATTTTCAAATCTTTATCGTAGAAATTTATGTTATCTATAAGTGAAGTTACTTTTTCTTTTGTTAGAGGCATCAAAGATATTTCGTAGAAGCTGGGCCAGTTTTGAAAATCTTGGTGTGGGCGACTTGTGACAATTATTTTCAATTTAGGGAATGTTTCCGCCAACTGGTTAATCTCTGCTGAAATCTCTTCTCTTCTATCGAAGTCAATCTCATCTAAGCCATCTAGCAGAAGGATAAATCCATTTTTCTCAAAACCTGCGAGTAATGTATCCTCATCAAGTTCCATGTGCAGGTTAAGTTGATCTACGAGGAAAGCCACCAAATTGTCCGCCTCATGGACATTAAAATGACGCAGTTCAAAAAAAAGTGGAATCTCACCCCCTCTTTCTAGAAACTTAAAGAAAAGCCATCGCAAGTAAATTGATTTTCCGGCGCCAGCACTTGCCTGCAAAACGCTATGGCAATACTTTTGGCTGCTGGAAATTAGATCAGTTTCGGTGACAATTTTGCTTTCACACGAAAGATCTAGCGGCACATATTCATCAATTAAGTCAGATGGAGCAGTAGAAGACAATATTGTTTTATATACACGAAGCCTTTCAGCTGTGCGAGTTAGGTACGTTTGGAAGCCGAGTCCTAATTCCTTGGACTTATTGTCAGCGAGTTGCTTGAGAAATGATGTGCCTTTAGTCAGGGGGGTAATTAGATCACTAACATCAGCTTCTAATGAAAATTTCATTATGTCTCCATGAATATTTTAACTGGCTGTATAATTCATGTATGGAGCTCTAAAAAATTCAATCGCTGTTTATTAATTGTTGAAAAGTTTAATGCGAAGATTGTAGTACTCAGAACGGACCCCAGCACCCCTCAAGGCGTGGAAATGCACGCGCTGAAATCTGATAGCCACCTGATCTAATTGAGAAATATTGGTAGCGGAGGAGAGACTTGAACTCCCGACACGCGGATTATGATTCCGCTGCTCTAACCACCTGAGCTACTCCGCCAAAGTCACGAGATGCGGCGATCTCTCACCGCGCGTGAAGGACGGTATAAAAGCGAACGCGCGTGACTTGTCAATCTGAAACTCGTCCCATCGGGCAAAGCAGTTCTGCTCTCTTGATGCCGCGGGCCCTGTCCCAATCAGCCTCACTGTTTGCTTCTGATGGTGCGGCATCGGAGAATCACGGCTATCTGTTGCAACTGCTTCAGATAGCACTCGTCGCGAGGTGGGAACTTAAAAAGAACAAATTTTAATATCCAAGCAAAAACAATATCTTACATATGTTGACAAATTAGAACAAAGTGCGTACAAATAATTTCAGTTTCACGACTCAGCCGAGTGTGACAGAGATAAGAGGCAGACATGGCAAATAATCTACGGGTAGTTGAAGGCGGCAACAT
>JALEGM010000021.1 GCA_022763145.1 Aquisalinus sp. | reverse complement strand
TCTTTAATTTCTTCGCATGTATCGCGCGGAATCAGATTTTCAATAATCACGTAACCATCGCGCATCAACGTCTCGAAATCTGCATCGATCTCCGGCGAGGACCTTTCCGGCCCCGGTTGTAGCTTGCGATATGTCCCGGCAACATCAGCACCTGAATAATTTGGTACATTAACCCAGTCTTTCATGGCCAATTCCTCCTTCGCTTGTTTCTATTTCTGTCGTTAGTCCCAGACCGCCTTCAAAGAATCGCCAGATCTGATGATGCAGCTCTTCTTTCGATGGCCTCGTGTCTGCCAACACGGCGCTATCAATGGCCTGACGCAAGCCCCCCATCAGCAATCCTATAACAATCGCCGGGGTCACGTCCCTGCTCACGATGCCCTGCTTTTGCCCCTGCGAAAGATTACGTGCCCCTTCTTCAAGCAACGCATGCAAATGCGCCTTCTCGATATCCTGGACTTCCGGCTCCCGGCCCAGCCGTCCGGCAACAAGAGGCGCAAACGGATGATCGTAGAAGTAGTCGATAAAAGCCCGCACCCTGGTTTTCTCGCGTGTCACCCAGTCAAGTCGCACCGGCACAGCCTCACCGAAAGAGATCTCCCGCAACGGCGCGTAGAAACTGTCAATCACCGCGGCCAGCAACCCCGCTTTCGAGCCGAAGTGATGATACGCAAGCCCCACCGAAACATCCGCCCGCTTGGCGACAGCAAGCATCTCCATGTGGCCGTTATTTTCGATCAGCTCAGCCTCGGCCGCCTGTATGAGCCGGATGTTGCTGCCAATTTTCGCTGAAACTTTGCCCATGTTAGGTTCTCAAGAATTGAATTGAATTCAGTTCAATAAATCATAATGAGCTTCATCTGTCAATCTCCCACCTCTCATCCGGAAGATTGTAAAAGCGACCCTTCATCATCGCCGCTCGCCTACCCACGACGAGGCGGCGTCTCAGGTCGCAAAGCCTGTCTCACCGGTTTTGCTACACCGGTAACCACATACCGCATTGGTCCGCGAGTTGAGCAAGTAAGCCCGGTCTCACTGTGAACAAGGCGACTATCCCAGAGTTGACCAAAGTCATTTACTGCACATGCGCACAGGTCAAGGCCGACCGAACGCCCGAAACAATCATTACCTGAATCAAATTGAATTTATACTCTTGGGCCAGCGTTGCCGTTCGCAGACTACTAATTGAACGGCTACTCAAGGCCCGTTCTTGTCGTTCGTTCCACGGCCCTTAAGCGGCATAAAACGACCTAATTTAGACGCTCAGAGCATTCGTGATAACCTCCATATTTATCCCTCGATAAGGCCCGCCATCTTCTCAATGGCTTGTTTCCAACCGCCTGCACCTTGGGAGTCGTGGGGAACACCGACGTGAGTCATTTTCATTGTTGTTTTTCCATCACGTTCTGAGAGTTCGACAATTACTTCGGTTACTTCTGGATGACCCTCCGGCATTCCCATATCCTTTGGAGAAATCACGTTCCCGTTTTCGTCTGCCATGCTCTCTGTATAGACTAAACGCGTAGGCTTATTCACCTCCTTATAATCCCCCACGAACCACATCATCATTGTGCGATCTGGCGTGGTCATCTGCATGCAGATTTTGCGTTTACCTCCAACAACGACATCCATCTCTGCTGTTGGAACGGACATGCCGTTAGGACCGTACCATTGCTTGAATAACTGGGATTCCGTCCACATGGCCCATATTGTTTCTATCGGGGCTTCAAATGTGCGCTCAATCCGCACCCATTCTATTTCACTCTGCATCTTCTGCCTTTCCTAATTGCTTTATAACTTGATCCATATTATCGAAGCGCTTTTCCCAAATTTTCCGGTATCGGCCTGTCCATGATGCAACGGCCTTAAGCGCCTCTGGTTCCAGCTGACAAGGCCGAAATTGTGCTGTCTGCCCCCGCGAAATAAGGCCTGCGTGCTCTAAAACTTTTATATGTCGAGAAATAGCAGGAAGGCTCATATCGAACGGGTCTGCGAGTTCGTTTACGGTCGCGTTCCCCTTCGACAGACGGTCCAATATTGCTCGCCGCACAGGGTGAGCGAGCGCAGCAAAGGTAATGTCTAATTTAGCATCTTCCATACACAGTCATTTAACACACTTGCTAATTAAAGCAATTGTTAAATAAGGCATTCACAGGGTGGACGTTCCACGGCCTGATATGAGGTGATATCTCTTCAGTTAAGCGGCCTAAATTCGCCCCATCTAAGACGCTCTCAAATAATCTATGATTGGCGGCTTCCGGCGATTTCCTGCCGGTCATGAATATGAGCGGCTGACAAATACCTGCGCTGTAAGGCAATTATCTGCGCCTGCCTGACCCTCAGCCTCATGCTGTTACTGCGAACATTAAAACTTATGGGCCCCCTCCGGCCAGCCTTTAAGCTGCCTCTCCTTGCGCAACCTGCGCGCCCCAAAAGAAGGAGATGTCCCATGACACAATCCCCCGAAATCCGGACCATCGAGGATGATGACCTCGCCCCGCTGAACCGCATCAGATTGCTGGAATCCGCCCTCGACAGGCTCACCCTGCAAATTGCCAGTGAGGAAAGCCTCATCAATCCGGACGAAAAAGACGTCCGCCTGTTGCAGGATCAGGTGCGCCTCGTGGCCAGCCACATCCGCTCTTATCAAAAGCTCGAAGACCTGAAAGAGAGCATGGGCTGGGACCTTGCGGCGGCGCGCAGAAAAGAGGAGAAAATCCGACAAGAGACCGACCCGGCGCCAGAAACACAAGCGCCGTCATCGGCCTCAAGCGCAGTAATCGATGGAACTGCTGATAGGGCCATCGAGGAAGCAATCAATAACGCCACCATTGGCCGCGAAAAAAATAATCCGGCAGGCGCGTCAGTCGCGCCACAATCGTCACCTGGCCTTGCGAAAAAAAATCTCAGCCGCGCCGAACGCCGCCGTCAGGAAAAAGCTGCCCGCAAAGCACAAAAAAATAAAACCGATCTCGCACCGGACATCACCGCCATAACCTGACAACCAACACGATCCTGCGATCAGCTTACCCCCTCCTCCCGCATCCCCACGGCTTGTCCGTGGGGCCCATCAATGGAGCGCGAAACTCTTACCACAGGTTCAGTGACAAATCATCCCAATGCGGATTCGCCTGTTCGATAAGATTGATCTTCCATTGACGCGGCCAAGTCTTGATCCGACGCTCTTTATGGGTAGCGGCAGCCATCTCGGAAAACTCTTCGTACCAGACCAGACGGGTACATTTGTATTTGCTCGTAAACTTAGAACCAATCCCACGTTTATGATGATCGAGTCTTTCAAGCAGATCAGAGGTGGAACCCGGGTACAAGGCACCATTCTTGCGATTGGCGAGAATATAACAGGCAATGAAGTCAAACCGGGCCATTCAGCATCTCCTTCAATCAACGAGCAGGAGATGGGCCCCACGGACAAGCCGTGGGGAGGCGAATACTAGGAGAAGTCAAAAAAATGCACCGGCGAGTTCGGCAAGCCGTGTCAGGGCAGTTTGCAGCTCACGGAGC
>JALEGM010000263.1 GCA_022763145.1 Aquisalinus sp. | reverse complement strand
TTATTGTCGAACTTGAAGAGCGAGACGGAAAAACGAACATGAAGATGACCCATATCGGTGTTCCGCAAGATTCGCAGGGAGCGGGTTGCTGGTACCTGGCCATCGAGAAGGTGGCGGCGCTTATTGCTGCATAGTCGGGTAACTATATCTGGATTCATATTCTATCAGTGAGCTGACCGTGGAATGACAAAAGCCTAATCTGCGATGAGCTGTAAGGTTTTACCTTGAGTTGGTTTAGCCCGAGCCAGGTTATGGTAACACGCCGCTGCTGCAAGCCTACATGGCTGCCATGGTGCCCAGCGCAATGACCGATACTATCTTTATGGCGATCATTGCCAGGCTGAGAATGCCGCTGCGCACTAACGACAACGCGCCGCCGTTGCGGAAGAACCAGAGATACATCCAGAAAACGAGGCCTAGCGTTGGGAGTGGTATCAACGATATGAGTGTGTTGACCAGATCGGCGTTGCCGCTTGAAATCCTGATTAAATCGAGTGCAGCAGTCGAGAGTATTATCCAGGAAACCAGCGTCGCTGTGACATAAAACACTGCACGCAAACTTGTTCTGAGCGTCCAATCCTGATGAGCCCACTTTTTCAGGACAAGCCCTAGCGAGCCAGCCAAAACCGCGAACCCAAAAATTGGCATCACGATGGCGATGGTTTTCCAAACGTCTCCTTCAGCAAGTGCAGACTGGATCGATAAGGCCAGAGCAGGGCCCAGGAAGGCACCACTGTTATTTGCGATTTCAGGGGTCGTGAGCAGCGCCCCCGCCATCAGTGAGACAAGCATCGCCAATGGGAAATACGCCCCTGGCGCTAGCAACATGCCTGAACGCCCTGACGGGTCATCCATCCTGATAAGCGCTGATAACCGCCATGGCTTCACAAGACACATGAAGAAGGTCGGGACCACGCAGACCAATGACATGGCGACATTGGTTGTCAGTCGGTCCAATGCACCAACGGCATTTGGCTTATCAAGCTCCAAGCTTGGTTCCGGCATAAGAAGTCTCTCTACTATCAGTTTCGTCAGGGCCTATTGAGGTTTTACAAGATTTTGGAGAAAACTCTTTAGCAAAATTAATATCTTCGTATTTCCTCAAAGTTTCTATCGGGACGGTACTCATCAAGGGTAGCCGCGCTTGCATTATATAGTATTTCCTTGGCAACCAGCTCTCCGACGGCGGGTGCCAAAGAGACACCACTATGCATAATGGCCAAATAAGCCCTCGGCTGATTTGGACTTCGCCCCAAGACTGGGTGACCGTCAAGCGGGAGGGGGCGCCAACCGATATATACGTCCTCAATATCGGCTGATGCCATTCCTGGAACGAAAGCTTCTGCAGTCATCAGTATGCGCGATGCATGCTGTTCAGCAAAAGCCGGGTCAGGAAAACTGGTTGGGCGGTGGCTAAGCCGCATTTGATGCGCTGTATTGTCAGGGGCACCATCTTGTTCACCGAGTACAATTCTTCCGTCGTCCCTCTGGTGTATATGTACACCTGGCGCGACGATGATGCGATTAATCAGCCTAGGCATGGGCTGGGTGATTACAATTATACCAGGTGTCGTTCTTTGGGGAATCTTAATGTCAGCCAGTGAGATCGTTGCTGCAGCATCAGCACCGGTTGCGAGGACATAATCGTCCACAATCAGCGGTCCACAGGAGGTGTTTAACTGAACTTGGCCATTTGCTAACGTCGACACAGTTTCGACGGCACAGTTCTCACGTATTGAGGCACCTTCTTTTTGTGCTGCTGCGACCATTTTTCTGGTAGCAAGGACTGGGTCAACAGCGCCGTCATTTGGTGAATATGCGACACTGTCCACATTTCCGAAAACCACATTGGGCTCTAATTCTGATAAAGTATCTCCGGTAATCATGGTGGCTGGCTCACCCCATTCAATCTGTTCAGAGATTTGCGCCTGCAAAATGCGTTGGCGTTCTACAGAGGTAAACCACTCCAGAGATCCGCCCCATCGAACGGGAATGTCCAATTCAGATTGCAGATGTTTCCAACTCTGTACGCCAGCCTGATTGAATTCATGATAGTGTCGCGGCTGCTTGGCCCAAGTCGCATTAATCCAGGCGAATGTTCCGCGACTGGCAAGCTCGGCTAGTCTGTTTCGTTCCAATAAAGATACTTGAGCGCCGCCTTTGGTTAAATGGTAAGCAATTGAAGAACCAATAATGCCGCCACCGATCACAGCAATATGCTTTTTCCGCTTGGGTGGATTTGGTGAACATCCGACAAGCGCTGCAGATGCGGCAGAGATTTTGAGAAATGTACGGCGGTTCATGGCAGAAGGTGAGCAGAGCAGCATACTGATCCTCGTTCTGTTACATTTTATACTCGTGCTGGAAGAATGTATCAGCCCAGCTGGCATTTCGACTATATCCTTAATTCTTGATCTGCGCCTAGCGACATAGCAAACAGCAAAATTCGCTTTTTAAATATCTCATAAGTTCACCTGTCAGACATCGTTAACCAGTCGCTAATAAATTCCCTGATGTAAGAAGCAGAAGCCTGGGCTCCGTGAAGAGCTCAGGTCAGGATTTTGGCGTATGGGGCAAATCTTCGCCTGTCTATCGCCGCATTCGTGGAGCATGAGATCAGTATGGACAGTCTGTATCGGCGATTTTTTGCATTTGACCATGGCGACCTCTCGATCAGCCGGATCGCGCGAGACTGGTGGCTGTCGGTTGATCGCAGCCTGATTTACTGTACTGGCGCGCTGATCCTGATCGGTATTGTGCTCTGCTTTGCAGCGAGCCCGGCGACGGCCATGCGGCTCGGTATTTCGAATAATTATCACTTCATTGAGCGCCAGCTGATTTTCATGATCCCGGCACTGGGTTTGTTGTTCGGGATTTCCCTTTTGCCTGCCTTGCAGGCGCGGCGACTGGGCGTGTTGCTGTTTTGTGGTTCGATTGTGTTTATCGCTATCGCGCTGCTGTTTGCGCCTGAAATAAATGGTGCACACAGATGGCTTACTTTTGGCTCTTTCAGCCTTCAGCCCTCCGAGTTTGCGAAGACAGGTTTTGTGATTACGGCGGCCTGGCTGGTGGCGGAGGGCGCGCGGGACAAGACTTTTCCCGGCGGGCTCATTGCCATGGGTTGCTATGGTGTGTTTGCGTTGATGCTGCTGATGCAGCCGGATTATGGCCAGTGGCTACTTGTGACGACAGTCTGGGCCTTGATGTTTTTTATCGCAGGCTGGAGTTGGCTCTGGATTGCGGTGCTGGGGTGTGTGGCCGTGTCAGCAGCCTCTCTTGGCTATCTCTATGCGCCCCATGTCTCGCGACGGATTGACCATTTCCTTCGGCCTGAGACCGGCGATACCTATCAGGTGGATACAGCAGTGCAGGCCTTGTCCAGCGGCGGGCTTCTGGGTAACCCGGATACAGAGATCAAGTATCAGCTTCCTGATGCGCATACGGATTTCATTTTTGCTGTCGCAGGAGAAGAGTTTGGTTTTCTGCTTTGTCTGGTCATTCTTGGCATTTATGCGTTTTTTGTTTTCCGGGCATTCCAACTGGCGGCGCTCAAGAATAGTATCTTCCTGCAGGCGGCGATCTGTGGATTAGCGGCGCAGATCGGGTTTCAGGCGATTGTCAATATCGGGGTCAGTCTGCGCGTGCTGCCCGCCAAGGGGATGACATTGCCATTTATCTCGTATGGTGGATCATCATTGCTGGCGACGGCGATCACCGTGGGGCTTATCCTGGCGTTGACGCGCAAGCAGGCGCCCGCGTTGAGGCGAAAAGAGGTTATGCCGTGAGTGAAGGCAGGTTAATCGGGCTCGCCGCGGGCGGGACTGGCGGGCATATGTTTCCGGCAGAAGCGCTGGCGCAGGAGATGAAACGCCGGGGCTGGCGGGTTATTCTTTTTACAGACAAAAGAGGGATGCGCTATGGCGAGACCTTCCCGGCGGATATCCTGCTGGAGTTGCCAGCCTCTAATCCGGCGATCGGTGGTATTAAGGCTAAAGCGGCAACTGGCTTTGCGCTGATGCGCGCTGTGCGCCAATCACTGGCGGCGATTGGCCAGCATAAGCCTGATGTCAT
The DNA here is from genome assembly GCA_022763145.1 of Aquisalinus sp. GTDB lineage: Bacteria > Pseudomonadota > Alphaproteobacteria > Caulobacterales > Parvularculaceae > Aquisalinus. The sequence continues at coordinate 4,140 of JALEGM010000263.1, read as the reverse complement.
GGTTGGTTTTGGTGGCTATCCTTCAGCGCCCGCAATGCTTGCGGCACGACTGCGTGGTGTACCTCACGGAGTGCACGAACAAAATGCTGTGCTTGGGCGTGTCAATCGGCTTGTCGCGCCGAAGGCTGATTTCGTTGCGCATGCCTTTACTCAGCTCGATCGCTTACCGGAAAAGCGAACGGGAAGTTTGTTGGAGTTGGGGAACCCCGTACGAGATGCAGTGATGCAAAAGGCGCGCGCGCCCTATGTAGCGCCAGCAGAGTTTAGTGCAATCGACATTCTGGTTTTTGGCGGCTCTCAAGGAGCGGCTTTGTTCAGCCGGGTTGTGCCGGCGGCGATCAGTGCGCTGCCGGAGAGTTTGCGCCAGCGTCTGAAGATCACCCAGCAGGTACGGGAAGAGGAACATGATGCTGTGGCAGCCGTTTATGCTGACGCCGAAGTTCAGGCTGATCTCAGGCCGTTCTTCTCCGATATGCCAGAGCGTCTAGCCAAGGCGCATCTTGTTATCAGCCGGGCCGGGGCATCGTCTGTTACGGAAATCGCGACGGTTGGCAGGCCTGCCATACTTGTGCCACTTGCCATTGCCATGGATGATCATCAAAGCGGTAATGCGCGCGTACTTGAGACTTGTGGCGCCGCCAAGGTGATGGATGAGAGCAGTTTTTCTGCCGACAACCTGCGCGAGACGGTTGCGGCGCTCTTGACCGCACCTGCCACGCTGGCACAAATGGCGCAGCAGGCGCTGACGGTTGCGCCGGAAAAAGCGACAGTGCGACTTGCTGATCATATTGAGGCAGTGGTAGCCAGTAAAGAATAAGCCGTGAGTAAAGGTGCGTACAGTGACTGATTCTGCGAAGATCAATATCCGAATGCCGTTTGATATGCGCGGTATCCATTTTGTGGGTATTGGCGGCATAGGCATGAGCGGCATCGCGGAAGTAATGCACAATCTTGGTTATCAGGTCCAGGGCAGCGATGTTTCGGACAGTCCGAATGTGCAACGTCTCCGTGCCAAGGGTATCGAGATTTCCATTGGGCATTCCGAAGATCATATTCAGGGCGTTGATGCGGTGGTCATCTCGACAGCAATCAGGCCTGATAATCCGGAAGTGGCGGCGGCGCGCGCCAAGCACATTCCTGTGGTTCGCAGGGCGGATATGCTTGCTGAACTCATGCGCCTGAAGTGGAATGTCTGCATTGCCGGGACCCATGGCAAGACCACAACCACATCGATGATTGCAGCACTGATGGATGCTGCCGGCCTGGACCCTACAGTCATAAATGGCGGCGTTATCAATGCCTGGGACACCAATGCCCGGGTTGGGGAAGGTGACTGGATGGTGGTCGAGGCGGATGAGAGTGATGGTACTTTCATACGTCTACCGATTACTGTCGGGGTGATTACCAATATCGACCCCGAGCATCTCGATCATTATGGCGATTTTGATACGTTGCGGCAGGCCTTTGATCAGTTCATCGAGAATACGCCGTTTTATGGCTTCGGGGTTGTATGTCTCGACCATCCTGAAGTGCAGGCTCTGGTTGGACGAGTGACGGATCGCCGGTTGGTGACTTATGGCACAAACCCGCAGGCTGACGTACGTGCAGAAAATATTACCTATGCTGACGGTCACGCCTGTTTCAATATCATTTTCCGCAAACGTGGACAGGAAGAACAGCGTATCGAGGATGTCCGATTGCCAATGCCAGGCAACCATAATGTGTTGAACGCGCTGGCGGCGAGTATCGTGGCGCGCGAGCTCGGTGCATCGGTCGATCAGATCCGGGATGGGTTTGCGAATTTCGACGGCGTCAAGCGGCGCTTCACCAAAGCAGGTGAATTTGAAGGCATCACGATCATTGATGATTATGGGCACCACCCGGTCGAGATTGAAGCCGTGCTGAAAGCCGCGCGTAATGTTTGCTCAGGCCGGGTAATCGCTATCGCGCAGCCACACCGATATTCGCGCCTGCGTGATTTGTTTGATGATTTCTGCACCTGCTTCAATGACGCTGACAGCGTTATTATCACAGATGTTTACAAGGCGGGCGAAGTGCCGATTGAGAATGTCGATCGTGAGGCGTTGGTCAATGGTATTGCCAGCCACGGACATAAGGATGTGACCGGGTTGCGGGAGTGGGCCGACCTCCCGGCTTTGGTCAAGGCAAAGGCATCACATGGCGATTATGTTGTCTTACTCGGCGCAGGGGATATTACCCGATACGCCGGACAACTGGCTGATCAGCTAGCATCAGTATAGAGATGAGTATGGCGATCAGGGACCGACTTCCGGAGATACGTGGTAAGTACATATTTGAAGCACCGTTGGCGGATGTGACGTGGTTCCGCGTTGGCGGGCCAGCCGATGTCGTGTTTATGCCAGCTGATCGCGAAGACCTCGCCAGCTTTCTGCGGGAGCTACCGGAAGATATACCAGTCTATCCAATAGGTGTGGGTTCAAACCTTTTGGTCAGGGATGGCGGCTTGCGCGGTGTCGTGCTGCGTCTTGGAGCACCTTTTGCGCATGTGGAAGTCAACGGTCTTGAAGTGCGTACAGGCGCTGCGGCGCTTGATGCGACGGTTGCCAAAAGGGCGGCTGCGGCGGGTGTTGCCGGCCTTGAATTTTATCGCGGTATTCCCGGCTCAATTGGCGGTGCCCTGCGCATGAATGCTGGCGCTTATGGGACAGAGACGAAAGATGTGTTGGTTGAAGCAACTGCGCTTGACCGGCAGGGGCATGTGCATACGTTCTCCAATGCAGAGATGGGTTTTTCCTATCGCAAATCTTCCGTACCTGACGAGATGATTTTCGTTGAGGCTGTCTACCGGGGGCGGGCAGGGGATAGCGAGGAGATCAACCAACGTATGGAAGAGATCATGCGCAAACGCGAAGAGTCTCAGCCCATTCGCGAGCGCACAGGTGGCTCTACTTTCAAGAACCCTGATCCACTGATATCCGGAGGCAGGTCGTCATGGCAGCTGGTCGACTCTGTGGGGGGGCGAGGGCGTGTCGTTGGGGATGCCCAGGTCTCCGAGCAGCATTGTAATTTCCTTATCAATCGCGGGCAGGCGAGCGCGGCTGACCTTGAAAACCTAGGAGAGTCGGTGCGGGCCGACGTGTTGAAGGAGACAGGTGTCGAACTGCACTGGGAAATCAAGCGCATTGGCACGCCTGGATGATGATGAATGATCCGCACATTTACCCCTTGTTCAGCAATTTCAACAGAAGAACAAAGTCATGGGCAAGCAACACAAGATAGCGGTTTTGAAAGGGGGGTGGTCCCCGGAACGCGAGGTGAGCCTTGTCTCGGGCAGTGCAGCAGCGGCGGCGTTGCGAGAGCTTGGGCATGATGTCACCGAGATCGACGCAACGCGTGATCTGGCCAGTCAGCTTGGTCAGGTAAGCCCGGATATTGTTTTCAACGGTCTACATGGTGAATGGGGAGAAGATGGCTGCGTGCAGGGGCTGCTTGAGGTTCTTGGCCTGCCCTATACCCATTCCGGTGTTCTGGCGTCGTCTCTGGCGATGGATAAGGAGCGCACGAAACAGCTTTTGAAATCAAACGGTCTGCCAGTACCTGACGGGGCATTGATCCGCTCAAAAGAAGAACTGGCGCGGGTGGATTCTGCAAGGCCGCTGGTTGTCAAGCCGAATGCTTCCGGGTCTTCAGTTAATATCCATATCCTGCGAGAAGGGGATAACAGGCCCTTGGAGAGCTTGTTGGGCAGTGATGCCGATCTGGCTGCCGGTGTTCTGATTGAGACCTATATCCCGGGGCGGGAACTGACAGTGGCCGTGATGGGCGACAAGCCGCTCGCTGTTACCGAGATCCTTCCTCACAAGGATTTTTACGATTACGAGGCTAAATATGCAGATGGTGGCTCGTCGCATGTCGTGCCTGCCGATGTGTCCACCGAGGTCGCAGATGCCTGCATGGCGATGGCGCTTCAAACGCACCAGTTGCTGGGTTGTCGCGGGCTTACAAGAACAGATTTTCGTTTTGATGAATCGCGCGGCGTTAACGGACTGTTCATCTTAGAAATCAACACTCAGCCAGGTCTGACACCCACGTCATTGGCACCGGAACAGGCCCTCGCCAGAGGGATCAGTTTCGTTGAGCTTGTGGACTGGATGATTG
>JALEGM010000262.1 GCA_022763145.1 Aquisalinus sp. | reverse complement strand
TCTTGCTTCTCTATTTGCACTTGATTGCACCACTAAACCGACGATGGTTACAGCACACCCTATTTGCCTTGTTACTCCCAGCATACTGGCTGCTACAGAGTGTCTCTGGTTACATTGCTCTATGGCAGCTTTTTACCAGGCCGTTTTATTGGGAAAAGACACGGCATCACCCCAAAACAGAAATCCCGAGTGATGGCCTTTAGTGAAGTTAAACAAGAGACAAGCTTCGTTTTCGTCGCAAGTTGCCTCTCCATCATTGGAGCCGCCATTTTACTTGGATTCCTTCCTCTCCAAGAAGGAAATACGGACCAGTTTGGCTGGGCTGTATTACTGACAAGACATTTTTCAGCTTTCGCATCAGACTGGCTGGCAGCATTGTTGCTACTTATCATCTTCAGTATGGCTACTTCCGCGACAATAATCTCGCGTACTCTTCATTACCACAAGCCTTACGTTGTCAATTTTCTCCTATTAGCTCTGTGTCTTACTAATCCGTTGATCTTGTGGTCAATGACGCATTCAGAAGCCTTTGCTATACCGGCATTGTCCATATTGATGTGGTCCTTCTGTATGGACCTTCAAAAAAGCGCCTTCTCCAAAAGCGCCATAAGTGTAGGCGTTTTCCTGATGCTCCTGCTCACTTCAAGCAGTGTATTCCTCTGGTCAGCTTTGCCTCTATTCGCTGGTCTCTCCCTGCTGATATCGCCGCGTCTTTTACTGAAGTACAGGCTGGTGCCGCTATTGATTGTTCTGATGCCAACTGTCCTCACAATTATAGCACTTCTTTATTGGGTCTGGAGCTCCGGCACCTCACTTGAAGGATTACAGAATTTTATCAGTCCCATTGAAGAAGATAGGATCTGGCAGCACAGACATGGAGGACAATTTGCCTCTGCTCTAGGGGAATTACTCTGTTGGATACTGCTGATCTGCCCGCTCGTGATATATAAGCTCTTCTCAACCACTTCCGTAACGGAACGTAAAATCTGCAGTGTCATTCTGATGATGCCCGCACTTTCAGCAGCCCTTGCAATTGATTTCAACGCCTTGCCATCACCGCTCGCATTTCTGACGATCCTTGCAACAGGACAAATATGGTTAACACTCAGGTTTGAGGCCGGCCCGGCACTTGCCGGACAGTATGTTTCGTGGCTAGGGAGCTACCTAGCAATCTGGTACTATGGCCTATGACAAATGCATTGAGGAATATCGTCGGACTACCATTCTGGAAAATGAATGGTCTCGGTAATGATTTCGTCATTGTGGACTTGCGATCCTCCGCTGAAAAAATGTCATCAGATGCGGCGGAGATACTAGGCAGTCGCGACGGGCAATATGGTTGTGATCAGATCATCACGCTGGAGCAGCGCGCTGGCGAACCGTATATGGGGATCTGGAACGCCGACGGATCAGAAGCCGGAGCTTGCGGTAACGCAGCACGCTGTATTGGCTGGCTGCTGATGAAAGAGAGCGGCACAGAGGCCGTGGCCTTTTTATCGCCTGCCGGAGAGATAGAAGCAACCTGGATCGGTAATAACCGCATCAGCGTTGACATGGGCGAGCCACGATTGAGATGGCAGGATATTCCCTTAGCGGAACAAATGGATGACACACGCTTCATCGATATCAAACTCGGACCTATTGATAATCCTGTTCTCTGGGGACCATCAGCAGTGAATATGGGCAACCCACATTGCGTTTTCTTCGTGGATGATGTGGAGTCGCATGAGCTCGATAAATTTGGCCCTATGATTGAACATCATCCGCTTTTCCCTGAGCGAGCTAATGTCTCAATCGCGCAGGTACGCGGCCAATATGATATTCGCTTGCGCGTTTGGGAGCGCGGCGTTGGTATTACCAAAGCATGTGGAACGGCCGCCTGCGCCTCTCTGGTTGCAGCACATCGCCGCCGCCTGACAGCTCGCAAAGCAACAGTTGAGCTGGATGGTGGCATGCTGGCGATTGAATGGCGGGAAAGTGATGATCATGTCATCATGGCTGGCCCAGTGGAGCTTGAATACACCGGCAAGCTGTCAGCATAGCTGTCGCGCCGACACTGGGACTTGCAGAGTTTTAGCCGATGCAGCATGTAACCGCCATGAGTGAGCAAACAGCCAATCCTGAAATATCAGATACAGAAGTTGTGAGCATGGGCTGTCGACTGAACGGGTACGAGTCCGATAAAATGAGTGCCATGGCAAGAACGGCAGGTCTGCAAAACACCGTTATCGTGAACAGCTGTGCGGTCACCAATGAAGCTGTGCGACAAACGCGGCAGAAGATACGCCAAATCAAGAAATCCACCCCAGGCAAAGAGATCATCGTTACAGGATGTGCTGCGCAGATCGATCCGGAAAGTTTCCGAGATATGCCGGAAGTTGATGCCGTTGTCGGTAACGCCCAAAAAATGAACGCCGACACATGGAACGACATTGGGCAGCATGGAGAGAGACCGTCAAACGTCTCCGAAATCATGGCGGAGACCTCATTATCGGCCGCAATAGAAACGACCAATCAAGGTCGGACACGCGCTTACGTCCAAATCCAGAACGGGTGTGACCATCGCTGCACATTCTGCATTATTCCGTATGGGCGCGGTAACAGCCGATCTGTAGCGGTAGAAGACGTTATATCGGAGGTACGCGGTCTTGTTGAAACAGGCACACAAGAGATCGTTCTGACTGGCGTTGACATTACATCGTATGGCCCAGACCTGCCAGGCGATCCAACACTGGGGGTACTGGTTGCTCGCCTGTTGGCGGCTATACCCGACCTGCCCCGCCTCCGCTTATCCTCTATTGACGGTGCGGAAATAGATGAACATTTGTTCGAACTGATGACGACAGAGCAACGGATCACGCCCTACCTGCATCTTTCGCTACAATCAGGCGATGATATGATCCTGAAGCGAATGAAACGGCGCCATACCCGCGCACAAGCCATCGACTTTTGTCGGCGCGTCAAGGTTCTGAGACCAGAGGTTGCTTTTGGCGCAGATATTATCGCTGGTTTTCCCACTGAAACAGAAGAGATGTTTGAGAACTCAGTGTCACTGGTTGAGGTGTGCGACCTTTCATACTTGCATGTTTTTCCATATTCAGCGCGTACTGGCACACCCGCAGCGCGAATGCCCCAACTTGATCGACAGGTCATTAAAGACAGAGCGCGCAAACTGCGGCAGGTTGGCGATATGGCGCTGTCACGACATCTTGACGGACTTACCGGGAAAACGGGCCTTGTGCTGACAGAAAAAGTACCAACAGGCACGCAACAAGGGCGCGGCCGCCTTGGCAACTTTGCGGAAGTGAGTTTTGACCCGAAAGGCGATTTGAGTCTGCTAGAGGCTGGACAATTCGTACGCGTGCACCTGAAAGAACATGATGGCCACGTGCTACGCGGTGCATCAGCAGAGAAAGAAGAATAGTGAGTGAGAAAAAGGGATTTCTGGGACGCCTGTTCGGGCGAGGCAAGAAAGTTGAGGTTGAAGAAAACCATCAACCTTCGACCACGATTGATGCTTTCCCGCATCTCGAAGAGCGTAGGGCTGCCGCAGAAGAACTGACAGCCAAACTGCGAGCCGAGCTGCAGGATGCGTTCAAATCTCTTCCTCCTTCTGAGGAGCAAGTCCACCCAATCCTTGATCAGGACGATGCCGATACAGCTCATATTTTAGATATAGGTGAGGAGACGTTTGTTGAGGCTACGCCTATCGCAGACGATTTCGACATTGAAGTAGAGGCTGAAGAAACCGAACCGACGTTACCGGACATTGCTGATATTTCTGAAGAAAAGGAACAAACTGAGACTGGTAAGCGAGGTTTTTTCAGCCGACTGACGCAAGGCCTGTCCAAATCCTCTGCAAAACTTTCCGGGGGTGTCAGTGCCATATTCACCAAGCGAAAACTCGATGACGACACATTAGAAGAACTGGAAGATCTTCTCATCACAGCTGACTTGGGCGTCCCTGCAGCAACCAGAATTACAACTTCTCTTGCGAAAGATAAGTTCGATAAGGAAATCAATGACACGGAAGTTCGACAAGTTCTCGCTGACGAAATTGCCAGCAGCCTACAACCACTTGAAAAAGACATTGTCATTGATGAAGGCAACAGACCACACGTCATCCTGATGACTGGTGTTAATGGCGCAGGTAAAACCACAACCATTGGAAAACTGGCTCGTAAATTCTCCGATGAAGGAAAGTCCGTGATGCTGGCTGCTGGAGATACTTTTCGTGCTGCTGCTATTGAGCAACTAACGGTCTGGGGTGAGCGCGTTGGCGCCCCTGTCATTTCAAGAGACGTAGGGGCTGATGCTGCTGGCTTGGCTTACGACGCCTTACAGGAGGCCAAAGCACAGAACATCGACGTTCTCATGATTGATACAGCAGGACGCCTACAGAATCGCACAGAGTTGATGGACGAACTGGCGAAGATTGTCCGCGTGATCCGTAAACTTGATGATACCGCGCCACACGACACAATACTCGTGCTGGATGCAACCGTTGGGCAGAATGCTATCAGTCAGGCAGAGGCTTTTACTCAGATCGCCGGTGTCTCAGGTCTGATAATGACGAAACTGGACGGCACCGCTCGCGGCGGTGTGCTCGTTGCTCTGGCTGACAAGTTCAGCTTACCGGTTCACTACGTTGGCGTTGGAGAAAGTGTTGAAGACCTTCAGCCTTTCAGTGCGCATAACTTCACCCGCGCCCTGACGGGCATTGAGGAATTAACGGACCAATCATGACAAATTCACCTCGTAAAGGCGAAAAATTGACCGGCACACCAAAAATGTTGGTCGAACTGGGGCCTCTCGCAGCCTTCCTCATCGGGTACTTCATGGGTGGGCGTATAGGCCCAGTACTGGATCGAACTTTCGGCACGCAGATGTTCAGTGAAGGGGGAGATGGTGTTTTTGTTGCAACAGCCCTTTTCATTCCTGTCTGGCTGGTAGCAAGCATCTACTCTGTATGGAAGGAACGCAGCATTTCTCCGATGCTGATCCTGACAGGTGTTCTGGTGATTGGCTTCGGCTCTTTAACACTCATCTTCCAAAGCAAAATATTTTATTACGTGAAATCGACACTTGTATACCTACTGTTTGCAGGGTTGTTGGGTGGCGGACTGTTTATCAACCGTATTTTCCTGAAAATGATTATGGGCGAAGCCCTGAACTTGCCGGACAATGCCTGGCGAACTCTCACATGGCGTTTCACCTGGCTTTATTTAGCGCTCGCTGTAGGTAACGAAGTCCTCTGGAGAACCATGACGCCCGGGTGCTTGCCTGATGCACCCTGTGAAGGAGAGGCATGGTATGTACGGATCGAAACTTTCGGATTTATGGCACTGATCTTTCTATTTATCATTGCTCAGACGCCATTCATATCAAAGCATCTTATTGAAGAGCAAGACGTGCCACAGGACGGTACCAGTGATTCTGCCAGCATGAGCGAAGCTGATAAAATTCAACCTATAAGGGAAAAACCAGAAAGTGAATCTTCTAAAGGCCGTCAACAGGATTCGTGAACGGCGCAAATTCGACCAAGCTTTTCGATTGCTCATACTGCTTAAGCGCCCAGTAAACACTGGGAAAGGCAAGGTCAGTCCACGGGATATCCGACCACTTAAATAAATCTACTGCTTCACTTTCCGGTCCTGCCCCAATTGTGGAGGGGTTTGTTAGCTGTGCCCGGAACATGATCTGCACCTGAGAGATGTGCGGTACGCTATAAGTTGCCAGTAGTCTATCTATCTCCAGTTCAGCACAAGCCTCTTCGCGTGCTTCACGCATAGCGGCTTCTTCTAGCGTTTCTTTCAATTCCATGAAACCTGCTGGCAAGGTCCAGAACCCCTTTCTGGGTTCAATCGCACGCTTGCAGAGCAAAACTTTATCATCTGCAATCGCGACGGAGCCAACCACAATCTTAGGATTCTGATAATCTATAAAGCCGCAGCGCGTACAGACTGAGCGCGTCATATTGTCACCATCGGGGACTTTCTGCGCAAACTCCGGTTCAAGATAATTAGTAGACACCGTGCTTTTCTCCTTGCCGAGCAATCCAAAACTGGGTAATTCTGGTCACAGATAGTCTGTTTTACTCATTTTTTTTCAAAAATTGTGGAAAATTTGTTGCAAAACCTGCCGACACTCGACAGGTTGCAAATGTTTGTTAACAGATAAAAGGCAAACAGTACACCCAGGAGCTAAGAAAGGGAAACATCTTCATCTTGCTCCGCATACCTAAGCAACGTCGTAAGGCGCTGCCCTAAAACAGACAAGAGGAAAACAATGGCTAAATTCTCGCTGCAAAAATCACCGGGCCACCTTATTCGCCGTGCCCAGCAATATTCATATGACCTGTATGCCAAGGAAGTTGGCAAAACAGGCCCTACACCACGTCAGTTTGCTGTTCTGCATACAGTTTCTGAAGATGAAGGCCTGAGCCAAACTGATCTCGTTCGCAAGACTGGTATCGATCGCTCAACTCTGGCCGACATGATTTCCCGCCTGATCAAGAAAGGTTATCTTGCTCGCCAACGTACAAAAACAGACGCGCGCGCAAACTCAGTCAAATTGACAGCTGCGGGTAAGAAAGTATTGAACTCTGCGACAGCAAAAGTTGTGAAAGCAGAAACTGCGGCACTGAATGTCCTACCTAAGACACAGCAAGCTGCGTTCATGAAGGCACTCGCGACATACGCAGAAGCTTTAGACAAGATCGAAGCTGAGCAAATGGCTCCTAAGAAACGTGCTCCTCGCAAAAAAGTTGCGAAGAAAGCGCCTGCCAAAAAAGCTGCGAAAAAAACAACACGTAAGGTTGCTAAAAAAGCACCTGCGAAAAAAGTAGCTAAAAAAGCACCGGCTAAACGTGCAGTGAAAAAGAAAGCTACACGTAAGAAAAGATAAGATCAGGCTGAATTCAGCCTAAATAAAGATCAGAAATGCCGCTGGTTCTACCCAGCGGCATTTTTTGTGACTTAATTCAGATATCAAGCGTCAAGGAAACAGGTGCGTGATCGGAGGCTTTTTCCCAGCCACGCGCTTCATCATGGATGATATAAGCCCCGCGGCCATTGCCAAGAGCAGCTTTCCTGAGTGCTGGCGTCACCCAGATATGATCCAATCGTCGTCCCCGGTTGGAGGCACGCCAGTCTTTTGCACGATAGGACCACCAGGAATATAGTTTCTCCGGCTCCGGCACCAACTCCCTCGCGATATCGATCCATTTGCCCGCCTCCTGTACTTCTTGCATGTGGGCAACTTCAACAGGTGTATGTGAGACAACCTTCAAAAGTTGCTTATGAGACCAGACATCATTCTCCGTTGGCGCCACATTGAGATCCCCAACCAAGATGGATTTGCGAGCGATATCTTCACTAAATTTGCCGGCCATTTCTTTCATGAACGCAAGTTTGTGCGCGAATTTCTCATTCACATCAGGATCTGGAACATCACCCCCAGCAGGCACATAGAAATTGTGAACCTCAAGCCCTCCTTTGAGCCGCACACTGATATGGCGAGTGTCCTCTTTCTGACAAAACTGCAGGGCTTTCTGACTGCTAAAGGGCAGACGAGAAATGATCGCTACACCATGGTAGCCGGGTTGACCATGAACGGCGATATGCTCATAGCCCGCCTTGCGAATTGCTTTTGAGGGAAACTGATCATTAACGCATTTGATTTCCTGGAGGCACAGAATATCCGGCTCCTCCTCCTTAAGAAATCGCTCGACGAGCCCGATACGCAAACGTACGGAATTTATATTCCAGGTGGTTACTTTCATCTCGACCCTCTGCAGCTCCTACTTGGCAAGTTTATGTTTACACCATAGACCATGCCTCAATGGAACAGATGAGTTTTCTCCCTCCTGATTTGCCACACTGGTGGCAAGCAGCGCTTATTATATTTACAAGTTTTTTTGGTTCTGCACTGACCGCAGCCTTCAGTATCGGTGGAGGCCTCTTGCTGATTGCCGTTATGAGTTCTGTTATGCCTGCAACTGCAGTGGTCCCTGTACATGGTGCGGTTATGGTGGGCTCTAACGCGGGTCGAGCGGCAATCCTGTTCCGTCACATTGACTGGAAAATTCTTGGCTGGTTCGCGTTGGGGGCTATCATCGGTGCAAGTGTGGGCTCTCAGGTTGTTACAAATCTTCCTGCCTGGACATTTCGCTTCGCAATTGCGGCTTTTATTATCTTTACACAATGGGGGCCTAAATTTCGGAATCTGGGCTTCGGGCCTAAGTCTTATGTCATTGCCGGGAGTATTTCTTCGTTTTTGACACTATTCGTAGGAGCGACTGGGCCATTCATTTCTACGATCTTGTCAAAAGTCCCCGGCATGCCTCGACAAGGACTAATAGCCTCATCAGGTGCCTGTATGACTCTCCAGCACGGCCTGAAAGTGATGGTCTTCTTCATGGCGGGTTTTATCTATGCCCCATGGCTCCCGCTTATAATAGCTGCTCTCGCCAGCGGTTTTTGCGGCACTGTTCTTGGCACGAGATTACTGGGCAAGCTCTCGGAAGATTTGTTCCGTAAGCTGCTCAAGTGGTTACTGACCGTTATGGCGATTTATCTTCTGGTTCTGGCGATGATTGAAGTCAGCCAAATGGTTTGAGCGCAAAAAACTATATCCTCGTTCCTAGAAGAGATTAAAACTGCTGCCCACCACGCCAACGGGCCAGCGCCCATGCTCGAACAATTGGAACTTTACTGCAAATGCATGCGTATCCGCGTCAAACTCCGGGTCATTCGCAGCCGCCAGCAATAGCAGGCCTGCACCATATGCAGCCTGAACTGCGCCGCCCACGGACAGATTATGTACATTCTCATCTACCATATCCCACAGGGCGGCTGTATCCAGCAAAGCACTTTTAGCTGCATGTCCAGCGCGATCCGAGACAACAGATAGGCCCAGTTGCAATGCTTCATCTGACATATAGTCAAGTGCTCGTCCGGTCAGGTCTGCACGCACCAGCTCTTCTGCTTCCCAAGCTGGATTAGCCCAGTCGAAGGTTTCAGCTGAAGCGGCCGCATCTTCCCAGTCAGCCAATATCGCTATTTCCGTATCCGGAAAACCAAGTTGATCAAGATAGTGCTCCGCAATGCGCCTGGTTCCCGGATGCAACATCTCACCAAGGCGCGAAAACCACGGCACCTCCTCCAAACCATCAGCGAACCGTCGTAGCCGCGACAGGACAGGCAGTTCACGTTCAAGCAGTTCCAATTCTTCATCATCGGTCATCCTAGAGAAGTCATACCTACAGGTTCTGTCGTCAAGCATATTCGCGCAAAAAAAAGCGCCCGGCTAAGCCGGGCGCAATCTTGCGCTTTAGCGCCTGCGCCGGGAGGGGAAGTCCGGCGACGCGAGATGCGGATCTGCAAGCGGGGGGCGACGCTGATCGCTGCATCAAATATCGCGTAGTGTGATAATAACGCACCACACCACATCTTTTCAAGTTACATTTGCGAAAAAAATCTTGCGTGTTGCAATTACTGCAATTTCTTGATTCTTTCTACCTATCCCGGATGAAACTGCCACCTGCCTCCGGCACTCTAAAGGCATTATTGGCAATACGAACGCCTTGCTGAACATTATCGAGATCAACCACGGTGTAATTGCCAACCTCGTCCACGACAGCCCACCGACGTAATTTCATCTCAGGCGCATCGAACGTCAGCACGAGCTCACCTTGTGTTTCAAGGTCGGAAGACTCGAGGATCAAGTTAACTGCAGTTTCCGAGCGCAGGACCTCTTTCAGACGCGCATCGTCGGTCCGCACGTCTCGATTAAGCAGGAATTTCAATGGAGTACGGTTCACCGGATAGCTGTCGGTTGTCTCCAAATCAGCATCATGAACATATACGAGGCCTTGAGTTGCAACGATCAAGGTTGGATTTGGGTCATCATACTCAAAACGCAAACGTCCTGGCCGGGAGAGCTGCAGCTGACCTGTTGTGACATTCCCGCTTGGAGCCGTCTGAATAAAGTCAGCTGACAGGGTGTCGATATCCTTGAGGTATGAGACAGCCATAGCGAATACTTCTTCATCAGTCCGGTCCCCATAGGCAAGTGGCCCGGTTTGGTATGTGAACTCACTATCGACTGTCGGGACGGTCAGTGGCGTCACTTCAGCGCTGTAAGGTGCTTCCATGCCCTCTGATTCAGTGCGAGTCTCATTGAGTTGAGCGGCATTGAGATCATCCGCCGAATCCTGCTCGAGAATTACCGGCGCTGCTTCAACAACACTTATTGCTGGTGCAAGCGATATCTCAGCGACTGGGGCAGGCGCAGCCTCAATAGCGGCAACCGCGAAAACACTCATGCATGAGGCGAATATGTCAGAAGTAATCATGTTTGCACTCCATCTGAACTAAGGATGTTTGTACTTAAGGCCGGGAGGCAGCAAAAGGAAGGTTACCTTTTGGCAGGAATAAGGCCACACTTCACGTTATTGTCAGTCAATCTGTCGCCCATGAAATAAGCATGGTTCTTTCAGATGATTTCAGGCACTAACCAACCTTGCCTCTAACGAGATTTCATCGTGACTGCATCTTCTGCTCCCAAACGCCCGGCAAAGTTTCTTGAAGGAGACTTGATGCGCCATGTGGCCATCATGGCGTTTAGCGCCAGCGCAGGGCTGCTTTCAATGTTCATGGTGGATTTTGTCGATTTGTACTTCATCTCCTTACTGGGTGATGTCGCAATAACTGCGGGTGTTGGCTTCGCAGGCACACTCATATTTTTCAATATGAGCATCTCAATTGGTCTGATGATTGCCGTCAGCGCCCTAACAGCCAGGAGGCTCGGGCGGGATGATGAGGAAGGTGCGCGCCGCATCGCGACGAGCGCTGTTGCGCTGGGTTTGATGGTCAGCGTGGTTATCGCGGTTTTGTTCTGGATATTCGCCCCGCTGCTACTCGACCTGATCGGCGCGACAGGTGAGGCAAAAGCGCATGCCACCCGATATCTGCGGATCGTCGTGCCCTCGCTGCCGGTAGCGGTATTTGCTTTATCCAGCTCAGGCATTCTCAGGGCGCATGGTGATGCACGGCGTGCGATGAATGCCACACTGGGGAGTGGTCTCGTCAATGCGATCCTGGACCCGATCCTGATTTTTGGCCTGGCTCTTGGACTTGAAGGGGCAGCCATCGCATCAGTTGCGGCGCGCTTTGCGATGGCCTGGTTCGCAGCAGCGCCGATCTTGAAACACTATGGCGGCTTTGCACCTTTCGCGCGGGAGCAGTTTGAAGAACATCTGCAACCGATTCTGAAAATTGCCATCCCGGCTGTACTGACAAACATCGCGACACCAGTTGGCAACCTGATCGTGACCCGATTTATTGCCCCATATGGCGACTCTGCCATCGCAGCCTACGCAGTTATCGGTCGTCTCACACCTTTGGCATTCTGCGTCATATATGCGCTCTCCGGTGCTGTTGGTCCGATCATCGGGCAGAATTTCGGTGCCGAAAACTATGCAAGAGTTCGGGAGACGGTCATCAAAGCGCTAATCTTTACGGCCGGTTATAGCCTCTTCATTTGGATCGTATTGCTTCTGGGTGCCGGATTTATTGCTAATCAGTTCGGTCTGGACCAGACCGGCCAAAACCTAGTCTCAGTTTTCGCCATTGTTATTACGCCGCTGTTCTTCTTTAACGGGGTACTGTTTATCGCCAATGCCAGTTTCAACAATCTGGAGCGTCCAACCTGGTCCACCTGGCTCAACTGGGGCAAAAACACGATCGGTGTTGCACCTTTTGTCATGGTTGGTTCTGCTGTCGGCGAAGCCTCCGGTGTTCTCGTGGGTCAAGCGATTGGAGGAATTATCTTTGCCGGGATAGGCATCCTCCTAGTTTTCAGGCTTGTCAGACAGTACAGTAGCGGCAAAATTGCGCCGTCCGAATGAATTCACACGAGTGACTACCGGATTTGTAACGCGCGAACTGCCTTCTTATATGAAGTGTAAGCAAGGAGACATATCCTATGGCACGTCCAGTCACGATTACCCTGTCCCATGACCTTGGTAAGGAAGAAGCCCGCCGCCGCGTGGCCGAAAATTTTGACAAGATCAAGTCCGCTCTTTCGGGCGGTATAACTTTTCGGTTTACTGAAGAATGGTCAGGAGACCGGCTTTCTTTCACGGCGAAAGGACTAGGCCAGAATATCAAGGGAGATATTGATATCTTCGAAGCGCATGTAAGAATTGTGGTCGTTCTGCCCTCCCTCCTCGCTGGCATTGCAGAATCTATTTCTGGAAGTGTCGAAAAGCAGGGCCAGATTCTACTCGAGAAAAAATAAACTCTCGCGACCTAGCTTGCTGCCTCGGCAATAACGTCTTCAAGCATGGCAATATCATGCAAGATAATCATGCCGTTCTCGTTTGAGAGAATGCCGCCCTCTTCCCAGATCTTTAGCTGACGGTTGACGTTTTCTCGCATTAATCCAGCATGAGCCCCAAGATTTCCTTGTGACAGCTTAAGGTGAATACGAATATTTCCGCCTTCTTCTTCCTTGCCATGAGAATCAGCGAGACGAATAAGGGCTCGCGCCAACCGAGGCGCAGCCTGCATTGTCACAACCTCTTCCACGAACATATCTGTCCGCCGCAACCGTTGGCACAGTACACTGATAATTTGCAATGCGATTCGCGGATGCTTCTCGATGAAGGGGAGAAAGTCTTTGCGATGAAGTTGTAGAGCGCGCGTCTCTTCTAACACATGTGCCGCAGCAGTTCTCGGCCCTTCATCCAACAGTGCAATTTCACCAAGGATATCTCCAGGGCCTAAAAAACTTAAGACGGTTTCCTTCCCGGTCGTCGAATAAGTACTGATCTTTACCCGGCCAGAAAGAAGGATAAACATGCTGTCGCCCTGATCCCCCTGGCCAAAGATTTCCTTGCGGCTTTTGAAAGCCACTGTCTTGGCTAGCGAAAAAAGGTCTTCAAGCTCCTGATCACTATACGCACTGAAAAAAACATTCTTTTTCAGCTCATATTTCAGACTGTCATTCAGTTGGCTCATGCAGTTACCCTTTTAGCGCAAGCCAGACTTATTCCCCGCGATAGGCATGCGGTTTA
>JALEGM010000261.1 GCA_022763145.1 Aquisalinus sp. | reverse complement strand
GCAGTTGATGGCGCCAGTTGCCTTGTGATGATGAAGATGAAGTTGTGGTATTCATGTCGACTAAAGTCCTCTCATTACATTCCGACGCCCAGTGATATATAAGTGGGGAGCCGTAGGGTGCCGTTCAAGTGTTTGTGAACGAGAAAATGTGCCCTTGCGCCAATATTGCGAGCGCAAAACTCCCATAAACCATCTGATTTTAGCATAATCGTCCTTGCCGTTAAACGCAGAGGGCGCTTCACGATTCTGCCCCAACCCTGCTATGGTTTGCTCAACGAGGAGAACGAAGTTGAAACGTGCTATTTCTGCATTAGCGGTATTATTGGCCAGCTGCCAGCCCGCCCCCCCTGAGCCAGACGGCACAGTTATCTATACAGCTAATTTAATCAGGCAGATGACCGATGAAGGTGATACAGCCCAGGCCATTGCGGTGAAGAACGGTCTGATTACCGGCATTGGTTCCAAAGAAGGACTGCTTTCCCAATTCCCAGCAAGTATCATAGATGAGCGCTATGCGGATTATGTCATCGTACCCGGCTTGATTGATCCACATATGCATGTGCTTCTAGGGTCTGTTCTTTACTCTCTTCCTTTTGCAACGCCCTGGCCCATGGCGGGACCATCGGGAGACCTGCCAGGTTTTCAGACACGAGATGCATTTATTGCTCGTATATCAGAAATTGTTGAGGCAGCAGCGGACGATGGATCACCTGTTTTCATCTATGGTTACCATAACCTTGTGCAAGGCTCCCTGACACGGGAAGATCTTGATGCGGTTTCCAGTCAACGACCAATCTTTGTCTGGCATTACTCAGGCCACGACTTTTACCTCAATACCCCTGCCCTTGCCCTCGCAGAAATCACGCCTGAACTGCATGAAACCTATGAAGGCATAGGTTTACACGAGTATGGTACATTGAACGGACGCATCTATGAGGATGCGCTTTCTCATTTTTTTGAGCGTATTGGCAGATATCTGTTTAATCCAATTGCAATCAGTCAAGGTGCGGATAATTATTTCAGCATCATGCGTGCAGCTGGCATCACCACAACAGCTGAACTCGCTTATGGCGCCTTTGATCGTTCACTGGAGAATGCCATCATAGCCAGCAGTTGGTCTCTTGAAGATGACGGTTTTCGCCTCTTCATGATTCCAGAATTCCGCGCCATGGAAAGAGAATTCGGCGATGAAGCTGCCTCTACGGTAAAACGCATGGCTTCAGGGGAGATGGTCACACCTGCCCCCGTCCTCCCCCGAATCAAGTTTTTCACAGATGGCGCATTTTATTCTCAAACGATGCGACTTTCCCCTCCCGGGTACATGTTCGGACAGTCTGCGGGCACAGAAGGCTTATGGGTACTGAAACCAGAAGAAATTTCTGATCGAATTCTGCCTTATTGGAACGCTGGCTTATCAGTACACATTCATTCAAATGGTGATGCAGCGCAAACAGCTTCCCTCTCAGCTCTGGAAGAGTTACGTCAGGCTGCTCCAGACAGAGACTTTGTGATTGAGCATGGTGGGTTGTTCTCACCAGCACAGATTGACCGTGTTGCTGAACTCGACGCAATGGTTTCTGCGGCAAGCCATTATGTTTACTTCATGTCCGGAGATTATCAGAAACCCTTGGGATTAGAGCGCGCCAGCTGGATTTCACCGCTAGGCTCTCTGAGCAAGGCTGGGGTAACTGTGACCATTCATTCAGATGCCCCACTTGCACCGCCTCAACCCTTGAAAGCGGCAGGCCGTCATATAACGCGCATCACACGCGAAGGCACAATCTATCAACCTGGCGAAGCTCTCACACCCTATGACGCGCTTGAGGCCGTCACGCTTGATGCAGCCAAAATTCTTGGCCTCAGCGACCAGATTGGCTCACTTGAAACCGGAAAAACTGCTGATTTCACTATACTTGGACAAGACCCGCTCAATGTTGATGGAAATTCATGGGGAGATATCCCTATTATTGCAAGCGTGGTAGAGGGCGAGGAGCGTTACAAGAGCAGTTCTGAGTGAAACTGAATTTCGCTTGTTTTCGTGCACGGATTCTTCTATGGAGGGCGCATCGATATTTGGCCGGACGACCTGGGCCGTGCGTTGTTTTGTTTTAGTACAAGCGCTGACGTTTTAGACTTTTCCCCAAAATCGACTACCGGAGGTTTTGCGACGTGCACAGATTGCGCGTTCAGAACGTCCCAAATTATCGTCAGTGAAAGGACGCGACTATGACTACTGGTACTGTAAAATTTTACAACGACCAAAAAGGCTATGGCTTTATTCAGCCTGATACAGGTGGCGCGGACGTATTTGTCCACGCAACAGCTTTGCAGCGCTGCGGCATTTCTGGCCTTAATGAAGGCCAGAAAGTGGAATTCGAAACTGAAGTTGACAAGCGTAGTGGTAAACCTGCTGTCAGCACACTTGAAATAGCTTAAGCGCTTTTACGGTTTCTAGCCGGTAAAATCAGATTGTATTTAAGCCCTGAACACACGTTCAGGG